>DCBE01000033.1:0-11571 GCA_002313325.1 Flavobacteriaceae bacterium UBA1115
TTCCAGTGTTGCCTGCTTTGCCTAAAAAAACAGCAACGGTATTCATTTTCGAAATTTTATACTCTTTTGGCACAGGGTTTCCCTCTTGATTTTCAATATAGTTTCGGATGTTGAGTTGTACCGGTAAGCGATAGTCTGTTCCCGTTGAATCTACACCAACGCTAAAGTCAATGGAGTTAAGCTGAAATGGATAAACACCCGCATTCCTAAAAAGTGCAGAAAGCCTGTTTCGCTCTTGCTCAAATGCTGTTGTACGAAAACGGTCTCCTTGCTTAAGTTTGCTTTTGACTTTGTTAGCCATGTAAATAGAATCCAAAACGGGACTTTGGATGTTGGCCTGTACACTATCTATATAGTAGGGTGTATTGGTACTGATATTATAATTTACAGCAGCATTTCTTTTTTTGGTCGAAGCTGTTGTTTTGACCGCAGCATTAAAATAGCCTTCATTTGAAAAAAAGGCTTTTAGCTTTTGTGCATTTATTGTCGTAGAAATTGAATCTGAAAGCACGGGTGCTTCACCTGTTTTTCTTTTCCATGCTTGAAAACCGCTTTTGTAGGCCTTCATTTTTTTTACTTGCTTTTCGGACCATATGGTGTTCATTCTTTTTTGACGTCTTGGTTTTTTAGTAAGCCAATTGTTGAAAGCAAAATCTGTGCTATCTTTTGCAGATTGATAAAGCAACAACCCAAAAGGAATGCCTAAAAAACGATTATTAGGCTTGGGTTGAACAATGTTTGCAACTGTGTCAACTGCCGCTTGATTGTCTACAATTACCGTGTTTTTACGCAACAAGATGCTATCCTCAGGTAAATTGCGAACAGCAGAACATCCTACGGTTATGCCCAAAAGCACACCAAAACCTAGTATTTTTGAAAATCTTGTGGTCAAGAGAAAGTTATAAAAGTCAAAAATACACCAAATACATGGTTAGCAAAAACGAACTAAAACAGTTGGCTCAGTTGGGGCAAAAAAAATTTCGCGATCAGCGCAGGCTTTTCCCAGTCGAGGGCAAAAAAACCATAGCAACATTCCATCAAAATGGCTTTGAGATGTGCTACTTTTTTTCACTCGAAACTGCACAAATTGGGGGTGTTGCTTCTACTACAATCAGCGCATCTGACATGAAAAAGCTGAGCAATTTAAGTACTTCTCCCAATGTCTGGGCGGCCTTTTCGCTTCCAAATCCAGTCGATTTTGCTTCCCAAAATATCAATATTGCTTTAGACGGCATCCGAAATCCGGGTAACCTTGGGACCATCATTCGTTTGTGCGATTGGTTTGGCATTGCCCATTTACTTTGTTCATCAGACACAGTAGACTGTTTTAATCCCAAAGTGGTACAAGCAAGTATGGGCTCCTTAGCCCGAGTACAACTACATTATGTAGATCTTTTAGAAGCATTTCAAACACACGGTTTGCTGGCAGTGGGAACAGATTCTAAGGGGACAAACATATATGAAGCAGTAATTCCTCAAAATGCGGTATTGGTGATGGGGAATGAAGGGCAAGGCATTTGTGAAGCCATTAGTGCTGAAATAAGCGAAAATATAAGCATACCTGCTTATGGCAATCCAGCAGCTGAAAGCCTAAATGTTGCCATGGCAACGGGTATTGTATTAGCTGAATTTAGTAGAAGAGGCTGATCTACTCAAAAGTAAACCGCAAGAACACACCCCGACTTTTCATGCTCGCAACGTAGCGGGTGTAAACGCTGTTTGAATTCTCATCTGGGACAAACTCATCACTGATTGCAAAAAAGCCATGTAAAGAAGTGGTGAATTTAAAATAGGGCAAGTAAATATCAGTACCGACAGCGAACTCCCATGCATATACATCTCGTTTCATTCTAAAGTTCCCAGAGCTATTATCCTCTGAATTTGTTTCCTCGCTCGTGATATTCATGTTGTATGAAATACTACCCATTACAAAAGGACGTGCATTGCGAATGCGACGCGTGTTTAATTTGATGCCCACTGGAAAACGCACATAATTGGACTTCACAACACGCTCGATCAGTGCTTTGGTAAAGCGAGAGTCGTTTTTAGAAAAAGGAAATGTAATTTCGCGTTCAACAAAAGCTACGCCGGGATGAAAACGAATATTTAAAAATTCATTGACTCTATAATCTGCTAAAAGCCCTACATCAAAACTTGGCTTTGGTTTTACGGCAATACGAAAAGGGGTGCTCACATAGGTTGGTTTGTATTCCATTTTTGCACCAACGGCGTTTAGCCCCAAAAAATAGCCAAAACGGATTCTTTTCGAGTCGTCCTCTTTTAGGTTTTCAATCTTATCTAACTGCGCTTGTAGCTGGACTACCGAACAAAAGGAAATAGCAAAAACAAAAAATGTATGTCGTAGGTTCATTTTTGTGCATTGTATAAAGTAACTACACCCCCTGTTAAAGGCCTGTGCGTTACTTTAGAAAACCCAATTTTTCGTAATTTATTGCACATTTCTTCGCCATCTGGGAATTGGGCTGCAGATTCACCAAGGTAAGCATAAGCACCCTTGTCTTCTGCAAAAAGTTTGCCCATCGATGGAATCAGTATTCTAGACATGATATAATGCGCTTGACGCATTGGGAATTTTTTTGGCTTCGAAGTTTCCAAAATATACAGACAGCCGTCAGGCCGAAGCACACGGTACATTTCTCCCAATCCTTTTTTCAAATTAGCAAAGTTTCGAATCCCAAAAGCTACAGTCACTGCATCAAATTGGGTGTCAAAAGGCAATTTTTCTGCATCGGCAACGTGAAGTTTTATGCGGTCTTTCAGTTGGAGCTTCTCAAGCTGCTTGTCTTGCACCGTCAGCATTTGTGTTGAAAGGTCAGCCGCATCAATCTTTATATTAGGAATTTTACTCAAGGCTATGGCAACATCACCTGTGCCTGTGGCAACATCCAAGACATCTACTGCTTTTTGCTCGCGAACAAGCTTGATAATCCGCTTGCGCCAGCCCTTATCTAGGCCAAGGGAAAGCACGCGATTAAGTTTGTCGTATTTTAGTGCAATACGGTCAAACATCAGGGTCACTTGCTCTTTTTTTGAAAGATTAGAATCGCTGTAGGGAGTCACATTTTTAATCATATCTGGCAAATGTAGCTATTATCTATAGAAGCTGTTTTGACCAAACCGAACAGAAACTTCCTATATTTGCACATATAATTTCTTTTAAAGATGAATATTGCCATCGCTGGTGCTAGCGATATCGGATTTCACTTAGCCAAATTACTTTCGTTTGAGGCACAGGATATTACCCTTATTGATGCCGATAAGGAATTGCTAAATTATGCAGATAACAACCTAGACCTCCGTGCAATTAAGGGAGATCCTTCTGCATTGGCAACACTCAAACTTGCTGGTGTTGACCAAGCAGACATGATGATTGCTGTTACTTCTTCAGAAACTACCAATCTTATGTGTTGTTTGTTGTCGAAACAGTTGGGTTGTAAGCAAACCATAGCCCGTGTCACTGATATTGATTTTGAAAAATATAAGAACGACGTTGATTTCAAATCTTTGGGAATAGACGAATTGGTCTCTCCTGAAGAACTAGCGGCTGAGGAAATACAATTGCTTATACATCAATCTGCTTTTGAAAATAGTCACGAATTTGATGATGGTGCACTCACCATGATGGGTACTACATTAGAAGATGATGCACCATTTGTTGGTAAGACGGTTCGTGAGGCCGCTACCGTATTTCCTGGCGTTCACTTTATGCCAATAGCCATAAAGCGCATACAGTCGCATAGTACCATAATTCCAAGAGGAGATACCTGTTTTGAAATAGGAGATCAGGTATATTTTACAACCCTGCCGCAAGGGGTCTCAGAACTATATAGCCTTACGGGCGAAGTCAAAAATAAAATCAAGAATGTGATGATTTTGGGCGGAGGTCGTATTGGTCTTAAAACGGCTGAAGACCTATGTAATAGAGGAATCAACGTAAAACTTATTGAACTTGATAAAGAACGCGCCATTGACATGGCTGAGCGACTGCCCGATACGCTCATCATCCACGGAGATGGACGTAATGTCGAGCTACTACTTGAAGAAAATTTAGATAAAATGGATGCCTTTTTAGGGGTAACCAACGATGCTGAAACCAATATAATGTCTTGTTTGATGGCCAAATCCAAGCAAGTGCCGAAAATCATCGCACTCATTGAAAACATGGACTATTTTGACTTGACCAAATCCATTGGAGTGGATACGCTTGTTAATAAAAAAATGTTAACGGCAAATACAATTTTTCGATATATTAGAAGGGGAGAGGTTGTCGATTTGGCTAAGCTCAACAATATGGATGCCGAAATTGTGGAATTTAAAGTAAAACCAACCGCCAAGGTAATCGGCAAGGCGATTAAAGATTTAGACTTCCCAAAAACGGCAACTATTGGTGGTGTGATACGAAATGGTGCAGGTGTCATTGCACTTGGCGACTTTGTTATTGAAAAAAGTGACCTTGTTTTGGTTTGCTGTTTGCCGCAATCCATCAGACGGGTAGAACAACTTTTCTTGTAGGTCATGAAGGGATTCAACCTCAAGCTTATCGTACATATTCTCGGACTAATGTTGCTGTTCAATGCCATATTTATGGGGATAACCACGCTATACAGTTATCTGCAAAATGACGGCATTACAACTGGACTGCTCAAGGCTTTAGTGCTCAATGTTATTGTCGGCGGTTTGGCGCTTGGTCTCACATTAAATCACCGCAAGGAAATTAAAAAACGCGAAGGGTATGTCATTGTTGCTTTTGGATGGCTAACCATGGTCATTTTTGGTATGTTCCCCTACCTGTTTACTGCCACCATTGGTTCTGGAATAGACGCCTTTTTCGAAACCATGTCCGGTTATACGGCAACGGGCGCTACCATTATAGACGATATTGAAGCTTTGCCAAGAAGTATTATGCTTTGGCGCTCCCTGACTCATTGGATGGGGGGTATGGGTATCATAGTTTTAGCCATCGCCATACTGCCGTTACTCGGTATTGGTGGCATGCAGCTTTTCAGTGCCGAAGCTCCTGTTTTGGGAGGAGATAAACTTCATCCACGAATCAGTGACACAGCCAAGCGTTTATGGTTGATTTATGTAGGCCTGACGCTGACCAATGCTTTGTTGCTTTTCTTTTCTGGCATGCCGCTTTTTGATGCCATAAATCACGCTATGAGTACCATGGCATCTGGAGGATTTTCCACTAAAAATTCCAGTATTGGACATTGGAATTACATGCCGCAAATTCAATATATAACCATCTTTTTTATGATTTTGGCGGGAAGCAATTTTGTGTTGCTTTACTACGCTATTAAAGGAAAATTTAAACGTGTTTTTGCCGATACGGAGTTTAGCTGGTACATGGGCTTTACTTCGGTCTTTGCCTTTATCGTGATGGCGTCTATACTGCGTCAAGGATCTTACGTTACCGACGACGCCAGTATGTTTGCAGTATGGGAGCAATCCTTCCGCCATGCCCTGTTTCAAGTAGTTGCCGTAATTACCACTACAGGACTGGTGACAGCAGATTTCACTGCATGGACACCCTTTGTGACCATGTTGTTTTTTGGGTTGATGTTTTTAGGTGGATCGACAGGTTCGACTTCCGGTGGGGTAAAAGTCATGCGTCACTTGATACTCCTCAAAAATGGTTTCTTGGAATTCAAACGTGCGCTACACCCCAATGCTATCTTGATGGTCAGGATGAATAAGTTTACTATTGAACAGTCTATTGTTTACAATGTATTGGCATTCTTTATACTCTACATGATTCTTTTTATCATTGGCGCAGGTGTGCTAAGCACCCTCGGTTTAGATTTCACTACGGCCATTGGAGCTGCCGCAAGTTCGCTGGGTAACGTTGGGCCAGGCTTGGGTGACGTCGGCCCTTTAAGTACGTTTTCTTCATTACCTGATTTTGGTAAGTATTGGTGCTCCTTGCTTATGCTTCTGGGAAGGCTCGAACTGTTTACCGTTTTAATTCTCTTTACGCCCTACTACTGGCGCAATCATTAGGATACCGCTACCTTAATGCGTCTGATGGCTTCTTCAATTTCTTCAAGAGAGGCGGCATAGGAAATGCGAATGTTGTTTGGGCATCCAAAGGCATCGCCACTAACGGTTGCTACATAGGCTTCTTCCAAAAGATACATGGCAAAGTCAGAAGCGTTTTCAATAAAGGTACCGTTTAATTTTTTCCCAAAAAACGACGAAATATCAGGGAAAATATAAAAAGCACCTTTTGGCACATTTACGTTAAACCCTTCAATGTCCTCAACGAGTTCTATGATGCGCTTACGTCGAAAATCAAACTCATCGACCATGTATTTGATCTTACTTCCAGATGCACGAACAGCCGTAATGGCAGCGCGCTGTGCAATACAGTTTGTGCCACTAGTTACCTGCCCTTGCATTTTAGTACAGGCTTTAGCCAACCACGCAGGACCACCCAAATAGCCTATTCTCCATCCTGTCATGGCAAAAGCTTTCGCCAAGCCGTTGACAGTGATGGTTCTGTCGAACATGCTCGGAATGGCAGCAAAGCTAAATGGGGTTGTATTGTCATAGTTAATGTGTTCGTAAATTTCATCAGAAAGCACGCAGATGTTGGGGTGTTTCAACAACACTTTAGCCAGTGCCTCGTATTCTTCTTTGCTGTACATCGATCCACTGGGGTTGTTGGGCGAGTTAAGTATCACCAATTTGGTTTTGGGCGTGATGGCTCCTTCCAATTGGGCGGGTGTTATTTTAAAATCGGTTTCGATATCAGAACGAATCTCTATTGGATTTCCTTCGGCAAGAATGACAATAGCTGAGTAGCTTACCCAATAGGGGGCTACCAAAAGTACGTCATCGCCTGGGTTGATGAGCACTTGAACCGCATTGGCAATAGATTGCTTTGCTCCTGTTGAAACTACAATTTGGTTTGGTGCATAGTCAAGGTCATTATCGCGTTTAAATTTTTCGCAAATAGCTTCTTTCAGTTCTACATATCCGTCAACGGGGGTGTAGCTGTTGTAATCGGCATTGATGGCTTCAATAGCTGCCTCTTTGATAAAATCGGGCGTATTGAAATCAGGCTCCCCCAGACTCAGTCCAATGATATCTTTACCTTCGTTTTTTAGCTCACGCGCTTTGGCTGCCATAGCCAACGTGGCAGATGCGGGTAAACTTTTAATGCGTTCGGATAATGCTTGACTCATATTAAATTTTTTGTCAAAGATAAACGCTATCAAACAACAAGCACAACATTTTAATTAACCACTTCCTTATTTTTGTAAAAATTATGGATACAACAATCAAAACCTATTTTCCTGAGCTAAGCGAAAAACAGCTAAATCAGTTTGCGCAACTCAAGCCGCTTTACGACTCGTGGAATCAACAAATAAATGTTATTTCACGCGCTGACATGACACATTTCTATATCCGTCATGTAATCCATTCGTTGGGTATTGCCACAGTGCTAACATTTGAGCCTCAATCCAGCGTGTTGGACGTCGGTACGGGCGGTGGTTTTCCAGGAATTCCACTTGCTATTATGTTTCCAGAGACACAATTTACGCTAGTCGATTCTGTTGGAAAAAAAATTAAAGTAGTGCAAGCCGTTGCAGATGTCTTAGCACTTGAAAATATCAAAGCGTGTCACAAACGCGCTGAAGACCTTACGCAATCATTTGATTTTGTGGTTAGCAGAGCTGTTACACGTATGGAGCGTTTTGTGCCTTGGGTACAACACAAAATCAAAGCTAAAAGCAAACACGCACTTTCAAACGGAATTCTCTATCTAAAAGGCGGTGACCTAAAAGAAGAATTAAAACCTTTTCCCAAAGCAAAAACCCATGATTTGGCTGCGATCTTTAAAGAAGATTTTTTTGAAACAAAAAAAGTGGTGCATTTACCGCTTTAATCCATACACGGATAGCGATAATCTTTGGCAGGAACAAGCGTTTCCTTTACCAACCTAGCCGATACCCAACGCAATAGATTTAGCGCTGAACCAGCCTTGTCATTGGTTCCTGATGCACGGCTTCCTCCAAAGGGTTGCTGCCCAACAACAGCACCACTGGGCTTGTCGTTGATGTAGAAATTACCTGCGGCATGGCGCAACTTTCTAGATGCGTATTCAATAAAATGGCGGTTTTGTGCAATAATGGCACCCGTTAGCCCGTAGTCAGAAGTGTTGTTTACCAATTCCAAGGTACTTTCCCACTCGTTATCTTCATAGACATATACCGTGACAATAGGCCCAAACAGCTCTGTTTCCATGGTATTGTAGTTTGGGTTGGTTGTTTTGATTAAGGTGGGATGTACAAAATAGCCCCTGCTTTTGTCATAGGTTCCACCGGCGAGTATTTCGACTTCCTTGTCGGTTTTTGCCTGCTCAATATATCGCACAAGCTTGTTAAAAGAATTTTCGTGTATGACAGCTGTTATAAAGTTGTTCATGTCTTCAGGAGTTCCAATTGAAAAGCTTTTGATGTTTTCAACAACTCCTGCAAGTATTTCATGAGCAATGGAAGCGGGGAGGTATATGCGTGAGGCAGCTGAACACTTTTGTCCTTGAAATTCATATCCACCTCTTGTGATGGCAGTGACAACAGTTTGGATGTCGGCAGTATGGTGGGCAAAAATAAAATCCTTGCCTCCTGTTTCGCCAACAATTCTGGGATAATTTCGATAATGCGTAATCTTGTTTCCAATCTGTTGCCATAAATGTTTAAAAACTTCTGTGGATCCTGTGAAATGCAATCCTGCAAACTGTGGGTGGTCAAGTACTAAATTGGAAATCATAACTGGATCTCCTGAAATGAGATTGATGACGCCTGGTGGTACGCCAGCTTCCTCAAATATATCCATGATGATTTTGGCAGAAAACATTTGATGATCGCTTGGCTTCCAAATCACAACGTTACCCATAAGGGCAGGGGCGGCACACAAATTGCCTGCAATGGCGGTGAAATTAAAAGGGGTCACGGCATAGACAAAGCCTTCAAGTGGTCTGTATTCTAGCCGATTGATAACGCCATCTCCTTGGATGGGTTGTTGCGCGTAAATATCCGATGCAAAAGCAACGTTAAACCTTAAAAAATCGGCAAATTCGCAGGCAGCGTCAATTTCTGCTTGAAAGATATTTTTGGATTGCGCCAACATGGTCGAAGCATTAATCCTAGCTCGATAGGGTCCTGCAATCAAGCCGGCTGCTTTTAGAAATACAGCTGCGCGATGCTCAAAAGAAGTGTTTTCCCAATCAGGGCTAGCAGCCAATGCGGCGTCAATGGCTTGGGTTACGTGCGAAGCTTTAGCCATGCTAAAGCTGCCAAGTGTATGCTTGTGGTCGTGTGGCGGCGCCATTTTTGCACGTTCTTTGGTCACAATTTTTTTATTTCCTATATATAGGGGTACGTCAATAGTGCTGTTGTACAAGGCTGCGTATGTTTCTAAAACTTCTTTCCGTTCAGGACTGTTTTTTTTATAATCGAAAACAGGCTCATTTACCGGCCTTGGAACTGAGAAAAAACCGTTTTTCATAAAAAATAAATTTAATGGTTAGTTGAGTGCAAACGCAGGGCTTAGCTCAAATTTAGGAATATTGGCACGAAACTTTTTGGTCGATGCTAAATTGATCATGTCGTAGTGTCCTTGCATGGCGCCAATAGGCGAGCTTAGCAAGCAACCCGACTGATAATTGTAGACCTGACCAGGTTTAATAACGGGCTTTTTTCCTACTACACCTTCTCCGTCAACAATAGCCGTGGGCTTTAGGGAGTCAAAAATTTTCCAATGTCTAGATTGAAGCTGAACCGTGTCTTTTCCGTGATTGGATATAGATATGCGATAGCCAAATGAATAGTGCAAGCGGTAGTTTTTGAAGTAGGTCCCTTCAAAAAATGCATTTACTGAAATGCGTATACCTTGTGTAACTTGCTGAATCATAATATAAAGATAAACATTTTTCTATAAGCCAATGTCTTCTGCGTTTGCATTTCCAACACCAATCAATTCATCGCAGCGTGCGCCTATGGGTCTGTAGTAAATCAGCACAGAATATTCGTTTTCTGTGGGCCAATAATTGCCCGAAATAAGATTGTCGTAAAGCGTTCCTTCGCTATCTTGACTTGCAAACTTATAGTTGTAAATACCTTGCTTTAGTAATAATTCAGCCTCATAGCGACCAGAGTCAGGGTTGTAGGTTAGTTTGTTTTCATTACCCATGATGTGTTGGTTAAAATCTCCAACCACAAAATGCGCTCCGTCAAATAAGAAATCTTCCGCAAAAAGCGAAAACACTACCCGGCTGTAATCCGATTCGGTGTTTGGATTGCTGCCTTGAAAAGTGTTGATGCGGAAGTCGCCGTTTATGTCCGGTGCATAGGTGTAAGGCCTGCCAGAACGCACCCATTGCGGGTTTAAAACAGAGATAAATAAGTCCTCACGAAACACACGGGCTACATTGCCACCTCCACTGCGAATGTCTTGTGTGTCAAAAAAATGATATTCATTCCCAGCAGCAAACGTTGTTTCGGGCTTGTAGTTGAATTGCAGTTGATTTTTGAGGTTAAAGGTGGGCTTACCTGCCTCGCGCCATGTTTGCCAGCGTTGGTTTTGTACGATAAACGGCTTTATTTGTTTTTCAGGAAGCCACACGTTTAGGCCATCTAGGTTCACCACAAACTGTACGCTTTGATGCGTTTGAATGTCTTCAATGCGTTGCGATCGTTGCACACGCACCCCAACTGCCGATGATTGGTGGCTAACCAAAAACCTTTTTTGCAGCACCAAGTTTCTGCTTTCGTCCCAGACATTCAGCATATAATTCCCACTCTTTTTTAAGCGCGTTTGGGCATTGGGAAGGGTAAGGGTGTAGTGAATGTATGACTGCAAGGTTCCGACTGCATAGGATATGTTTTGTATGCGAATGTCATCATAGCCGTCCATATAATCTGCTCGGAACAAATTGGTCTCGTTCCAATGGGCATCAAAGCGATCAATGGTGTAGTAATAAGTGCTGTCGTCCGCATTTAAATCATCAAACTTTAGCGTGATTTTTTCGTTCAATCCAACAATGGGTAGCGACGTATTTTGTTCGTTTACGTAAAAAAGAACCGATTTGATGTGGTCAGGTGGTGCAAAAATGCTTAATCCTTGTCCAAAAATGAGTTGACAACCTAGTAGAAAAAGAAGCTTTTGTTTAATCATTGTTTTGGTGCTTAAAGGTTTTTTTGGCCTTTTTATAGATAAGAAGTTAGCGCGCTGTTTTTATTACTAATAGGCCAAAGTTAAACAAACTATTTTACGGTTAATAAATTTGTGTAATTATAGGTTGTAAGACTTCATTTTTTAAGTACCTTATATTACATTTGCAGAGTAAAACATCACCCATGTCCGCTGACATAACCCTGCGTAAAGGCCTGACAATTCCCATAAGCGGAACAGCCGATCTTAACATTTCATCCGCTGATTCTGCTGACAACTTTGTAATTTACCCTCATGACTTTCATGGTGTTGTGCCAAATATTACATTTGCAAAGCAAAAACAACCACCCATGTCCGCTGACATAACCC
>DCBE01000033.1:11847-12024 GCA_002313325.1 Flavobacteriaceae bacterium UBA1115
ATGACTTTCATGGTGTTGTGCCAAGGATGCTCTTGAGAGAGGGTGAAGTCATGTTGCAAGGACAGCCTATTTTTTATTCAAAAGCCAACCCTGAAATAAAATTTGTTTCCCCAGTTAGTGGTACGCTAACCAAAATTGAACGCGGCGCCAAAAGACGTATCATGTCTTTGTCTATTT
>DCBE01000003.1 GCA_002313325.1 Flavobacteriaceae bacterium UBA1115
TAGGCTTCTGTAGCAGTAGCAAATGTTGGTGCAGTTGTTGCAGCGCCAAAACGTGCATCTCTTAGTGCAGTTAACGTTGCAGCAGAACCAGCCAAATCTCCAAGTGCAGCTTGAGCCTCTGCGTGAATCAAATACATTTCAGAGACACGAAGAACTTTCAGATCATTCATTAATTCTTGACCCTCTGAACCTTTATATTTGCCAACATATAGGATGTCTTTCTCTTTGAATTCCCCGGCAGGTAGTGAAGCATAGCCAGCATCAACAACAGAGCTTGGGTGAACAATTACGCTTTTGCGAATATCGTTGTCGTCAAGAACGTTGTATAGTGACCTACCTATTTCGAAGTATGGGTCACTTGCTGCGCCACTAAAACAAAATATGGCACCAGCCCATCCACCAGCCGCAACTGATCCAATAGACCCCTGTCCATCAAATGAATCACCACGAGTGCGCTCTAATTTAAAAATTACTTCTACGTCACTCTCATCCGTAAAAATTTGTGGATATTCAGTAGTAGTTGCCAATGGATATTTGTTTACAAGTGTTTCAGACAATGTTAATGCCTCACTATAATTTTCTCGCATTGCTGCAATAATTGCTTTCACACCAGTAATTGCATCAGCAGTTTTGTAAGAATTTGCATCACCTATTAATCCTAAATCAGTGTCTATATCTGCTTGAGCAGCATTGAGGTCTGATAATATTGCATTAAATACATCACCTACTGTGTCACGGAGTGGTTGCGCATCAATTGAGGGAACTTCCATAACTAAGGGTATTGCTAATGCAGAATCATCGGCATAATCCGTTGCTGGTGTATAATATGCAAGGAGTTTAAGATGCCCGTAAGCTCTAATTGCTGTAGCATGTGCTATAATAGCGTTATATTGATCTTGCTCACTAGATGTCGGTGTATAGACAGCAGCAGCCTCAAGAACTCTATTAGCAAAATTTACAGTATCATATAAACCTGTCCAGAAAGCACTGGAGGCAGTACTCGACGGTGTGAGTATGTAATCGTATGCACTAAGGCCTTGATTTCCGCTATCTACACCGATTCCAATTTCGTCAGTGTATAAAGCACTCAATGCAATGTCAGGTGTTGTATCCAGGTTGTCATATAACCAATATATACCAGTTTTTAAATCATCAATTGATTCAAAAGCTCTAACATCAGTTAGTCTACCAGGTTGGTCAATATCAATTGCATCTTTACAACCAAAAAAAGTTGTTAGAAACAATATTATAAATAGTTTAAAATTATTTTTCATTTTATTTCAATTAAAAGGTTGCGTTTATTCCAACGGATATAGTTCTTGGATTAGGATAGATTAATGATGAACTTGATCGAGCAACTACATCAAATCCTCTCCATTCAGAAAATGTTACAAGATTTTCTCCATTAACAAACATGTTTAGACTCTTAATACCAGTTCCTTGTAGAAGACTTTCTTTAAAATCATAAGAAATGGTTGCAAAACGGAGTGTTAAATAATCTCCATTACGCTGGAACCTGTTACTAGAATAAGCAGTTCTGTTTGACGCCGCATAAGCAGGCATATCTGTTATTCTATTATCAGGTGTCCAAGCTCGTAATACGTCTCTTGACATATTAAATCTCCCAACACTTGAATATGATTGAAAACGAGACATGTTGTTGTCAAATCTATCAACACCAGTTGCATAGTTAAATTGCGTCAGAAACGTGAAGCCTTTGTATGTGGCTTTAGTACCAAACCCACCAAAATAATCAGGAACACTTGTGGTGTTTGTCCAAACCCTGTCAGTATCGGCGTTAGGACTTTCTGTTAATTGATTATCTTTTGTGTAAAATAGTAAATTTCCATTTGCAGGATTAACCCCGGCATATCTGATAGTATATAACTCTCCGATAGGGCCTCCATTTCTACCAATACCTATTATATAGCCCGTATCTGCAGGAATGTCATATAAATTGTTGTCGTTGTAGTTACCATTGAAAGTAAAACTTAACCCGAAATCATCGCCTTCAGGCTTTATTAGATTAAAATTAAGTAATAAATCAACTCCATTATTTTCAACTCCTCCAACATTCGCTGACAGTGAAGTAATAGCATTTATCGCAGAAACCGGCTTACTTTGGTATAAGTCATCTGTATTTTTAAAATAGACATCTATTTCTCCATTGACGAAATTGTCCCAAAGAGAAAATTCAGCACCAATATTAAATTGTTCAACGGTTTCCCACTTTAAGGTGTTATTAGGTATTTGGCTTACAAAAGTTGAAACTTGCCCTTGGTATCCAGTACCTGTAGCATATAAACTTTCGTATAGGTCAGCAGCAGTAAAGTAGCTCCCACCATTAATACGTTGGTTTCCATTTGTACCATAAGAAGCACGAAGTTTAAGGAAATCAACAGCAGTTATATCACTCATAAAATCCTCGTCACTAATATTCCATCTAAATCCAACTGATCCAAATGTTCCCCATCTATTGGATTGGGAAAACCTGTAAGAAGCATCTCTACGAGCAGTTGCAGTAAACCCATATTTTCCATCAAAATCATAGCTCAAAGACCCAAAATATGAGAATAGACCTGCATTGAGTAAGTTAGCATTTGTAGAGTCAGCAAAAACGTCGTTTGAAGAGTTATCATCTACGTATGAAGAGCCGTCACCTGGGTAATAAGTCTTAGGGTTAAGACCGTTTGATCTGTAGCCAAATGTTTGATAATGTGCTTTGAAGTATTCCGTAAAGGCAGCAAAAGTAATGCTATGTTTATCAAATGTAGTATCCCAAGTTAGAGAAGTTGTTTGGTTAATAGAAAATATATTAGTGTGGTCTAGATCTTGGTAACCAGCCAATCCAGCATCATCAGTTCCCTCAAAATAAACAGAACTCCATTGGTCAGAGGGCTGTACATATAAGTTGTTTGTAGATGCATAGTCCAAACCAGTAACAGATCTAAAAGTGATATTGTCTGTTAAGTCATATGATGTATCCAAGTTATATATAACTTTGATTTCATCATCTTCTCTAACTGTTTTTTCAGCTAAATCCATCAAAATCAGAGGGGTTATTTGAAATACACTTAACCCTTTTGCACTTCCAAAGGCAGAGGGGTCATCACCCATGTCAGATGGATAAACATAAGGTAAAGAATACTGTGGCCCAAATTGGATATTTCTGTTTATCGAACCAGTACCCTCAGAAGCTCTGTTGCCAGACTTAGCAAAGTTCAAAGATAAACTAGAAGCGAGTTTGAACTTTCCATTATCAGATCGTGTGTTGAAATTGTTTCTTAAGTTGAATCTTTGAAGCGAAGTAGTAATTGTTATACCTTCTTGTTCAAAGTAGCCAAAAGAAGTTAACTGACTTGATTTATCACCACCGCTTGTAACTGTTACATTATGAGATGAAGTCCTGCCCTCTCTCCAAAAATGATCTGCCCAATTGTATCCATCGCCATAAGCTGCGATTTCATCATCAGTTAATGAGGCTCCAAGACCTCTACTTAATTGTTTTTCTAATGTTAGTATCTCAGAAGCGCTCATCATATCGAAATCATTCTCCTGTACGCTTGAAAGCTGGTAAATTGAAGTAACCGCAACTTTCAAAGGCTGATTAAAGCTTCCTCTTTTAGTTTTGATTAAAATGACACCATTTGCCCCCCTGTTACCATATATTGCAGTTGCACCTGCATCTTTTAATACGTCAAGAGACTCAATTTCATTGGGGTTTAGGGCCCTGAAATCGTCTTCGTCTATAGGTGTACCATCAAGAAGAATCAATGGTTCAGTATTTCCATTGATTGAATTAGTTCCTCGAAGTTCAATCAAGGAGTTAGCACCAGGAGCACCAGAGTTTGTTGAAATATCTAAACCAGCAACTTGCCCAGTAAGTGTTTGTATTAGACTCGCGTTTGGTCTGTTTGTGATAGTTTCAGCATTTATTCTGACAGTTGAATTTGTAGATTTGGCTTTGGTGGTTTCATTATAACCAGTCACAACAACTTCGTCCAGCTCGTTTGAGTTGGTAAGAGTGGCATTTGCGACAGATCCGTTGACTGAAATTTCTAAAGCAGCGTAACCTACATAACTTACAACCAAAATGTCACCATCTTTTGCGGCGATAGTAAAATTACCATCAAAGTCAGCAGAAGTAGCTGTGGAAGTTCCTTTGATAACAACTGTTGCACCAGGAAGTGGCGCACCATCTTGGTCGTTCACTGTTCCCGTAACAACTTGTTGAGCTAAAGCAACTTGAAACACCGCTATTAATGCGAATGTTAATGTCTTAATAAATAAATTTTTCATATGTAAATTGTTATTAGCGACTTCAAATATGTTAATTAAATGTTAAATATGCAAATCATGAATTGAAAAGAAATTAAAAAAAATATGATTTATATCTATTAATTGAATTAATCTTAAAATATGCAATAGTTATTTATATATTCAATAATTTTAATAAATAATTTTTTAATTAACGTTAATTAAAATTTAAAATTATTTAATCATTATTTTTTTGAATAATGTTTTTGAAATCGTTTCTATACCTAAAACATACACACCACTTTGAATATTAAAAACATCAAAAACGGCACTCTTCAATGAAAAACTACTTCTTGTTTTTATGGCAATTTTTCTACCACTTAAATCAAAAATAATTAACGTTTTAAATGGCATTGAGTTGTCTAAAGCACTAATTGTAATGGATTCTTTCGCTGGAATAGGCGTTACCAAGAAGCTATTTACATTTGCAAATTGATTTAGTTCTTGTTCAGATTTTGTGAAAAAACCAGGTCCTGAAGCTATTAGAGTCCCTTTTTGTGTGGTATTTTCAAATTCGCCATCTTCGTTTATCCGCTGTAAAATGCCTTTATGCGATATTGTAATTTTATAGTGCCCACCTATTTCATCCAATACAACTATTTTTTCTATGTTGTCTCTGTCATTGTCTCCCAAAACAGCTGACGGCTGTATCACGTCAGTAGGAAGTTTCCATGGCAAATAAGTTGTATTTTCTTGTGTTACACGTAAATCTAGATCGTTTATCAGGGTCTTGGTAGCGTAAAAAGCTGATGGCGGATCATACCAACTAACTGTTGTTGTCAATAACTCCCCAACAGACGTTGTTTGAAAATATATGGTTTCTGTATCCCCTTGATCTAGTTCAAAGTTGTGGATGGTTAAATTTTCCTTCTCATCTTTCTGAATAAGCATTGCCGCTTTTTCTAAATTTATAGCGCCGTAGCCCGTTTTTACATCTGGTCCTGTTATGTCTTGACCATTCCACTCTGTGATATCATCTGCAGTGTGACAAAGCAATGCTTTTACGGCTGCACCATCCATATATTCATTAAAAATTCTTTTGTGTAGCTGCTGTAGCAATGCCACACCACCTGCAGCTGCTGGTGACGCAAACGAAGTGCCACTATTTGATTGGTATAAATTTGTTGCTGAAGGATTATTCACTGACCAAGAAGCTACACCTAGATTTTCACCAGGCCCGCAAACTTCTGGTTTAATACGAAAATCGTTTGTGGGCCCTGCACTGCTAAAATCAGTTATCCCTTTGTTTGATCCGTTGTCATCCATTGAAAAACTACCAACGGTCAATACATTTTTAGCTGAGGTAGATCCTGTTAATTGGTCTAAGCCAGACACTTGCTGGTCGGGGTATGACTTGCGCCCATCGTTACCAGCAGCCAAAACGTGTAGATAAGTAGGGTACGTGTAAGCTATTTCATCTAATAAAGCACTCCAGTCGCTGTAATCACCAATATATTCACTTGGAATGGGAACATTATTTTCATCTGTTAGCGGATAACCATAGGAGTGGTTCGATATAATAAAATCTGAATTTGCGTTTAGTTGTAATTGCTCAAAAATTTCAAATACGTCATTTTCCCAATTGTAACTAAATATTTTGTCTAGTCCAGGCGCAATTCCGGTCATTTCGTAGCTGTCTCGATGAAATAGTCCTTTTGCCACCACTACTGAAGCCACTGAAGTTGGATGACTACTCCAAATATCTGCCGTTGCTGAGTCTGAAATTTCTATATCAACACTTGGGCCAAGATAGTTAGGACCACCAGTAAACTCGTCATGTGCTGCAAAAATATGACCGCCATCCCAAATCCCCATTTTAATGCCATTTCCGTCCAGGTTATAGCCTAAACTTCCATCTGGTTCTAAAATATTTGCCTTGATAGCTTTTCTGTGTGAACGACCGTGGTAAGCGATAAAGTATAGTGGCTTACCGCTAGGAGTAACTCTATTTGGTCTGATGTAATTTCCCTCTTTGTCCTTTTTAAGCCGTGGGTCTTTAGCTTTAATGAGACTATCGATAATACGGTTTTGTCCTAAAATTCTTTTTTGAATACGTTTTTTTAGCGCCTGCTTTTGTAGGGCAATTTCATCTTGATCTATCGTTTTGTTATTTACTGTTGTGGATGTAACACAAGACAACACTACGAACATAGTTATCAGCAAAATTTTTTTGTTTTTCATAAACCTAATTTAGCAAAAATTACGCCAAGGTACGGGCTTGTAATTTTATTAGACAGTGTAAGACTAGAAAGTTTAATGAGCAATCACGTACCCATGGCAACTTTTTGGCTAGCTATTCTGTCTAGCTTCCCTGTTGAAGTAAACTTAAAATTGGTAATGCAAACGACTGCTTTTGGAATATGGTATTTATTTTTACCCAAATGTTGCCGGGCAATTGTCATAATTGTTCCTTTTTTTGAAGCGGGGGCTTCTGCCAGTAACACCAGTTTTTCACCCAACTCCGCATCCGGCATTGCTGTAAAAAAGAAAGGAAATTTCATGTAGGGCGCCAAGATTACTTCTAACGTTTCTGGAAAAATTTTAATTCCTCCAGAATTGATTACCCAATCTCTTCTGCCCAAGAGCTTAAAATTACCATTGCCCTCAAGACTAACTAAATCTTGTGTAACAACAGGAGAGAGTGGTAAATACGGCGCTTCAATAACCAAACAACCATTTTCATCTGTCGAAAAACCAATTCCTGGCATCGCCTTGAAAGGTTTATCAGCATCTAGTATAGTTCTCGCTGCCACATGCGTTAACGTTTCTGTCATACCATATGTCTCAACACAATGACTATATGTTTTTCCAATACGCTTGCGAAGTTCAGAAGGTATGGGCGCTCCACCAATTAATACGGTTTTAAATTTTCCTAATGAATCAAACAAGGCATTTGCCTGTGAGGGAATTAAAGCTGTAAAAGAGTAGTTTTTTTCAATGTGTAGTTTAGTTTTTGGTGGTTTGATGTCCAAGTTTAACCCCAATACCAAGGCTCGCACCAACATCATTTTACCCGCAATATACCGTATCGGCAAGCACAGCAGTGCTGAATCGCCAGCCGATAAGTTAAAAAAGGTAGCCGTTCTAACCGCGGAGGTATACATGGCCGTTTTTGGCATGTGAATTTCTTTTGGTTTTCCCGTAGAGCCTGAAGTGTGCAAGGCAATATATTCATACTCGCTTAGCCAATTAATTAGAAAATACCCCAACGCTTGCTGGTCTTCATCTGCACTGTCGGCCCATTGCTGTGCAGCCAAATCCAAGGCATTGCGCTTAAACGCCCTTCCATTGAGTCGAAATGAAGCATGAACCAACATTAACGTATGTATTTTGTATCCCATCTCATGGCATTGTTGTATCTAAGCATACCCTTTTCCGCCACCAGAGGGCTATCGATATTATTGGTAAACAATCCTCCGGTTCCCAATCCTTGTGGCATGGAAGTGTTTTGTGTTGCAGTCCATTGGGCAATGGCGTTTAGGCCTATGTTGCTTTCAAGTGCACTGGTAACCCACCAACCAATATTACGGGCTTCGGCCAATGCTATCCATGCTTCAGCAGCCTTAAAGCCTCCCAAGAGGCTTGGTTTTAAAATAATGTATTGCGGCTCAATTTCATCCAGTAATGCGGATTTGTCCGCTGAATCCAATACGCCTATGAGCTCCTCGTCAAGGGCAACAGGTATGGGGTTTTGCGCACATAGCTTTCTCATGGCCTCAAACTGACCGGCAGCTATGGGCTGCTCTATGCTGTGTATATCAAATTCGGAAAGCCGCTCTAGTTTTTGTAATGCTTCTTTAGGGCTAAAAGCCCCGTTGGCATCCACTCTTAAGGTAACCTCTTCTGGCGAATAGCGCGCTCGTATTTCAGCCAACAACCGGCATTCTAAATCAAAGTCCAATGCTCCAATTTTGAGTTTGATGCAGTCGTACCCATCTTTAATTTTGTCAAAAACCTGCTGACGCATAAAATTAATGCTTCCCATCCATACCAGTCCGTTTATAGAAATGGGTTGTTCTACAATGCTAAAAGGCGTGTCATATAAATTAAAAGGCGCATCAGCGGCAAAAGACGTTAAAGCCATTTCCACACCCATCCTTATGGCAGGAAAATCGACATAAAGTGTCCTAGCATCCACACCACTTTCTAAAGCAGCGCAAACCTTTGCGAGCTGTTCCTCAAAATGGGGCACATCGTCATAGCTAAGCCCACGAAACAAACCACATTCGCCAATGCCGTATTGTGCTCCGTTGCGAATCTCAATAAAGAACGTCTCTTTTTGCCTCAACACCCCCCGCGAAGTCCAGCTCGGCTGCTTGAAGTCAAGAACATATTTTCGGTAGCTTACGTTCATGCCAATAAAAGTTGCGTTAAAAACACTAAAATACTGCTACAAAATGTTGTTAGCGCTAACGGCTTAAGCAGTGCATCAAAGTTTTCGTGTGCTTTTACTTGTAGTGTTGATGCCAATTGGGCCACCAAAGGAATAACTACTAGTATGGGAATATATCCCATCCATCCCTTACAATTCTGCAACAGCCCAACGGTCAATGCTGTGATACTGCCCAGTATCAATATGCTGTGATAGATTTTTGCTTTTTGAAGCCCTAAAAGTGCGGCCACGGTTTTTTTTCCTACTACGCTGTCGTTTTGCATATCTCGCATATTGTTAAGGTTCAAAACCCCAGTGCTCAACCCACCAATGGCAATTGCGAACCACCACATGGTATTGTCTAATTGTTTGGTTTGAAGGTAATACGACCCACCAACAGCCAACAGCCCAAAAAAAGCAAATACAACTACGTCACCCAAGGCGTGATAGCCATAGGCCGCTTTGCCAGCCGTGTATTTATAAGCAGCTAGGATAGCAACCACGGCCAATGCTAAAAACGCTAATACACTTTTTAGCTCGCCCACATCAAAAGCACTGGCAATGGTGCCTGCTGCTAGTAGAAATCCAATAACTGCAGTACTCATGATGCCCCTAAAAAGGGTTTTTGCCGACAATAAGTTCTGTTGCAAAACTCGTTTGGGTCCTATGCGTTCGTGGTTATCGGTTCCTTTTAGTCCGTCGCCGTAATCATTAGCAAAATTAGACAGTATTTGAAACACAACAGCTGTAAGCAGCGTACCCCCAAAAACGTAAGGGCAAAACGCATAGTTTCCGATGGCTAATGCATTGCCCACAACAATCCCCGCTACCGACAAGGGCAAAGTGCGCAGTCGTGCTGCAGCTACCCAAACCATAAACAAGGATTTTTTTGACACTATGGGAACTTAGGATATTGTTTAAAGTTAGGCATGCGCTTTTCTAAAAAGGCGTTTTTACCCTCTTGTGCTTCATCCATCAAGTAGTACATAAGCGTCGCATCACCTGCAAGTTGCATCAGGCCATGCTGCCCGTCTAACTCAGCATTCATACAGCGTTTAATCATACGCAATGCTAGAGGGCTCCGCTGCTGCATGATTTTGCACCAATCCACTACGGTTTCTTCCAATTTATCTAATGGAACCACCTTGTTTATCATACCCATGTCTAGTGCTTCTTGCGCGGAGTATTGTTGGCATAAAAACCAAATTTCACGTGCCTTTTTCTGGCCTACGTGGCGCGCCAAATACGATGATCCAAAGCCGCCATCAAAGCTACCTACCTTGGGGCCCGTTTGCCCAAAAATGGCATTTTCACTTGCAATGGTTAAATCACAAACCACATGCAGCACATGACCGCCCCCAATCGCATAGCCATTTACCATGGCAATAACGGGCTTGGGAATCTCGCGAATTTTTTTATGTAAGTCCAAGACATTCAAACGTGGAACACCATCTTCGCCTACATATCCACCAACACCCTTCACGTTCTGATCACCGCCACTGCAAAATGCCTTTTCTCCAGCCCCAGTAAACACCACAACATCAATGTCTTCACGTTCTCGGCATATATCCATAGCTTCCAACATTTGGTTGTTGGTCTCTGGTCTAAACGCGTTGTAAACGCTTTCTCTGTCAATGGTGATTTTTGCTATTCCCTCGTAAAACTCGAAACGGATGTCGCTATAACTCCTGATGGTTTCCCATGTTCTCATAATTGTTAATTTAATTCGTTTTCAACCATGGCCTTAAAGTAATCTAAAAGTACCACATTGTTTATTGTTCTGGGTGTGCAAATTTCTAAAATTTTCGCTTTTGTACTGGCTTTAAAAAATGATTTTAATACTTTCTTTAATCCCCATTTGGTCCGAACACGCTTGTAGCCTAGTCCAAAGCTTTTGGCTACGTTTCGGGCGCTGCGGTTGTGGATGGTTTCAAAATAGGTGTCGTGTTTGGGCGTGTCTTTTTCGCCAGGAAGAATTCTAAAAATTCCACCTCCTTGATTGTTGATTACAATTATACGCGTATCTTTTGGGATGTAATTATTCCACAAGCCATTGACGTCATAAAAAAAGCTTAAATCCCCAGTAATTAATATTGTTTGTTTGGGGTTGATTTGGGCGGCTCCCATAGCCGTTGCTGTACTGCCATCTATGCCTGCGGTTCCTCTGTTGCAGAACACTTCTGTACCTCTTGGTAAGTCAAACAATTGAATGTAGCGAACCGGTGAACTGTTAGCAATTTGTAGATGAGTATTTTCGGGTAAGGCAGCAGTGATCATGTCAAAAACATGTAAATCTGAAAAGGGAATCTTTTTTAAATAACCAACCGATGTTTGTAGGTAGCTGTTGTAGTGTGACAAAACAATTGATTGGTAGTTGCTATCTCCTCCAATAGCAAGGCTGCTCAAAACAGTTGCAGCCGACGCATAAATGTGTTCGGTTAAATAAAAGAAGGTATCATTTGCTGCGGTGTTGCCTAAGTGAAAGTGGTGTTTTGCCTTGTATTCACGTAGGAAAAATTTAATTTTTTTCGACACTACCATACCACCAGTAGTAATCAGTATGTCGGGTTGCAGGTCAGCTTGGTTTTTGGGCTCCAGCTCGAGGGGGGCTATAAGGCAGTCAATAGCGCCAATGGCTTTTGCGTGAGAAAAGTTAGAGGTCTTTTCAGTCAGCACTACAACGGATGGGTCTTCCAATAATCTGGAAAGCACAGAAGCTAGTTGAGCATCAGGTTTTGATACGCCCACCAAAATCATTTTTCTTTTTGCCTTGCTCCAAAGCGTTTGCAGGGTTGAGATGTCTGCCTTTTTATTTGTGCTTGTATATGCTTTAAGTTTGGGGAGGGCTAAGGGTGTAGTGGTCATCCCGTACAAGGGTTCTTCCATGGGTATGTTTAAATGCACCGGCCCCTTGCTCTGATTTGCCAATGCAAACACGCGTTGCAACTCTGTAACGTTGTTTGCTTGATGCTTTTCTTGCAGGCTAGCCACTTCTTTTTGGCTGGGTTTTTTGGTAAAAAAAGGCTGCTTATTACTTTTGAGTAGGGTTTCGGTAGCATGGGAAACATCAGGCAGTAAATCAGCGGAGCTTAACAAGTGCGGTCCAAAAACACCTCGCTGTTCTATAGTCTGTCCATCGCCAATTCCAATGCGGTGCGGCATACGATCTGCCGATAGTATAACAAGTGGTATGCCACTGTAATAGGACTCTGCCACGGCAGGGTAGTAGTTCAACAGCGCCGATCCAGATGTACATACAATTGCCACAGGGCGGTCGAGTTGTTGCGCCATGCCCAATGCAAAAAATGCAGCAGCGCGCTCGTCAACAATACTATAGGTTTTAAAAAACGGATTTTCAGCAAAACCGTTTGTCAATGGTGCGTTGCGTGAACCTGCAGAAATGACAATGTGGTCTATACCGTATTCCTTACAATAAAACACCACTGTTTGTGGCAGTGGAATTTCTGTATAGCGTAAATGCTGTGATCGGGAATTGGAATTCATAGCCCTGCAAAAGTACAAAACCGAATCTGAGTGTACTAACCGTTCTACATTATATGACGTTGAGCAGTGTTTCGGCCTTGCGTTGGCTTTCTTCCCACTCCGCTACAATATTGCTTTCGGACGTTATGCCACCACCTACATATAGGGTAAGTTGTGATTTTTCTACAAATGCGCAGCGCAAATTGACGTATATATTTGCAGCTTCTTTATTTATTGGGCCTAGAAAGCCAGCGTAGTATTTTCGCTCATGTGTCTCATACCCCTTTATGAATTCCAAGCTTTTGGAAACAGGCACACCTGAAACAGCAGGCGTAGGGTGTAGTGATTGCACAAGATCTACCAAGGTCACTTCGTTGATGTTAAATTCAAAATCAGCGCAGCGGTGTAACAGATTTCCAGCTCTTTTAGTATAAACTTTGGAGGGCTTGATAGCTTCGTTTGGGTACAAGACATCAAGTTGCTTCTTGATAAAATCGGTGACCATTTGCTGTTCTTTAACTTCTTTGGAAGACCATTTCGGGTGCTTATTATCCTCATAGGCCAATGTTCCTGCTAGCGCCATGGTTTTACATTTACCACCTTTTAGGTTTAATAGTGTTTCGGGAGTGGCGCCCATCCAAGTGCCTGTTTGTGGGTGCGACCAATAATATACCATGGCATTCGGGTAGGTATTTAGAATGCGGACAAAAGACTCCGCTATGTTATGTTTGAATGCTTGCTTGTGAAGTCGTGACACCACCACTTTTTGAATGGCTCCTTTTCCAATGGCTGTAATGGCATTCGCGACCAAGTCATTATAATATGTTTTTTGTTCCTTTATTTCGATTGCCGTTGGCGTGTTAGTTCTGGCTTTTGGTTCAGGAATATCAAACTTTGCGACGTTATGGTTTGGTATGTAATTAAATTGATTTGTGCGGGTAAAGGGTGCAAACACAAAGCCCTCTTCTTTGAGTGATGTACTTACATGGTAACGGTCATTCTCTTGTTGGACACAAAAAAGCGTCTTGGTCTTGGGCAAGCGATAGAGCACAAAAGGGCGGTCGGCTCCGTTTAGCTGTGCGAATAAGTCGTAAAAGTTGTTTTCGTTTTTCATCCCGGCAGGCGCAAAATTACATACAGTAAATTGAATTTTAGTAAATCCTTTCAACATTCTGATTTTGCGGGATAATTATCCCTTCTTATGTACGGAAGTTTAAAGAAGAAACAAAAACAGCTAAAAATTTATTTGAAAGAGACGAAAATTATACTACATTTGCAGCCCTTTAAATAAAGGATCAAAGTAAGTATAACGTATGCCAACCATATCGCAACTAGTTCGGAAAGGTCGCAAGGATCTTACAAAGAAGAGTAAATCCGCAGCTTTGGATTCATGTCCACAGCGAAGAGGTGTGTGTACCCGTGTGTATACCACCACGCCTAAAAAGCCTAATTCTGCTATGCGGAAAGTGGCAAGGGTGCGCCTAACCAATGGAAATGAGGTAAATGCCTACATTCCTGGGGAGGGACACAACCTGCAAGAGCACTCGATTGTGCTTGTACGCGGAGGTCGTGTAAAAGATTTACCTGGTGTTCGCTACCACATTGTTCGTGGAGCACTTGACACCGCTGGTGTAGAAGGCCGCTTACAGCGTCGTTCTAAATATGGTGCTAAACGACCAAAAAAATAGTTTAGACCCGAAAGGAAAACATGACGTTCAAGCTTGCTTGAACCACTCAAATCCAGAATATGAGAAAAAGAAAGGCGAAAAAACGCCCGCTACTTCCCGACCCGCGATTTAATGACCAACTGGTCACGCGTTTTGTTAACAACCTGATGTGGAATGGAAAAAAATCTGTAGCATTCAAGATATTTTACGATGCGATTGACATCGTAGGTTCAAAAAAACAAGACGAAGAAAAAGATGCACTACAATGTTGGAAGGATGCATTATCTAATGTGATGCCCCACGTTGAGGTTCGTAGTCGTCGTGTAGGAGGTGCTACCTTTCAAATTCCAATGCAGATACGTCCAGATAGAAAAATTTCAATGGCCATGAAGTGGTTGATTAGCTTTGCACGTAAACGCAATGAAAAATCTATGGCACAAAAGTTAGCTGCCGAAATACTGGCTGCTGAAAAAGAAGAAGGTGCTGCCGTTAAAAAACGTACAGATACCCACAAGATGGCAGAAGCGAACAAAGCATTTTCTCACTTTAGATTTTAACAAACAGTAGCATATTCAATTATGGCACGAGATTTAAAATATACACGTAACATTGGGATTGCAGCGCATATTGATGCGGGAAAAACTACTACTACCGAGCGTATTTTATATTACACGGGTGTAAGCCACAAAATTGGAGAGGTACATGATGGTGCCGCCACAATGGACTGGATGCAACAAGAGCAAGAGCGTGGTATTACTATTACTTCTGCAGCGACCACATGTGAGTGGACATTCCCAACAGATCAAGGCAAGCCGCTTGACGGAGCAAAACCGTATCACTTGAATATTATTGACACTCCAGGCCATGTTGACTTTACTGTTGAAGTAAACCGTTCATTACGTGTTCTAGATGGGTTGGTGTTCTTGTTTTCTGCTGTTGATGGTGTTGAACCACAATCGGAAACAAACTGGCGTTTGGCTGACAACTACAAAGTGCCACGTATGGGCTTTGTGAACAAAATGGACCGTCAAGGGTCAAACTTCTTGAATGTTTGTAATCAGGTTCGTGAGATGTTAAATTCAAATGCAGTACCTATTGTATTGCCTATCGGCGATGAAGATAACTTTAGAGGATGTGTTGACCTAGTTAAGAACCGTGCGATTATTTGGCATGAGGAAAATATGGGCGCAACTTTCGATGTTGTTGACATCCCTGAAGACATAAAGGAAGGCGCTCAGAGATTCCGTGGTGAGCTTATTGAAGCTGTTGCAGAATATGACGATAACCTTTTGGAAAAATATTTTGAAGATCCTGATAGTATTTCTGAAGACGAAGTGCACAACGCCCTTCGTGCAGCAACACAAGACATGAGTATCATTCCCATGATTTGTGGTTCTGCCTTTAAAAATAAAGGGGTTCAATTCTTGTTAGATGCCGTTTGTCGCTACTTGCCTTCACCAGAAGACAAAGAAGCAATTATTGGTACTAATCCTGATAACGGACAGCAAATCTCACGTAAGCCATCTGTAAACGATCCGTTTTCGGCCTTAGCTTTTAAAATTGCTACCGATCCTTTTGTAGGTCGTTTGGCTTTTTTCCGTGCTTATTCTGGACGTTTGGATGCAGGTTCTTATGTATTGAACAATCGCTCTGGTAACAAAGAGCGTATTTCGCGTATCTATCAGATGCACGCCAACAAGCAAAACTCTATCGACCACATTGAGGCGGGAGATATTGGTGCCGCTGTTGGATTTAAAGACATCAAAACAGGTGATACACTTTCTGCTGAAAAATCACCTATTGTTCTGGAAAGCATGGACTTTCCCGACCCCGTAATCGGTATCGCGGTAGAGCCTAAAACTAAAGCAGATGTAGACAAACTAGGTATGTCATTGGCCAAACTAGCGGAAGAAGATCCTACTTTCCAAGTTAAAACTGACGAGGCTTCTGGCCAAACCATTATCTCTGGAATGGGTGAGCTTCACCTTGATATTATTGTCGACCGTTTAAGACGTGAGTTTAAGGTTGATGTAAACCAAGGGCAACCACAAGTTGAATACAAAGAAGCCATTACAGCAGCTACAGATCACCGTGAGGTATATAAGAAGCAGTCGGGTGGACGTGGTAAGTTTGCCGATATCGTATTTACACTTGAGCCAGCCGAAGAAGGTAAATCAGGTCTTGACTTTGTCAATCAAATTAAGGGCGGTAATGTTCCTAAAGAATATATTCCATCTGTTGAGAAAGGTTTCAAGCAAGCCATGGCGAATGGTCCATTGGCTGGATTTGAAGTAGATGCAATCAAGATTACGCTGAAAGACGGATCTTTCCATCCCGTGGATTCAGATTCGTTATCTTTTGAATTGGCTGCCAAGCTTGGGTACAAAGCCGCTGCAAAAGCTGCTGGTGCCGTAATTATGGAGCCCATCATGAAACTAGAGGTTCTAACTCCTGAAGAAAATATGGGTGATATCGTTGGTGACTTAAACCGTCGTCGCGGTCAGGTAAACAGCATGGACGATCGCGCAGGGTCTAAAGTTGTAAAGGCCAATGTGCCTCTTTCCGAAATGTTTGGTTACGTAACCTCGTTACGTACACTTTCATCTGGACGTGCAACTTCTACCATGGAATTTTCACACTACGAACAAACACCACAAAATATTTCATCTGAAGTAATTGCGGCAGCAACAGGTCAGAGCTAAAAATATAAACGATGAGTCAGAAAATTAGAATAAAACTTAAATCGTACGACCACAACTTGGTAGATCGCTCTGCTGAGAAGATCGTCAAAACAGTAAAGTCAACGGGTGCGGTAGTAACAGGACCTATTCCGTTACCAACACACAAAAAACTTTTTACCGTTTTGCGCTCCCCTCATGTAAACAAAAAATCGCGTGAACAATTCCAATTAAGCTCTTATAAGCGCTTATTGGATATTTACAGCTCTTCATCAAAGACTATTGACGCCTTGATGAAACTTGAGTTACCTAGTGGCGTTGAGGTAGAAATTAAAGTATAACACCCTTTTAGGATTAAATATTCAGATTATGTCTGGTTTAATAGGAAGAAAAATTGGTATGACGAGCATCTTTGACGAGAATGGGAAGAATCTTCCCTGTACTGTTATTGAAGCAGGTCCTTGTGTTGTTACACAAGTGAGATCCAAAGACGTTGATGGCTACGATGCTTTACAACTTGGTTTTGATGAAAAGCCTGAACGTAAAGTAACTAAAGCCGCGAGTGGACACTTTAAAAAAGCAAGCACTTCGCCTAAGCGTAAGCTTGTTGAGTTCCAAGGCTTCGACGAGGAGCACAAACTTGGTGATACCATTACAGTTGACCACTTTACTGCTGGTGAATTTGTTGATATCACAGGAACTTCTAAAGGAAAAGGATTTCAAGGGGTTGTAAAACGTCACGGTTTTGCTGGTGTTGGTCAATCCACACACGGACAACACAACCGTTTAAGAGCTCCTGGCTCTATTGGTGCAGCTTCATATCCAGCGCGTGTATTCAAAGGAATGCGCATGGCTGGCCAAATGGGTAATGAAAAAGTAACCGTACAAAACTTACGTGTTCTTAAAGTTGTTACTGAGAAAAATTTATTAGTGGTTAAAGGTTGTGTCCCTGGCCACAAGAATGCGTTTATCTTAATTCGTAAGTAATGAAAGTAGCTATAATTAATATTAACGGAAAAGAAACAGGTCGCACTGTTGCCCTAGACAAAGCTATTTTTGGTGTTGAACCAAACGAACATGCTCTGTATTTAGATGTAAAACAATACCTGGCGCACCAACGCCAAGGAACGCACAAAGCCAAAGAACGTGCAGAGATAGTGGGTAGTACGCGCAAGATCAAGAAACAAAAAGGTACTGGTACTGCTCGTGCGGGTAGCATCAAAAACCCGTTATTCCGTGGTGGTGGACGTGTATTCGGACCCAGAGTTCGCTCATACAAACAGAAAGTGAACAAAAACGTTAAGCGTTTGGCTCGCAAATCTGCTTTCAGCCTTAAGGCACAGCAAAAAAATATTACAGTTGTTGAAGACTTTCAGTTTGATGAACCGAAAACAAAATCGTTTCAAGCAGCACTTACTGCACTTGGTATTTCCGACAAAAAATCACTTTGGGTATTGGGTGAAAACAATAAAAATGTGTTTTTGTCTGGACGTAACCTTGCCAAAATAGAGGTGCTTAAAAACGATGAGTTAAACACATATAAAATAATGAATGCCCAGCATTTGGTACTTGCAGAAAGTGCCGTTGCTGCAATTGAAGCTAACCTGAGTAAATAACAAACGATGCGTATTTTATTAAAACCTGTTATTACTGAAAAGGCAACTCGCGAGAGTGAGTTGAGAAACCGTTATACTTTTTTGGTTAATCCAAAAGCCAACAAAGTTGAAATCAAAAAAGCAGTTGAGTCAACATACGGTGTTACTGTCGAAAAAGTGCGCACGCTTAATTACAGTCCGGAAAGACGCACACGGTATACCAAAAGAGGTATTCAGCATTCGAAAACCAACGCTACCAAACGCGCAGTTGTTGAAGTAGCAGCGGGGGAAAATATTGATTTTTATAGTAATTTATAAAATAGGATATGTCAGTCAGAAAACTAAAACCTATAACACCTGGACAGCGCGGTAGAGTGGTAAATGGAAACGACACCATCACCACTGATAAGCCGGAGAAAAGCTTGCTTGCTCCGAAAAAACGTTCAGGCGGTCGAAACAACAGCGGACGCACGACGTCACGCTACATTGGAGGTGGACACAAAAAACGCTATCGTATAATGGATTTTAAACGCGATCGGTTTGATGCACCTGCAGCGGTAAAATCCATAGAATATGATCCAAACCGATCTGCATTTATTGCCTTGATTCAGTTCGAGGACGGCGAGAAGCGATACATCATTGCGCAAAGCGGTCTCAAAGTTGGTCAACAGGTGGTTTCTGCTGAAAAGGCGCAACCCGAAATCGGAAATGCCATGCCTTTGAAAAGCATTCCTTTAGGTACCATCATTTCTTGTATCGAGCTTCGCCCCGGTCAAGGTGCAACCATTGCCCGTAGTGCTGGTGCTTTTGCACAATTAATGGCGCGTGAAGGTAGGTTTGCAACCATCAAATTACCATCTGGTGAAACACGTATGATACTAAGCACGTGTTTGGCTACTATCGGTACGGTTTCCAATTCAGATCACCAATTGGTTGTTTCTGGTAAGGCGGGTCGTAGCCGTTGGCTAGGACGTCGTCCAAGAACACGTCCAGTAGCGATGAACCCGGTCGACCACCCCATGGGTGGTGGTGAAGGGCGTGCCTCTGGAGGTCACCCACGCTCACGTAACGGCATCCCTGCAAAGGGATACAGAACGCGCCAAAAGAACAAGGCGTCGAATAAGTATATAATTGAACGTAGAAAAAAATAAACGATGGCTCGATCACTAAAAAAAGGACCTTACGTACATTACAGCTTGATGAAAAAAGTTCAAGTTAATGTAGATTCAGGAAAAAAATCGGTAATTAAAACGTGGTCTCGTGCCTCGATGATTGTTCCCGATTTTGTTGGACAAACCATTGCCGTACACAACGGTCGTCAATTTGTTCCTGTATATGTTACTGAAAACATGGTAGGGCATAAGCTTGGTGAATTTTCACCTACTCGTTCATTCCGAGGCCATGCAGGAGCTAAAAACAAAGGAAAAAAATAAGCTATGGGAGTTCGTAAAAAGGAAATGGCAGCACAATTGAAAGAAAATCGAAGGCAACTTGCTTTTGCAAAACTCAACGACTGTCCTACATCACCAAGAAAAATGCGTCTTATGGCAGATTTAATCCGTGGTACCGAAGCAGAAAAAGCATTATCCTTGCTGCGTTTTAGTGCTAAGGAATCGGCCAAAAGACTCGAAAAACTCTTGTTGTCTGCGATTGCAAACTGGCAAGCAAAAAATGAAGACGCTGACATTGAAAAAGCAGGTCTTTACATTAAAGAAATCCGTGTGGATAGCGGAGCAATGCTAAAGCGTTTGCGTCCAGCTCCACAAGGAAGAGGTCACCGAATTAGAAAACGTTCCAACCATGTTACCATGGTGTTGGGAGCACAAGATAACGCACAAAGCTAAAACCGAATATGGGACAAAAGACAAATCCAATTGGCAATAGACTAGGCATCATACGTGGATGGGAATCTAACTGGTATGGTGGAAACGACTACGGAGATAAGCTAGCTGAGGATGATAAAATCCGACGCTATGTTCACGCCCGTCTTGCTAAAGCAAGCGTTTCTCGTGTAATTATTGAGCGTACGCTTAAACTGGTTACCATTACCATTACCACCGCCCGTCCGGGTATCATCATTGGTAAGGGTGGACAAGAAGTTGACAAGCTTAAAGAAGAGCTTAAAAAAATCACAAGCAAAGAAGTTCAATTGAACATTTTTGAAATCAAGCGTCCTGAGTTGGAAGCCCAACTGGTAGGCGCAAGTATTGCGCGTCAGATAGAGAGTCGTATCTCTTACCGTCGTGCCATCAAAATGGCAATTGCTGCGGCAATGCGTATGAATGCAGAAGGTATTAAAGTGCAAATTTCGGGTCGTTTGAACGGCGCTGAGATGGCACGTTCTGAAAGCTTCAAGGACGGTCGTATTCCTTTGTCTACGTTCCGTGCAGACATTGACTACGCTTTGGTTGAAGCGCATACAACTTACGGTAGATTGGGCATCAAAGTATGGATTATGAAAGGTGAAGTATACGGCAAGCGCGAGTTGTCTCCTCTAGTAGGAATGAGCTTGAATGCAGCCAAAGGTAAAAACGATAAGCGCGGTGGACGTGGTCCACGGCGTAGAAAATAAACTTTAGGTCATGTTACAACCAAAAAGAACAAAACACCGTAAAATGCAGAAAGGCCGTATGAAAGGCCTATCGCAACGCGGACACGTATTATCCAATGGCATGTATGGTATCAAGGCACTTGATTCAAAGTTTATCACGTCACGCCAAATTGAGGCTGCACGTATTGCTGCTACACGTTATATGAAGCGTGAAGGACAATTATGGATTAAGATTTTTCCAGATAAGCCCATCACTAAAAAACCTCTTGAAGTTCGTATGGGTAAAGGTAAAGGAGCATTAGATCACTATGTGGCTGTTGTCAAGCCTGGACGAATCATGTTTGAGATTTCGGGTGTGCCTATTGAGGTTGCTAAAGAAGCATTGCGATTAGCAGCTCAAAAATTACCAGTTAAAACAAAATTTATTATCGCTCGCGATTACGAAGCATAAATAGTAGTTATGAAACAAACAGAAATTAATGAGTCATCGGTTGAGGAGCTAAACGAAAAGCTAGCTGCTTTTCAAAAAATCTATGAAAGTGCACGTGCTACACATGTATTATCGCCGCTAGAGAATCCACTTTCTTTGCGTAAGCAGCGTAGAACCATTGCACGAATCAAAACAGAACTCACAAAAAGAACTCTAGAGCAAGCACAGTATGGAAACTAGAAATTTACGTAAAGAACGTATTGGCGTTGTAACTAGCAACAAAATGCAGAAGTCTATTGTTGTTTCTGAAGTAAAACGGGTGAAGCACCCGATGTATGGGAAATTTGTTTTAAAGACAAAGAAATACGTTGCTCACGATGAAACCAATGATTGCAACATCGGAGATACGGTTAAAATTATGGAAACACGCCCCATGAGTGCATCAAAGTGCTGGCGTTTGGTTGAAATTATTGAAAGAGCTAAATAATGTTACAACAAGAATCAAGACTTAAAGTAGCCGACAACACTGGCGCCAAAGAAGTACTTACCATCCGTGTGTTGGGAGGTACAAAGCGTCGTTACGCTTTTATTGGCGATAAAATAGTCGTTACGGTCAAGGAAGCAACACCCAATGGATCTGTTAAAAAAGGACAGGTATCTACTGCGGTTGTTGTGCGTACAAAAAAAGAAATTCGTCGTCCAGATGGTTCATATATCCGATTTGACGAAAACGCATGTGTCTTACTAGATGCACAAGGCGAAATGCGCGGTACGCGTGTTTTTGGCCCTGTCGCTCGTGAGCTACGTGATCGACAGTTTATGAAAATAATCTCATTAGCTCCTGAAGTATTATAATTATGATTAAGATTAAATTTAAAAACGGAGATAAAGTTCGTGTCATTGCGGGAGACCACAAGGGTACGGAAGGCGAAATAGTTGAGCTAATCCGCGAAAAAAACAAAGCGATTGTTTTGGGCGTGAATGTTGTAAAACGTCACACCAAACCCAATGCACAAAACCCACAAGGGGGAATCATAGAAAAGGAAGCACCGATTGCTATTTCCAACCTCTCTTTATTAACGGCAGAAGGGGAAACCACTCGAATCGGGTATCGCATGGAAGACGGAAAGAAAGTACGTGTATCTCGTAAAACCAATGAAGCTATTTAACATGAGTTATATACCTAGACTTAAATCGGAATATAAAGACCGTATTACGAAACGTCTAACCGAAGAGTTCGGTTACAGCAACATCATGCAAGTTCCTAAACTTGAAAAGATCGTATTGAGCCGTGGTGTTGGGGCAGCCGTTGCTGACAAAAAACTCGTAGATCATGCAGTGGATGAACTCACCATGATTTCAGGTCAAAAAGCATTATCAACCCTTTCTAAGAAAGATGTTGCCACATTCAAACTTCGTAAGGGAATGCCCATTGGTGCAAAAGTTACCCTACGCGGAGACAAAATGTACGAATTTTTTGATCGCTTGGTTACGGCAGCACTTCCACGTGTACGTGACTTTCAAGGCGTGAAAGCTGATGGTTTTGATGGCCGTGGCAACTATAACTTGGGTATCCAAGAACAAATTATCTTTCCTGAAATCGACATCGATAAGGTGCACAAGATTGCAGGTATGGATATTAACTTTGTAACATCGGCTAATACCGATAAAGAAGCTAAATCATTGTTAAACGAATTGGGCATGCCCTTTAAAAAAAATTAGTATGGCAAAAGAATCAATGAAGGCCCGTGAGGTCAAAAGAGAAAAACTAGCCGCTAAATATGCTGATAAGCGTGCTGCCTTTAAAGCAGCTGGCGATTATGAAGCGCTGCAAAAATTACCTAAAAATGCATCTCCTGTACGCGTCCACAACCGTTGTAAGCTTACGGGACGTCCGAAAGGATATATGCGTCAATTTGGTCTTTCTCGTGTTATGTTTAGAGAAATGGCGAATAAAGGTTTAATCCCGGGAGTTAAAAAAGCGAGCTGGTAAACAAAAACAATTATGAATACAGATCCAATTGCAGATTATTTGACGCGCGTCCGTAACGCAAACAGCGCCGGTCACCGCGTGGTTTCTATTCCTGCTTCAAAACTGAAGCTAGAAATCACAAAGATTTTATTTGACCAAGGCTATATCCTTAGTTATAAGGTGGAAGACGATACCGTCCAAAAAAGCATCAAAATTGCTTTAAAATACGACCGTCTTACTAAAGAACCTGTAATCAAAAAATTACAGCGAATCAGTACACCTGGTTTGCGTCAATATGCTTCTTCTGTTGATATTCCCAGAGTACTAAATGGTTTGGGTACTGCAATAGTATCTACGTCTCATGGAGTAATGACAGGAAAGCAAGCAAAAAAAGAAAACGTGGGTGGTGAGGTAATTTGTTACGTTCACTGATAAAAATTTGAATTATGTCAAGAATTGGTAATAATCCCATAACAGTTCCGGAAGGCGTCACAGTTGACATCCAACCTGGTGTGATTAACATTAAAGGTAAACTTGGTGAATTGACACAAAATTACAGCGATGTTACCATTGCGCATGAAGATGGTCAATTGTTGGTTTCACGCCCTTCGGATAGTAAGCCTCACAAAGCCAAGCACGGTTTGTATCGTGCGCTTGTTGCCAATATGGTTACCGGTGTTTCTGTTGGATTTACTAAAGAATTAGAATTGGTCGGTGTAGGGTATCGTGCCAGCAACCAAGGTCAAAAACTTGATCTCGCACTTGGTTTTTCCCACAATATTGTGTTCGAAATTCCAAGCGAAGTTAAGGTTGAGACGATATCGGAAAAAGGTAAAAACCCCGTCATCAAACTCAGTTCATACGACAACCAATTGGTCGGATCAATTGCAGCGAAAATTCGCGGTTTCCGTAAGCCAGAACCTTACAAAGGAAAAGGTGTGAAGTTTGTTGGAGAAGAAATTAGAAGAAAAGCAGGTAAATCTGCATAAGCATTAGGGATATGAAAATGACAAAAACCCAACGCAGACAACGCATTCAGAAGCGCTTCCGAGACACTGTTCTTGGTACAGCTGTCATGCCGCGTATGTCTGTGTTTAGAAGTAATAAAGAAATTTATGCGCAAATCGTTAACGATGAAACTGGAGTAACCCTAGCGGCTGCTTCATCTCGCGATAAGGAACTTGAAAAGCATAGTGGAACAAAAATTGAACTCGCGCAAGAAGTTGGAAAGCTGATTGGCCAAAAAGCATTAGCTGTTGGTATCTCTTCCATTCGTTTTGACCGTGGAGGATATTTATATCATGGACGTGTAAAGTCACTAGCTGACGGTGCAAGAGAAGCAGGACTAAAATTTTAAGTATGTATCAAGATTATAAAAACGTAGAATTTGTGAAACCAGGTGGACTAGATCTCAAGGATCGTTTGGTTGGTGTACAACGAGTTACCAAAGTAACAAAAGGAGGACGAGCCTTTGGCTTTTCTGCAATTGTTGTTGTAGGTGACGAAAACGGAGTTGTTGGACAAGGTTTAGGAAAATCGAAAGAAGTTGCTGAAGCCATTTCCAAAGCTGTTGAAGACGCCAAAAAGAATTTGGTACGTATACCTATTAATAAGGGAACACTTCCGCACCAGCAAAAAGGAAAATACGGAGGAGCCCGTGTGTATCTTCAACCAGCATCTGATGGTACTGGAGTTATTGCAGGGGGTGCAGTTCGTGCCGTGCTAGAGGCCGTAGGTGTTCACAATGTATTGTCAAAATCTCAAGGCTCTTCAAACCCTCACAACGTGGTGAAGGCTACTTTTGACGCATTGTTACAATTACGCGATGCCAACACTGTTGCCAAGCAACGTGGTATTTCACTTGATAAAGTTTTTAACGGATAAGCATGGCAAAGATTAAAGTTACACAAGTAAAGAGCAACATCAAGCGTCCCGAGGATCAGAAACGCACACTTGCTGCCCTTGGTTTACACAGGATTGGTCAGGTTGTTGAACACGAAGATACAGCCACCATCATGGGTATGGTTAATAAAATAAAACATTTGGTAACTGTTCAAAACGTTTAATATGGAATTAGGAAATTTAAAGCCTGCTAAAGGCTCGGTTAAAGGGTCGAGTAAACGTCTTGGTAGAGGTCAAGGTTCTGGGACTGGTGGTACTGCCACACGTGGTCACAAAGGAGCCAAATCTCGTTCTGGTTATTCCAAGAAAATTGGTTTTGAAGGAGGACAAATGCCCCTACAGCGCCGTGTGCCAAAGTTTGGTTTTACCAACATCAACAGAAAAGAATATGCAGCTATCAATTTGGACAAACTTCAAGAACTAGCCGATGCTAAAAAAATCAAAACGAAAGTTGACCAAGAAGCAATGATCCAATTGCGTTTGGTCGGTAAAAACGATTTGATTAAAATTTTAGGTCGTGGTAAACTATCTGCCAAGCTCAAAGTGAGCGCCCATAAATTTACTGCAATTGCAAAGGCAGCTATTGAAGTAGCTGGAGGAGAAGCCATTACGATTGAATAAATGAAAAGATTAATAGAGGTCTTAGCGAATATTTGGAAAATAGAGGAACTCAAAAACCGTATTTTTATTACACTTGGGTTCCTTGTAGTTTACCGTATTGGTGCTCAGGTAGTATTGCCTGGAATTGATCCTGTTCAACTTTCTCAATTAACAAGCAAAACCAGTGGAGGTGGACTGCTTGGCGTGTTAAACATGTTTACAGGTGGTGCCTTTGCCAATGCATCTGTTTTTGCGTTGGGTATCATGCCTTACATTTCTGCTTCTATTGTTGTGCAGCTCATGGGAATCGCTGTTCCTTATCTGCAAAAACTTCAAAAAGAAGGCGAAAGCGGTCGTCGTAGAATCAATCAAATCACACGATGGTTAACCATTGGCATTTGTGTATTCCAAGCGCCTGCTTATTTATACTCACTGGGCGCACTAGGTGTTCCTGAGTCTGCTTTTGTACTTGGAAAAGGCCCTGGTTTTATGTTACCCTCTGTTATCATACTTGTTACCGGAACCATCTTTGCGATGTGGCTGGGTGAGAAGATAACGGACAAAGGTATCGGAAACGGTATTTCACTATTGATTACTGTAGGTATTGTAGCTACATTACCTATGTCTTTTGCACAAGAATTTATTTCAAGAGTTACCGAAAACAACGGAGGTCCCATTGTTATCTTAATTGAAACCATGGTATGGATTGGAATAAACACCATTTGTATCCTATTGGTAATGGCGGTACGTCAGATACCTGTGCAGTATGCACGTAGAACTGCTTCTGGCGGCATTGACAAAAACCAAATTGGCGCACGTCAATACATACCACTTAAGCTAAATGCTTCTGGTGTAATGCCCATCATATTTGCACAAGCATTGATGTTTGTTCCTTCATCTATGGGAAGCCTTTTGGGTTCTGATAGTGGTGTGGGACAATGGTTACAAGCTTCTTTTTCAGACATATTCGGGCTTTGGTACAACATATTGTTTGCCGTTCTGATTATTGTCTTTACCTATTTCTACACAGCTATTACGGTTCCAACCAATAAGATGGCTGATGATTTAAAGCGGAGTGGTGGTTTTGTTCCTGGTGTTCGTCCAGGTACAGAAACGGCAAACTTCCTAGATCGCATTATGTCGCAAATTACCTTCCCAGGCTCGCTGTTTTTGGCAGCTGTGGCCGTGTTACCAGCAGTGGTGTACCATTTGTTTGGGATGCAACAAGGATGGGCGTTATTCTATGGAGGAACTTCTCTCCTTATTATGGTAGGTGTGGCGATTGATACCATTCAGCAAATCAATGCGTATTTGTTGAACCGTCATTATGATGGCTTAATGAAAACAGGTAGTAAACGAAATAAAACAGCAGGAAACTAATGGCAAAGCAAGCAGCTATAGAACAAGATGGTCAAATCATTGAGGCGCTTTCCAACGCGATGTTTCGCGTGGAGTTGGAAAACGGCCACGTGGTAACGGCACATATTTCTGGAAAGATGCGCATGCACTATATAAAGCTACTTCCTGGTGATAAAGTAAAGTTAGAGATGTCCCCTTATGATCTAACAAAGGGACGTATCACATTTAGATATTAAGATATGAAAGTAAGAGCATCACTTAAAAAAAGAAGCGCTGACTGCAAGATTGTTCGTCGCAACGGACGCTTATACGTAATTAACAAAAAGAACCCTAGGTTTAAACAAAGACAAGGATAATTATGGCTAGAATTTCTGGAATAGATATTCCTAAACAAAAAAGAGGCGTCATTTCGCTAACATATATATATGGGATTGGACGCAGCCGTGCTAAAGAAATTTTGGCTACTGCTGGTGTTGACGAAAGCAAAAAAGTAAACGAATGGAATGACGACGAAATTGGTCGTATCCGTGATGCTGTTACTTCATTTAAGATTGAAGGTGAACTTCGCTCGGAAACCCAATTGAACATCAAGCGATTGATGGACATCGGTTCTTTTAGAGGTATCCGTCACCGTGTCGGTTTACCACTTCGAGGTCAACGCACCAAGAATAACTCGAGAACACGTAAAGGAAAACGCAAGACAGTTGCTAACAAAAAGAAAGTAACTAAATAAAGTAGTCAAAAGATGGCAAAATCAAGTTCAAAAAAGCGTAAAGTTGTGGTGGAAGCCTTAGGTGAAGCCCATATCAACGCATCGTTTAATAATATCATTGTATCCCTAACCAACAACAAAGGTGAGGTGATTTCGTGGTCTTCCGCAGGTAAGATGGGCTTTAGAGGCTCAAAGAAAAACACACCTTATGCTGCACAACTTGCAGCTGAAGATGCTGCTAAAGTAGCACAGGAAGCAGGCCTTAGAAAGGTAAAAGTATTTGTAAAGGGACCCGGTAACGGACGCGAGTCAGCTATCAGAACCCTTCACAATGGTGGCATTGAAGTCACCGAAATAGTTGACGTGACGCCTATGCCGCACAACGGATGTCGTCCACCAAAAAGACGTAGAGTTTAATACTAACCCCGCTGGCGAAGGATTGACCTTAATTCCCAGCACTTAATTTTTATAATATGGCAAGATATACTGGTCCAAAGACAAAAATCGCCCGTAAGTTTGGCGAAGCTATTTACGGCGAAGACAAGTCGTTCGAAAAGCGTAATTACCCCCCTGGACAGCACGGAAACAACCGCCGTAGACCCAAAAAATCGGAATATGCGATCCAGTTAATGGAAAAGCAAAAAGCAAAATTTATCTATGGTGTCTTAGAGCGTCAGTTCCGTAATCTTTTTCTTAAAGCTAATGCTAGTAAGGACGTAACAGGTGAAGTGTTGCTTCAACTTTGTGAGTCACGCTTAGATAACTTGGTATTCCGCTTAGGTATTGCACCAACTAGAAGCGCTGCCCGCCAACTTGTGGGGCACCGTCACATAACTTTAAATGGAGAAATCATGAACATTCCTTCGTGTCACGTAAAAGTTGGTGATGTGATTGGCGTTCGTGAAAAATCCAAATCGCTTGAAGTAATAGAGCGTTCTCTTTCTTTTGCCAGTCACAATTTAGAGTGGTTGTCATGGAACGATGCAACGCTTGAAGGCACACTGGTTTCAGTTCCTACCCGTGAGCAAATCACAGAAAACATAAAGGAGCAACTAATTGTCGAATTGTATTCAAAATAATCCTATGGCACTATTTAATTTTCAAAAACCAGATAAGGTAATCATGATTGACTCAGACAAATTCGAAGGTAAATTCGAATTTCGTCCACTAGAGCCGGGGTATGGGCTAACGGTTGGAAACGCATTACGTCGTGTGATGCTTGCATCGCTTGAAGGTTTTGCGATTACTTCTGTTCGCATCGACAAGGTTGATCACGAATTCTCAACGCTCTCCGGAGTCGTAGAAGACGTAACAGAAATGATTTTAAACTTTAAGCAAGTTCGTTTCAAACAACAAATCGACTCTGTTGATAGTGAATCAGTTAGTGTAGCTATTTCAGGACAAAAGCAACTGACAGCTGGTGATTTACAAAAGTTTATATCTGGTTTCGAAGTACTTAACCCAGAACTGGTTATATGTAATTTGGACGTAAGCGTTCATCTTAACTTTGAGTTTACCATTGAAAAAGGACGTGGTTACGTTCCTGCAGAGGAAAACAAAAAATCAACTGCGCCTATTGGAACTATTGCTATTGACTCGATTTACACGCCGATAAAAAATGTGAAATACACAATTGAAAACTTCCGTGTAGAGCAAAAAACAGATTACGAAAAGTTGATTTTCGAAATCATAACAGACGGTTCTATTCATCCAAAAGATGCATTGACTGAAGCTGCAAAGACATTGATTCATCACTTTATGCTGTTTTCTGACGAACGCATAACTCTGGAGGCCGATGAAATTGCTGAAACAGAAACCTATGACGAAGAGTCATTACACATGCGTCAACTGCTTAAGACAAAACTTATCGATATGGATTTGTCTGTGCGTGCACTGAACTGCCTAAAAGCAGCTGAAGTAGACACGCTTGGCGATTTGGTTTCTTTTAACAAAAGTGATTTAATGAAGTTTAGAAACTTCGGTAAAAAATCACTTACCGAACTTGAGGAATTGGTAGTTGCCAAAGGCCTTAACTTTGGAATGGACTTGGCTAAATACAAATTGGATAAAGACTAAGGTCGCAATAGATATTCATCATGAGACACGGAAAGAAAGTTGCCCACTTGGGGCGTACAAATACCCACAGAAAAGCGATGCTTGCCAACATGGCATCTTCGCTAATTCAGCACAAACGTATCAATACGACAGTAGCCAAGGCCAAGGCCTTGAAACAGTTTGTTGAGCCGCTTGTTACGCGTTCAAAAGAAGACAACACACACAACCGTCGTGTTGTTTTTAGAGCTTTGCGTAATAAGTATGCCGTAACCGAACTGTTTCGTATCGTTTCTGAGAAAGTTGGCAATCGCCCAGGTGGTTACACCCGCATCATCAAACTTGGAAATAGGCTAGGAGACAATGCTGATATGGCATTAATCGAGCTGGTAGACTTCAATGAATTATATGAGACCGATAAGCCAAAAAAGAAAAAATCTAGACGTAGAGGTGCTAAAAAAGCAACTCCCGCTGAAGTGGCAGCAGAAGTAGTTACTGATGTACCTGTGGCTGAAGAAGCTGATCTTGAAACCGCCACTGAGGCACCTGCTGCAGAGGCTGTACCCGCTGCTGAAACCACTGCAGGGGAAGCTGATGAAGCATCATCTTCAGAAGAAGAAAACAAGGCATAATACGTTTTTAATAGCCTTTTAATAAATCAAAGGATAAACCCACTGGTTTATCCTTTTTTTTGTGTTAATTTTACAAAAATACATTTAACCAAAATGAGCCAATACCTCTCTCGTAATAAAGCACTTATCTTGCTAGAGGACGGAACGGTATTTCACGGCAAATCAATTGGAATTGAAGGCCAAGCTTTTGGCGAGTTGTGCTTTAACACGGGCATGACGGGCTATCAAGAGATTTTTACAGACCCATCCTATTATGGGCAGCTTATGGTTACTACCAATGCACACATTGGAAACTATGGCGTTTTAAATTCCGAGTCCGAGTCTGATGATATTCAGATATCAGGGCTTGTCTGTAAAAACTTCAATACTGGATTTTCACGGGAAGCCGCAGACGGCTCTTTGTTTGATTTTTTTGAAAAGCAACAACTAGTTGCCATTTCTGACGTTGATACGCGCGCACTTGTGAGTTACATCCGTGATAACGGCGCTATGAATGCCATAATCTCAACGCAGACGGACGACTTAGATGCGTTAAAAAAACAACTTGCAGGTGTGCCATCCATGAAAGGATTGGCACTTGCACCTAAAGTTTCCACAACGGAACCCTACTTTATGGGTGATGCAGCTGCACCTTTGAAAGTTGCGGCCTTGGACTTGGGTATCAAGAAAAACATTTTGCGCAATCTCGCCAGTAGAGGGGTGTATGTCAAGGTTTTTCCATTAGACACCACTTTTGAGACCATGAGTGAGTGGAAACCTGATGGTTACTTCTTGTCCAATGGACCGGGAGATCCAGAACCTTTACATGCTGCACAAGCCATTGCGGCCGAGATCATTGCTAGAGGACTTCCGCTTTTTGGCATTTGTTTGGGGCATCAAATTATTGCACTTTCTCAAGGAATTTCAACCTATAAAATGCGCAATGGACACCGTGGTATTAACCACCCTGTACTGAATGTTGTGACAGGCAAAGGCGAAATCACCTCACAAAACCACGGTTTTGCCATCAATAGAGCCGAAACAGAAAAACATAAAGATGTTGTAATCACACATAAACACCTTAACGACGACACCGTGGCAGGTATCCGCATTGAAGGCAAGCCTTGCTTCTGTGTGCAATACCACCCAGAGGCTAGCCCTGGACCGCACGATTCATCATATCTATTTGACCAATTTATTTCACAAATCAACAACCACAAAAAACAAGCATCATGAGTATCATTTTAAATGTACATGCACGCCAAATCTTTGACTCTAGAGGAAATCCAACCGTAGAGGTTGATGTAATTACAGATACGGGAACCATGGGCCGTGCGGCTGTACCTTCTGGTGCGTCAACTGGAGAACACGAGGCCGTTGAATTACGCGACGGAGGAGATGCCTATTTGGGCAAAGGTGTTCTACAAGCAGTTAAAAATGTAAATCAAATCATTTCTCCCGAGCTCTTAGGTGCTTCTGTGTTTGAGCAAGAGGAGATTGACCAAATCATGATTGACTTGGATGGTACAACTAACAAGTCTAAGCTTGGTGCAAATGCCATTTTAGGCGTTTCACTAGCCGTTGCTAAAGCAGCTGCCAACGAATTGGGCCTTCCGCTATACCGCTATATTGGTGGTACTCGTGCCATTACCCTTCCAGTACCGATGATGAATATTATCAATGGGGGTTCACACTCTGATGCGCCTATTGCATTTCAGGAATTTATGATCATGCCCGTAAAGGCTGTTTCGCTTTCACATGCACTGCAAATGGGAACTGAAATCTTCCATAACCTTAAGAAAGTACTTGAAGGAAGAAATTTAAGTACGGCTGTTGGTGACGAAGGAGGGTTTGCACCTACATTAGGTGGAACCGAAGATGCATTGGATACCATTTTATTGGCTATTGAGAAATCTGGTTATAAGCCATCAGAAGAGGTGATGATTGCATTGGATTGTGCCGCTGCTGAATTTTATGTAGACGGTAAGTACGACTACTCAAAATTTGAAGGCGAAAGCGGAAAAGTGCGTTCTTCTCAAGATCAAGCTGACTACCTCGCTTCATTAGCTGAAAAATATCCCATTGTTTCTATTGAAGATGGTATGGACGAAAACGACTGGGAAGGGTGGAAATACCTGACTGAAAAAATTGGCGATAAAGCGCAATTGGTTGGGGATGATTTGTTTGTTACCAACGTAACCCGCTTGAGTCGTGGTATAGAACAAGATATTGCAAACTCTATTTTGATTAAGGTAAATCAAATTGGTTCATTATCTGAAACCATTGCGGCAGTTCAAATGGCACAAAATGCAGGGTATACTTGTGTGATGTCCCACCGCTCTGGAGAAACAGAGGATAACACGATTGCGGATTTAGCCGTTGCGCTAAACACGGGTCAAATTAAAACAGGTTCGCTATCACGTAGTGATCGTATGGCAAAATACAACCAGTTGTTGCGTATTGAGGAAGAGTTAGGAAGAATCGCGTTTTATCCACAGGATAAAGCCTTTAAAGTGAAGTTTTAATTCACTACATTACATTATCGAAACTAAAAAATGGTAAAACTTGCAAAATTATCCTATGATGGGAATTCGGTTAAATTCCCTTTAGTTGAGGGAACAGAAAACGAACTAGGAATTGATATTAAAGCCCTGCGTGCAGCAACCAACCTCATAACCCTTGACCCTGGTTTTAAGAACACCGGTTCTTGCCAGAGCGCCATTACATTTTTAGATGGTGAAAATGGAGTTTTAAGGTATAGGGGTTATAGTATTGAAGATTTAGCCAATAATGCAAGTTTTCTTGAGGTTTCATACCTTTTAATTTTTGGCGAACTTCCAAACAAAAATCAACTAAATAAGTTTTTAAGTGACATACAAGAAAACGCAATAATTGACGAAGATTTAAAGAAAATTTTAGATACTTTTCCCAAAGCTGCTCACCCCATGGGTATATTATCATCTCTTACAAGTGCATTAATTGCATTTAACCCTTTAAAAAAAATAAGCCTAATAAAAGACGAAGTTGAAATACAAAATTATGAGTATGGTTTAATTGTTAAACTTCTCGCAAAAATCCCAATTTTAGTTTCTTGGGTTCATAGAAAAAGAAGTGGGTTATCCCTAGATTATGGGAATTATAATTTAGGTTATGTTGAAAATATTACAAAAATGATGTTTCAAAAACCACATCAGGATTACTTTCAAAATGATATAGTTGTAAGTGCTATGAACAAGTTATTAATTCTTCATGCAGATCATGAACAAAATTGTTCGACTTCAACAGTAAGGATTGTTGGTTCTTCAGAGGCAAGTTTATTTGCATCAGTTTCTGCTGGAATTTCAGCACTTTGGGGAAGGCTTCACGGAGGTGCAAATCAGGCTGTTTTGGATATGTTGGAAGCAATTAATAATGATGGAGGAGATACAAAAAAGTTTATGCTGAAAGCGAAAGATAAAAACGACTCATTCAGACTTATGGGTTTTGGTCATCGAGTTTATAAAAACTTTGATCCCAGAGCTAAAATAATTAAAGTTACTGCTCATGAAGTTTTGAATGATTTAGGTATTAAGGACCCAATTTTAGATATAGCAAAATCATTAGAAAAAGAAGCACTCAGCGATCCATATTTTACTACAAGAAGGCTTTACCCAAATGTAGACTTCTACTCTGGAATTATTTATAAAGCACTTAAAATCCCCAAAGAAATGTTTACAGTTATGTTCGCACTGGGAAGAGTTCCAGGTTGGATTGCTCATTGGAAGGAAATGAGACTGAATAAAGAACCTATTGGCCGTCCAAGACAGATATATGTTGGAGAGAACCAAAGACCATTTGTGTCACTGAATAAAAGATAAGTCATGGGACAAAACTCTGCATATATTCAGAGATATAAACGCTTACCCACGCAGTGTTGGGTACAGCAAATGCTATCTTTGCTCTTCCCACTGCACAAGATTTACACGATTTCACTTCCAAAAAGCATTTACTTGCTGGAACCTTACCCAAAAAAGCAGCTTGCTCAATTTGCAGGCACTATCTTAGCGCTTACGGCCACAGATGGTAAAGCACTTTTGGTGATGAATACGCGTGCATATAATGCGCTTGCTTACAATCAGATGGTATAGTTGCAGCAGTATGTCAAGCTAGTTCACAGTCCCATCCCAATTATTAAAGACTTGGGCGGCAATAGCGTACACTGTATGCAAGCAGAAGCATATTAAAGGTAGTTGTCAGAAATACGCGCTTTTTGTTGCTGAATCTTTTTAAAAAAGTCACGTACATTTTTAGATTTCGATGAGATGCCAATCTTGTGGTGCTCCATGTGAATGCTATAGACCTCTCCCGTCCCTTTAAATATGTTTAGCTTGTAGTAAGGAATAATCAAGCCGTAAGTTTCTAGCAGCGATCTAAAACGAAGAATGATGCCATTTGGACGCAATTCGATATTACAGGTGTTGTCATTGTGGTCTAAAACAAAGAGGGAGTCAATTTCTTTACTGCTCGAAACCACATACAGTTTGGGAGAACCCACACCTCCTAATTTAAGTCGGTTCATCAGGGTGAAGGGCTTGCCTACCAGCGTATCTATAGATTCACGCTGGGCTTTGTTGTTGTAAGATACATTTGCTAGCATTTTACAAAGATAGGACAAATGCGTTGCAACCTGTTGGAATCACTTATCTTTGTATTCGATATATGCGTATGGATCATATAATTAAAAAACAACTGGTTGCATACTTTGCCACAAACTATGGCAAAACACTAAAACGTATTGAAATTCAATCCACCAAGCCTCAATTTGAGGGCGATTTGACTGTGGTTGTATTTCCGCTGTTGAAGTTGGCTCCCAAAAAACCAGCTGATTTGGCAGCAGAGTTGGGAGACTATCTCCAAGCTGAAGTTGCAGAAATTGCTTCTTATAATGTGGTGCAAGGTTTTTTAAATATTGAGATATCAACAGCATATTATTTCAAGGCATTGAAAAATATTCTTGCCGATTCACATTTTGGCATAAAAACTGTTAATGAAGCTGCTGATAAAATCCTCGTTGAATATTCCTCACCAAACACCAACAAACCGTTGCACATGGGCCACATTAGAAATAATTTATTGGGTGCTTCTGTAGCCAACATATTGTCTGCCAACGGCCAAAACGTACACACCACTCAAATCATCAACGATAGAGGCATCCATATCTGTAAGTCCATGGTAGCATGGGAGCAGTTTGGAAACGGTGAAACACCAGCAAATGCCAAGCTAAAGGGGGATGCATTGGTAGGTAAATACTACGTTCTTTTTGAGCAGCAATACAAAAAGGAAATGGCTGATTTGATAGCTGACGGAGCTGATCAAGAAACTGCTAAAAACACGGCTCCTATTATGTTGCAGGCAAAAGACATGCTGATTCGTTGGGAACAAAAAGATGCTTTGGTCTTTGCTTTATGGGAAAAAATGAATGCTTGGGTATATGAAGGTTTTGACGAAACCTATAAGCGTTTGGGTGTTCAGTTCGATTCTTATTATTATGAAAGCAACACCTACGTATTGGGTAAAGAAATTATTGCTGAAGGAATTGATAAAGGCGTGTTTTTCAAAAAAGACGACGGTTCAGTTTGGGTAGATTTGACCGACGAAGGTCTTGATGAAAAACTGTTGCTACGTTCTGATGGCACTTCTGTGTACATGACACAAGACCTTGGAACAGCACGATTGCGCTATTCCGACCATCCTGATATGAAGGGTATGGTTTACACGGTTGGAAATGAACAAGATTATCACTTCAAGGTATTATTTCTTGTGTTGAAGAAATTGGGCTATACGTGGGCAGATCAGTTGCATCACTTGAGTTATGGTATGGTTGATTTGCCAAGCGGAAAGATGAAGAGTCGTGAGGGAACGGTAGTAGATGCCGATGCACTTATTACCCAAATGCAGGACACTGCCAAGCAGATTTCACAAGAGTTGGGTAAGCTAGATGGTATGTCTGAGGCGGAAAAAGAATCGCTTTATCACACTGTTGGTATGGGTGCTTTAAAATATTATATCCTAAAAGTTGACCCAAAGAAACGCATCTTATTTGATCCCAAGGCTTCTGTAGATTTTACAGGAAATACGGGGCCATTTATACAATATACCCATGCGCGTATTCAATCTATTTTACGCAAATCTTCGGAAAGTGATTTTAATATCGAAGACCTAACTTCGCTATACGACAAAGAAAAGACAGTATTGAAAACCTTACTACAATTTCCTGCTACTATTGAAGCTTCTGCTAAGCAATACAGCCCGGCTTTGATTGCCAACTATCTATATGAGTTAGTTAAGCAGTTTAATTCATACTACCAAGAGGTACCCATACTTGTTACGGATAAGGCGCAGCAATCTTTCAGGGTGTCTTTGTGCGGTGCCGTGGCGGACGTTATTGCAAAAGCCCTTGGTCTTTTGGGCATTGATGCTCCAGAAAGAATGTAAAAAAAAGCCTCGAAAATCGAGGCCTTTTTAAATACTATTTAGATTTTGTTTATTTTTTAGAAGCAACCGCCGCAGCGTAAACTACTAAACCAAAACCAACTTTGTTGATAGCATCACCAATGTTATACACAACATCCATGTCTAAATTTATAGCGGAGATGAAAGAATACCATTGACCATCAGCTGTACCTAACATATAACCTAATGGGTAAATTGCCCATCCGATAAGTACAAAAAGTGTTAATGTTTTGTGTGCTTTTTCAACCGCTCCACCCGCAGATGCAGCAAGCTTAGCTAGCTCACCAAATTTGATTAGATATGCAATGTAAAAATAAGCTAGACCTGAAGCAAGACCCCAAAGTGCAGGCATTGCAGTACCGCCGTCAGCAACTTCACCGAAGTAACCTGTAACAAGCATCACAAGTGAAGCCCAGATTAATGTCTTAAGGTGTTTGGTTGTTGCACCAGCAGCCTTAAGTATTAAATAGAACTCAACACACATCAATGGAACTGTTAGTATCCAGTCGATGTAACGGATTTCTGTAGTAACGCCTCCAGAAGTAGCAGCCTCTCTCATGTAGTAGTAGTGTACTGCCGCAATAAAGGTAATTAAACCAGATACCAGAATTGAGGTTCTCCATTTACTATCAAATTGAGGTAGTGATAGAAAGAAAAAAGCTGAAGCAGCTGTCATCGCCATCGTACCTAAAAAGAAAGTAAAGTTAACGGGATCACTAAGATCCGCATTTCCAATGAATGAAATAAAATTAGTAAGTGTCATAATTTTTTAATTATATTTTGTTGATCGCAAGGTAAAAAAAATTAAACAAACTGTGTATATTTCAATAAATATTTTGCGATATTGTTAAAAACTTATGTTTCAAATTAAACATTTCGACATCCAGAAAATCCTTATCACACTGATTTGTACAATGTTAGGGGTTTTATTACCCGATATGTTTCTGACCTTTTTGGCTGCTATTAATGTGTTAACAATCGGTATCATTCACGGTGCAAATGACTTATATATTGTGTCAAAAATTAGGAGAACGACAACAAAACAACATTTTAGCTACCTATTTATTATTTACATTTTGTTTGTTTTTATTATGGTTTTGGCACTCTATCGTTTTCCGCTTTGGTCCTTATTGTTGTTCGTAGCTATAAGTTCATTTCATTTTGGCGAACAACAATGGTATCAAAAAAAGATTGCCAAATCTGCAACGGTTCATTTCTTCTATGCCGCCTTTGGCTTTATGCTTTTTGCACTACTTTTCTACACACACAAATCCCAGACGGCAAATATTATTTTAGAAATTACAAAAGCACAATCTCCCGGTTATTTATTTGACCGTTTTTTGATGTTCGCTTCTAGTATATTTATAATTTCCTTAATTATTATTTACAAGCAAATCAAGTTACAACTATTCATACAGGCAATTGGCTTTTTGTCTTTACTCCTTCTTTTTTCACAAACCTCACTACTGTGGTCTTTTTCGGTTTATTTCGTTTTGTGGCACAGTTTGCCATCGCTCAAAGAACAAGCAACAGTGTTGCATTCACATGATTCTAGTCCTATTCGTTCTTATGTTAAATCTGCTATTCCGTATTGGTTACTTTCTTTAATAGGACTAACGGCTGCTATTTTATTTGTTGATAATGAAATCATCTCCTTAACTTCTTTATTCTTTGCTTTTTTGGCTGCCATTACCATCCCACATGTTATTGCTATATTTCTGATGCATAAGAAGTATATTTCTTAATTTAGCCTTTTAGCTTAAATTCATGTTTGAACAGTTTAGTAAACGCTTAGATGCCGCCTTAAAAACCCTCAAAGGGCATGGGCGCATAACAGAAATTAATGTTGCCGAAACCATGAAAGAAATTCGGCGTGCATTGTTAGATGCCGATGTTAATTTCAAAATCGCCAAATCTTTCACCCAGCGCGTAAAAGACAAAGCCATTGGTCAGAAGGTATTGTCAGATTTGCGCCCGGGTCAGTTACTTGTCAAAATTGTACAAGATGAGTTGACCGACCTACTTGGAGGTCATAAACAAGATATCTCCGTTACTGGAAAACCTGCTGTTATTTTGATGAGTGGTTTGCAAGGCTCTGGTAAAACAACATGTTCAGCTAAACTCGCCAAACACTTGAAAGAAAAACAATCTAAGCGTGTCCTGTTGGTTGCATGTGACATATACCGGCCTGCTGCTATTGACCAATTAAAGATTTTAGGAGAACAAATTGAAGTTCCTGTATTTGCTGAGCTCGAAAATAAAAACCCTGTTGAAATTGCTAAAAAAGCGCTGCAACATGCCAAATCAAATCAATACAATGTTGTAATTGTCGATACCGCTGGTCGCTTGGCAATAGACGAGGAACTCATGCTGGAGATTGAGAATATCCATAAGACTGTCAAACCCACCGAAACCCTGTTTGTGGTAGATGCCATGATGGGGCAAGATGCTGTAAACACCGCTAAAGCATTTCACGACTTACTCCAATTTGATGGTGTAGTGCTAACCAAAATGGATGGTGACACACGTGGTGGTGCTGCGCTATCTATTAAATCGGTGGTAGATAAACCCATAAAATTTATTGGTACCGGTGAAAAAATAGATGCCCTAGGTGTTTTTCATCCCAACAGGATGGCCGACCGTATCTTGGGAATGGGCGATGTGGTATCCCTCGTGGAACGCGCACAAGAACAAGTCGACGAAGAAGAAGCCAAGCGCATTGAGAAGAAAATTGCGAAGAACCAATTTGGTTATGATGACTTTTTAAGTCAGCTCAAGCAAGTGCAGCGCATGGGTTCCATGAAAGATTTGGTAGGGATGATTCCAGGAGCTAGTAAGGCATTAAATGGTACTGAAATTGACGAAGATGCCTTCAATGGCGTTGAAGCCTTAATACAATCTATGACACCTAAGGAACGCCAACAGCCCAAGCTTTTGAATTACAGTCGCAAAAAGCGCATTGCCAAAGGCGCAGGACTACAAATGGACGATATTAATAAGCTGGTAAAACAGTTTGAGCAAATGAGTAAGATGATGAAAATGATGCGTGGAGGTAAATCTTCCAAGCTGACGCAAATGTTTGGAAAATGAGTATAATTTTAGATGGAAAGGCCACCTCGAATCAGATTAAGGAAGAGCTGACAATACAGGTAAAACAAATTAAAGATGCTGGAAAGCGTCCGCCGCATTTGGCAGCCGTACTTGTAGGTAACGACGGCGCAAGCCTTACCTATGTCGGCAGCAAGGTCCGGTCTTGTGAGCGTATAGGCTACCATTCAACCCTAACAAAACTTGATGATGACATTTCCCAAGAAGCACTACTCGATACTATCGAAAAACTAAACAACGATCCCTTGATCGATGGCTTTATTGTGCAATTGCCTTTACCCAAGCACATTGATAAGGAAGTGGTGCTTCACGCCATCAACCCAAACAAAGATGTAGACGGATTTCACCCAACCAATTTTGGTAAAATGGCATTGGGCATGCAAACCTTTATCCCCGCTACGCCTTTTGGTATCATGGAACTGATTAAGCGCTACAAACTAGATATCAGCGGAAAACATGCCGTGGTCATTGGTCGCAGTCATATTGTGGGCAAACCAATGAGTATTTTGCTTTCGGAAAAAGGAAATCCTGGAAATGCTACTGTCACACTCACACACAGCAGAACCAAAAACCTAGCTGATATTACTAAGGAAGCAGATATTGTTGTTTCTGCTTTGGGCGTTCCCAATTTTCTAACGGCGGATATGGTTAAGGACGGAGCCGTCATAATTGATGTTGGTATTACACGCGTTCCTGATGCCGACCATCCCAAAGGTTATGTCATTGTTGGTGATGTTCACTTTGATCAAGTCAAGGAAAAGGCCAGCTATATCACACCCGTGCCAGGTGGTGTGGGGCCCATGACCATCGCCATGCTTTTGAAAAACACCATGTTGTCCTACCAACGCAATCAAGATTAATGCACCCCGTACTTAAAAAAGCTGTTGATTCTGGCCTCGCACTTCCCCTGATGGAAGCATTCTACACAATTCAAGGGGAGGGCTTTCACAAAGGCAGCGCTGCTTTTTTTATTCGTATAGGCGGTTGTGATGTGGGTTGTCACTGGTGTGATGTTAAGGAAAGTTGGGATGCCAATTTGCATCCTCCTACCTATATTGAAGAAATTGTGTCGCAGGCCAAGTCGTATGCCGATACCGTAGTGGTTACGGGTGGAGAACCCCTTATGTGGGACATGAATCCGCTTACAAAAGCTTTGCAAGCTGCGGGTATGAAAACCCATATCGAAACCTCTGGTGCCTATCCGTTGTCTGGAAATTGGGATTGGGTTTGCCTGTCTCCAAAGAAACGCATGCTGCCAAAACCAGCAATTTATAAGGAAGCTGATGAGTTGAAAGTGATTGTATACAATAAAGACGACTTACAGTTTGCTGAAAAACAAGCTTTAGGCGTTGCCGATACCTGCAAGTTATACCTGCAGCCCGAGTGGAGTAGAAGAGACACGGCCATTCCGCTAATCGTTACGCATGTACTGGAAAATCCGCAGTGGATGGCATCTTTGCAAACGCATAAATACCTAAAAATCCCGTAGTGATAGATCCAGAAAAGTTTCTCGAGAATGCGGCAAAGGTTGCTTCGGTAAATAATTAATATTTTAAAAAGCTAAGGATACGCAAGCCCAAACAACTTGACAACGTCATGGGAAAATTACATGAAGAGGCTTTTCAAGAAATAGACTGTTTGTCTTGTGCCAACTGCTGCAAAACCACGGGTCCCTTATTTATTCCTTCCAATATCAAGCGTATTAGCAAGCGCTTTAAGATGCGTCCAACCGTGATTGAAACCCAATACCTGCACATTGACGAAGGTGGTGATAAGGTGTTGCATCAACTTCCTTGCCCATTCCTAGGCATAGATAATTACTGGGGTATCTACTAGGACTGAACCAAAACCTGTCGTGAGTTCCCCCACATCAATAGGGCAAAATTTCATCAAATAACCAAATAACAGCAAAGAATGTGGCGGTATGTCCAGCGGTATATAGCGTGGTAGAACGACTAAAAGTTGCTTTGCCACAATAAGTAGTACATTTAACACTTATTTAAAGTTAGTGAGTTTTACTTGGTTTATCGCAAAGCGCATCATTGGAAACCGTAAGCACAAACGCAGTGTTTCAGGTCCCATAATTTCCATTGGAATCATCGCTATTGCCTTGGGTGTGATCACCATGCTTATTGCCTTGGGTACGGGTGTTGGGCTAAAAAATAAAATCGGAGATAAAGTAGCAGCCTTTAGCGGTCACGTCCGTGTAACTGCCCTTGGAAATAGCCAGCATCAAGAAACCCCAAAACCATTAGATAATGCAATTCTCTATCAAAACCAACTGCAACAATTGCCCAATACGCTTGTGGTTCAGCCAGTTGCATATGTGCCAGGCGTTATCCTAAACAATACCGCATTTGATGGCATCGTTTTTAAAGGCATAGATGAATGTTTTAACTCCGATTTTTTTTACTTTTTTGGAGTGTCTGAAACCTTAACCGTACCGACCAAAAATGAAATTTGGATATCAAGAGAGCTGGCAAAAAAACTCTCCATTAAATTAGGAGACAGGGTACCGCTTTACTTTGCTTCTTCGCAGACAACAATGCCCAAGCGCAGGAGTTGTACTATCGTAGGTTTGTTTGAGACAGGATTTGCTGACTACGACGACACCTATGTTATAGGGCATTTGGATATCGTCCGTTCATTGTATGGGTGGGATGAAAATCAAGTTGGTGCTTTTGAGATTTTCCTTAGCGATGACACCAACTTAGACTTGGACACCAATGACATTTATGACAGTATAGATGCCATTGTAGATGTGCAGCACGTTGAAGCTCAGTTTCCAGAAATTTTTAATTGGATTAGATTATTTGGCACAAATATATCACTGATAATTATCATCATGATAATTGTAGGTGGAGTTAACATGATTACGGCGCTGTTGGTCCTTATTTTGGAGCAAACGCAACTCGTTGGTATAACTCGTGTATTGGGGGCTAAGGCGGGTTCGTTGCAGCAACTCTTCCTTATACAAGGTGCTTATTTGATTGGCGTTGGACTTGTTTGGGGCAACTTAATCGGTTTGAGCTTGTTGTTCATACAGCAAAAGACAGGCTTTGTTTCCCTTGATCCAAACACCTATTACGTAAAAGAAGTGCCCGTTTATATGGATGTTACCACTGTGCTATGGCTCAACGGTCTCACACTGGCTGTCTGCATGGTGCTTCTAGTCTTGCCTTCTTTTATTATTTCAAGGATACCTCCAACGCAAGTGCTCAAAATCAATCCGTAGTCATTGGTTAGCGCATCTCCATTACGTACCTTTGCCAGATGCAATACATAGATAATATCCTAGGTGCTATTGGAAACACACCACTTATTAAGCTTAATAAAATTACTTCTGAAGTAGATGCTTTGGTATTGGCAAAAGTGGAGTTTTTCAACCCTGGAAATTCTGTCAAAGATCGCATGGCCTTAAAAATGGTTGAAGATGCCGAGGCAGATGGCCGTCTTAAGCCTGGCGGAACCATAGTTGAGGGTACTTCAGGAAACACGGGCATGGGATTGGCACTCGCAGCGATTGTTAAGGGCTATAAACTGATTTGTGTGTCAACAGACAAGCAGTCCAAAGAAAAGTTTGATATACTGCGTGCTGTTGGTGCGGAGGTCATCGTGTGTCCTACAGATGTTAAACCCGATGACCCAAGATCTTATTATTCAACCTCCAAACGCATAGGGGAGGAAACACCAAACGCTTGGTATGTTAACCAATACGACAATCCCTCTAATACGGTGGCGCATTACGAGCAAACAGGCCCTGAAATTTGGAAACAAACGGGAGGAAAAATCACACATTTTGTGGTGGGTGTTGGTACGGGCGGTACCATTTCGGGTGTGGGCAAATACCTAAAAGAGCAAAACCCCGACATCAAAATATGGGGAATAGATACTTATGGTTCTGTCTTTAAGAAATACCACGAAACGGGTATTTTTGATGAAAAGCAAATATACCCCTACATCACAGAAGGCATAGGGGAAGATATATTACCCGAAAATGTGGACTTTGAGATTATTGATGGCTTTGAAAAAGTCACCGACAAAGATGCCGCTGTGTATACACGCAAGCTTGCTCGCGAGGAAGGCATCTTTGCCGGGAACTCCTGTGGTGCGGCCGTCAAGGGAGTATTGCAACTTAAAAAGCACTTTGGCCCCAACGATGTGGTGGTGGTGCTATTGCACGACTCGGGTAGTCGTTATGTTGGCAAGATGTACAACGACGACTGGATGCAGGAAAAAGGGTTTTTATAAGCCATCAATAATATCATACATCCGTTCGTCCCTTTGCCCAAAGGCAAGAATAAAAGTAAAAAACAAGAAACAAAAGCGATACATATTAGTAACAATATACGTTTTCTGCCGTTAGCTTTTCAGCCACTTTGTTGCGCAATGCAATTACATTCGGATATTCCATGTATTTGGTAAAACGCTTAAGTCCCATAAGCAAGGCTTTTTGTTCATCGCCCTCTGCAAATCCCAAAATAGCTTCACGGCCTTTGGTGCTGATTTTCTCAACCGCTTGATTGAGGTACAACTGACTAAGCGCCACCTGATGTTCTTGCGCTTCTAGCCCAAAAACGCCCACATTCTTTTCGGCCCTTAATACGGCAGACTCTGCCATATAAACTTCAATCAAAATATCGGCAACAGCCAATAAAAGTTGTTGGTGTTCCTCAATTTCGGGACCGAATTTCTGTACCCCTGCGCCTGCAATCATCAAAAAGACCTTTTTTAGGTTTTTAAGGATGTGATTTTCTTGGCTTAAAGGTTCGCTAAAATCAGGGATGGCAAAGTCAGGAACTCCTAAAAGCTCTTCGCCCACTGCTGTGGCAGGACCAATCAAATCCAGTTGTCCTTTCATGGCTTTTTTGATGAGCATGCCCACCGATAGCATACGGTTGATTTCGTTGGTTCCTTCGTAGATTCGAGCGATTCGGGTATCGCGCCAAGCCGATTGCATTGGCGTTTCAGCTGAGTAGCCCATACCTCCCATAATTTGGATCCCTTCATCTGCCGTGATTTGGGTGTGCTCCGAGCAAGCAACTTTAAGGATAGAACACTCAATAACGTATTCCTCCACTCCTTTAAGTTCTGCTTCTTGATGACTGTTCCCAGCAGCATCACGTATTGCAATACGATCTTCAATATCTTTTGCTGCTCTGTAGCAAGCTGCTTCACCAGCATACAAAAAGGTAGCCATATTTGCGAGCTTTTGTTTGATGGCACCAAACTGTGCAATCGGTGTTTTGAACTGCACCCGCTGGTTAGCAAAATTGATGGCTTCATTAAGTATACGTCTTTGACCGTCTAGGGTGGCTACTGCAAGCTTGATGCGCCCAACGTTAAGGGCATTCATGGCAATCTTAAACCCATTACCACGCTCCGATAGCATATTCTCCACCGGTACCTTGGTATCGTTAAAAAAGACCTGTCGGGTTGAGGATGCATTGATACCTAATTTTTTTTCTTCCTCACCCATGGAAATTCCATTTTCTAAATCGTTTGGAATAATAAAGCCTGTGATATTTTTATCATCTTCTATTCTTGCAAAGACAATCATCAAATCGGCATAGCCCGCGTTAGAAATCCATATTTTTTGACCAGAAATAAGGTAGTGCGAGCCATCATCAGAAAGCACTGCTGTAGTCTTACCGCTATTGGCATCGGATCCCGCTGTGGGTTCAGTAAGACAATAACAACCAATCCATTCGCCACTGGCTAGTTTAGGCACATACTTTTTCTTTTGTTCTTCATTTCCGTAAAGTACAATTGGCATAGTACCTATTCCAGTGTGTGCACCAAATGCAGTGGAAAGCGAACCAGAAGCCCCCGAAATATATTCACATACCAGCATGGTGTCAACAAAACCCATACCCATGCCGCCATAGGCCTCGGGTACGCTAACGCCCAAAAAGCCCATCTCGCCAATTTTGCGCATCAGCTCAAAGGTGTAATCGTAATCTTTGTTGTCAAAACGTTCACGAGCAGGCCAAACCTCACGGTCAACAAATTCCTGTATCGCTTCACGCATCATGCGCTGTTCTTCGTTAAATTCTTCTGGAGTGAAGATGTTTTGTGCTTTGGTGTCCTCTAGTATAAAGGCACCACCTCGGGTAAGTTTACATTCTGGTGTTTCCATAAGTAAGTTTTATAATCGTTCAAAAATTCCGGCTGCGCCTTGTCCTGTTCCCACGCACATGGTCACCATACCGTATTTGTTATCTCTCTTTTTCATTTCATCAAATAGCTGCACCGAAAGCTTTGCGCCCGTGCACCCAAGTGGATGTCCAAGTGCAATAGCACCTCCGTTAACGTTTATGATGTCGGAATTTAATCCCAGGGTTCGTACAACCGCCAACGACTGTGAAGCAAAGGCTTCGTTTAGCTCAATCAATTCAATATCCTCTTGTTTTATTCCAGCTTGTTTCAGCGCTTTTGGGATGGCTGCTACAGGACCAATGCCCATAATACGTGGCGGTACGCCTGCTGCTGCATAACTAACCATACGCGCAATGGGACTAACCCCAAGTTCTTTGACCATATCCTCACTCATGACTAATACCATGGCTGCACCATCGCTTGTTTGTGAGGCATTACCCGCAGTAACGGTGCCACCAGCTGAAAATACGGGACGAAGTTTAGTCAGTTTATCAATAGCCGTATCGGCACGTGGACCTTCGTCTGTGTCCACCACATAGTTGCGTGTTTTCTTGGTATTTCCTTCCAAATAGGTTTCTTCAATATGGATGGGTACAATCTGGTCTTTAAAGGCATCACTTCTAAGTGCCGCAAGTGCTTTTTGGTGTGATTCATAGGAAAATTCGTCTTGGTCTTCCCGTGAGATGTTGTACTCTTTGGCTACAGCCTCTGCCGTGAGCCCCATTCCCCAATAATAATCTTCTTTTCCGTTTTTTACCAATTCATAATCGGGAACCGGTTTGTATCCACCAAAGGGGATATAACTCATGCTTTCCGATCCACCAGCGATGATGCATTCTGCCATACCAGATTGAATCTTGGCAGTAGCCATGGCAATGGTTTCCAATCCCGAGGCACAGTATCGGTTAACGGTAACCCCCGGAACCGTATCGGTTTCCAGTCCCATTAGCGAAATGAGTCGTGCCATGTTAAGCCCTTGCTCTGCTTCGGGCATGGCATTTCCAACAATGACATCGTCGATGCGTTTTTTGTCTAATTCAGGGATGCTGACCATTAAGTGGGCAACCGTTTCTGCAGCCAGTTCATCTGGACGCTTAAAGCGGAAAAGTCCCCGTGGTGCTTTTCCAACGGCGGTGCGATACGCCCGTACGATATAAGCAGTTTTCATAATTAGTTGCGTAAAGGTTTGCCAGTTTTGAGCATATGTTGAATGCGTTCCAATGTTTTTCGTTCGGCGCATAGCGATAAGAAAGCCTCCCGCTCGATGTCCAGCAAATAGCTTTCGCATACTTGAGTCGCATGCGAAAGATCGCCTCCTGCCATTACATAGGCAAGTTTGTTGGCGATTTTTTGATCGTGCTCCGAAATGTAGTGTCCCGCTTCCATACTATCTGTACCTACCAAAAACATGCCCAAAGCTTGTTTTCCAAGCACTTTTATATCTGTGCGTTGATTGGGTTGCGTGTAGCCGCGCTGCGCCATAAGTAGGGCTTCCTTCTTGGCAATGTTCAGCTGATGTTTACCGTTGACTACAACTATGTCTTTCCCTTTCTGTAAAATGCTAAAGTCGTAGGCCTCATAGGCCGAAGTAGCCACTTTTGCCATACCAATGGCCAAGAAATGCTCTTGCAACACATTAAGCTCTACGTCGTTTTTGCGGAACATGTCAGACGCACGCAAGGTCATTTCCTTGGAACCACCACCGCCAGGAATGACCCCAACGCCAAATTCTACCAAACCGATATAGGTTTCCGCAGCAGCCACTACTTTGTCGGCATGCATGGACAGTTCGCAGCCCCCACCAAGCGTTAGTCCGTGTGGTGCAGCAACTGTGGGTACACTTGAATAGCGCATCCTCATCATGGTATCTTGGAAGTACTTAATGGCCATATTCAGCTCATCGTACTCCTGTTCTACTGCTAGCATGAATATCATACCTAAATTGGCGCCTGCCGAGAAGTTGGCACCGTTATTGCCAACCACAACACCTTCATAGCCTTGTTCCGCTAGGTCAATACCCTTATTAATGCCCTGCAAGACACCCGCACCGATGGTATTCATTTTTGAGCGAAACTCTATATTTAAAATCCCATCACCGAGGTCTATTACCGAGCATTCTTTGTTTTGCCAGATAGTCTTATTATCTCGAACGTGATCTAAAATTATAAAGGCCTCTTGTCCAGGAACGGACACAAATTTCTCTTTCTCAATATTGTAATAGTGCGGCTTGTTTTCGTTAAGCTGATAAAAGCCTGTAGCGCCAGTGGCGGCCAATGTTTCTATCCATGAGGCAACTTGGTGCCCAGCTTCCTTAATAAGCACAATTCCTTGTGTTAGTCCAACAGCATCCCACAATTCGAAGGGGCCGTGTTCCCAGCCAAAACCAGCCTTCATTGCTTCGTCTATTTGGTAAAGGGCATCAGATATTTCGGGAATGCGGTACTGTACATAAGCAAAGGTTTCGCCCAAAACAGCGCGGTAAAATTGTGCTGCCTTGTCTGTCCCATTTATCAAAATGTGAAAACGATCAGCAACACGCTCAACAGATTTTATTTTTTCAAGAGTGGCAAAAGATACTTTCTTTTTGGAGCGATACGTCATGGTGTCCAAGTCCAATACTTGTATTTCAGAAGTTCCGTCTTTGTCTTTGATTTTTTTGTAAAACCCTTGACCCGATTTGCTTCCGAGCCACTGCTCGTCCATCATTTTTTGGATAAAATCTGGCAATACAAAACGGTCACGACGTTCGTCGTCCGGGCAGTTTTCGTGCAAGCCTTTGGCTACATGCACTAGGGTGTCTAGCCCCACAACATCTATCGTTCTATAGGTGGCAGATTTGGGTCGTCCCATCACAGGGCCAGTTAGTTTATCTACTTCTTCCACGGTCAGCCCCATGGGTTTCATTTGGTGAAGTAAACTCTGAATACAGAAGATGCCAATTCGGTTACCGATAAAGGCAGGTGTGTCTTTGGCCAGCACAGCTGACTTACCTAAAAAGCGGGAACCATAGTCTATTAGGAAGTCAACAACTTCAGCCTTACAGTTAGGCCCTGGCACTACTTCAAACAACTTGAGGTAACGAGGAGGGTTAAAAAAATGTGTTACCGTAAAGTGTTCTTGAAAGTCTTTTGACCTTCCTTTATTCATAAATTTGATTGGAATACCAGATGTGTTAGAACTAACTAATGTTCCCTGCGCTCTGTGCTGTTCCACTTGATCAAAAACTATTTTCTTAATTTCCAATCGTTCTACAACGACTTCGATAATCCAATCCACTCCGGAAAGCTTGGACATATCGTCTTCAAAATTACCTGTTTGGATGCGCTCCATAAAGTTTGGATGATAGAGAGGTGCAGGTTTGCTTTTGATGGCCGCCGTTAGGTTGTTCGCAACAATGCGGTTACGCACCGCTGGGTGTGTGGTGTCTAAACCTTTTTTCTTTTCAAGATCATTTGGCTTTTTGGGTATAATATCGAGCAGCAATACCTCAACACCAATATTTGCAAAGTGGCAGGCTATTCCAGCGCCCATGATTCCTGACCCTAATACAGCTACTTTTTTTAATCGTCTGTTCATTACTAGGTTATTTGTAAATGTTTTTTGATTGTATGAGCTCGATGATGGTTTCGGATACCTCCCTAAAGGCCTCTAGTTTTTTAGCATCGATGTTTTGGTTTACTCGCTCATTAAATTTCACAACAAAGGATTTTGACAAATCCCTTTTTTCTAGCCCCGAAGTGGTGAGTTTAAGCAGTACGCTCCTGCCGTCATCGGGATTTGGTTCACGAACAATCAATTCCTTGTTTTCAAGTGTCTTTAGTGTTCTAGAAAGGCTGGTGGCCTCCATGCCCATTTTTGGCGCAATCGCCGTTGAGGGAGTTCCGTGAACAGGGTCTATTGATAACAACGCCAAACCTGTTGCCATTGAGGTGTCGTATTTAGCGGCTTCTTCATTGTACATTTTGGCAATGGCTTGCCATGCTGCTCGGTATAGTGCGTCAACTGTTGGGTACGAAGTGGTTATTTGCATACCC
>DCBE01000051.1 GCA_002313325.1 Flavobacteriaceae bacterium UBA1115
ATCCCCTTCTTTACGAACTTTCTTTATATAGTTTTCCATTTGGGCAGCCATTGCTGGATCTGGACAACGCACAGGGTTACTTTCTATGGTAGAAAAATTGCTTGTATTTTGTGGGTTTTCAATAGACAACTCCCCTACTGCTGAAACAAAAGCACGAATGCTAACAGGTGCAATAAATTGCTTGGCTATGCTGCCCGCTACCACACGGGCTGCGGTTTCACGTGCCGAACTTCTCCCACCGCCACGGTAATCACGAATTCCGTATTTATGGTCGTAAACATAATCGGCGTGTGAAGGACGGTAACTGTCTTTTATGTGGCTGTAATCTTTTGATTTTTGATTGGNNAATTGTATCCCCTTCTTTTCGAATCTCTCTAATTTTTTCTATCATGGTCTCTGCTACTACTGCATCAGGACAGCGCACCGTATTTGATTCTGTTTTGGATAAATCCAAATCTTGGTGGTTTTTTCCTAGGGAAATGTTTCCCACAGAAGAGGTATATGCTGTAATGCTTATGCTACTTAAAAATTGTTTTGCAATAGCGCCAGCGACCACACGGCAGGCAGTTTCTCTGGCAGAACTCCGACCACCACCTCTGTAATCGCGTTGTCCATACTTTTCACTGTATGTAAAATCGGCGTGACTTGGACGAAATACATCTTTAATGTGGGTGTAATCTTTTGATTTTTGATTGGTATTCACAATGGTAAAACCAATGGGTGTTCCCGTTGACATACCTTCAAACACTCCCGAGTTAATGGCAACCGTATCAGGTTCTTTCCGTTGCGTTACGATGGCCGATTGTCCGGGTCTACGTCTGTTTAGGTCTTCTTGGATGGCCGCAATATCAATTGCTACACCTGCAGGACAGCCGTCAATAACACCACCAAGAGATACACCATGCGACTCGCCATAGGTTGTAAGGCTAAATATTTTTCCAAAAGAATTTCCTGCCATTTAAATATTTTTTTCAAAAGTACGAATATATACAGTCAACGTAAAACGGCTATTAAGAATTGTATTTGAATGTGCATATAGGGTGAAAGTAAATCATCAATTCAAATTCCTTTTTTATAAATTTGCTGAAATATATTTTCCAATGCGTAACCTTTTCTTCCTTACACTAATTATTCTTTTTGTTTCATGCAAATCATCTTCCGGAGATTACACCATAAGCATTTCTGCTGACGTTGAAGATGACCATCAAATATTTCTTGTCAACTTTGATGACGATAACAAACCCAATGTAACCGATACGCTTTACGCAAAGGAAGGCTTAGCTTCATACAGTGGATTTGCTGAAGTACCAGAATATCAATCGTTATGGGTAAGTGGTGTAAGAGGATCTGTACCCCTATTTGTTGAACCCGGAGAAATTACGGTTGAAATATACAAAGACAGTATTCAAGCTTCAAAAGTGAGTGGAACAAAAACCAACCTAGCTTTTAAACGTTATATTGATGAAGTCAATCCATTGTTCAGGTCTTTTAATGAAATTCAAAATGATATGCGAAATGCTGTGATTTCGCGTGATAGCTTGGGATACAAAGATTTGAAGGAGCAACTAAAAGACATGGAGACCAAGTTTAATAACTTCCAAATAGAATATACCAAATCCAATCCTGACTCCTATATATCTGCGATGGTTTTGATGCAATTGGTTATGAATAAAGCCATTGAAAACGAAGCAGCTTATGAAATCTATAACGGCTTTAGTAAAACCATTAAGAAAACAAAATCTGCTGTCAAGATCAATGCCCTTTTAGCGCCAAAGAAAGCTGAAGATAAACCTGAAGATGGCGAAGTTAATGTTGGTGATAAAGCACCTGATTTCTCAGCGCCTAATCCAAACGAGTCTTTTGTTACACTAAACTCCTCCCTTGGTAAATTGACTATTTTAGATTTTTGGGCATCTTGGTGTGGCCCATGTCGTGTTGATAGTCCTAACCTAGTCAAGGTTAATAATTCCTTTAAAGCCAATGGCTTGGCCATAGTTGGCATTTCACTAGACAACAATAAGAGGTCTTGGGAAAAAGCCATTGATAATGACAAACTCGATTGGACGCACGTATCGCACCTAAATCGTTGGGATGACCCCATTGCTGCCGCATATGGTGTAAACTCAATTCCCCAATTATTTCTATTAGATGAAAGTGGCACTGTGATTGCCAAAGAACGTCGTGCAGAAGATTTTATACCTATTCTTAAGCAAATACTGCACTAATTATACCCCTATATTATGCCGCAATGAAGCGAATCATTTTTATCGTTACAGTACCCTTTTTGGTGCTTATTTCATGGTTGCCATTTTGGTTGTTATATGCTTATGCTAACATCTTATATGTTTTGCTTTATCATATAGTAGGTTATCGGAAAAAGGTGGTGCGCAAGAACATCAAACTCTCTGGTTTAGCTGAAACAGAAAAAGAGGCATTGGCCATTGAACGCAAATTCTACCGCTATTTGTGTGATTTGTTTTTAGAAATGATAAAAGTAATAGGTATGTCAAAAAAGACCATGATGCGCCGCTTTAGGATAACCAATCCAGCTTTTTTGGAAAATTTTGCCAAAGCGGGAAAATCTGTTTTTGTTATGACAGGGCATTATGGGAATTTTGAATGGCTCTTATCATTAGGGCATTACACCCCACACACGCCGCACGGTATTTACGCCCCATTGCAAAACCCCTATTTTGACAATTACCTAAAAAAAGTACGCTCCATACACGGTTCATTACTAATATCACGAAAAAAGTTTGCAGAGCAATTTACAACCATGCAGCACAATAAAGAATTATCCGTTATTGGGTTCGCAGCAGATCAATCGCCTCAAAGCAATAAGAAAAATTATTTCCGTAGCTTTTTTGGCCATGAAGTTCCTGTGTTTACTGGAGCTGAACGTTTAGGCAAAAGGTTTGATGTTCCTGTGGTAATGGCAAAAATTAGAAGAGTTAAAAGGGGGTATTATGAAACAACTTTTAACCTATTGGCCGAGCGACCCAATACACTACCCAACTACAACATTACAGATATGTTCTACGAACAGTTGGAAGCCTTAATAAAAGAAGACCCGTCACTATATTTTTGGACACACAACCGCTTTAAGTTGATGCGACAAAAGCAGCAATAGCCGCTTCAATTGTATTGATTTTATCGGCCATTTTTTCTTGTGTTTTGGCTTCGCCATACAAACGAATAATGGGTTCGGTATTGGATTTACGCAAGTGAATCCACGAATCGTCGAAATCGATTTTAACGCCGTCAATGGTAGTTACTCGCGCATCGGCAAAAGTTTTGGCAACAGCCGCTAACAAGGCATCAGTATCCCAAGAAGGTGAGAGCTCGATTTTCTTTTTGTCCATCACATATGATGCATAGCGCGCTTTTAGTGCAGATACACTGATTTTTTCCTTTGCCAAGTGCGATAAGAAAAGGGCAATGCCAACAAGCGCATCACGCCCATAGTGTAATGCAGGAAGAATAACACCGCCATTCCCTTCACCTCCAATAACTGCTTTGACCTCTTTCATCTTTGCAACAACGTGTACCTCGCCTACTGCACTAGCGTGGTAGTCTACACCGTACTCGTTTGCCAAATCAACTAGCGCTCTTGAGGAAGATAAATTAGAAACAAGCGCACCCTTTTCAGATTGCAACACATAATCGGCACAAGCAACAAGGGTATACTCCTCACCAAACAATAGGCCATTTTCATCCATAAAAACCAAACGGTCAACGTCTGGGTCTACGGCTATGCCCAAATCTGCGTGCTGGGCAGTTACGACATCTGACAAATCAACAAGGTGTTCCTTTAGCGGCTCTGGATTATGTGGGAATTCGCCATTTGGCGTACAGTGAATTTTATGCACTTTCACGCCCAACTGTTCCAGCAATTTCGGAACCGCAACACCCCCATATGAATTCACACCATCGACAACTGCACTAAATCCTGTTGCTTTAATCGCAGCAACATTTACCTGTGGAAGGCCAAGAATCGCATCTATATGCACCGTAAGGGCATCTGTTACTTCATTGATTCTACCTAGCTCATCTACTCCAACAAAGTCATAGGACTGATCGCTTACATACTGCATTAGTTCATTACCGTCTTCAGCGCTGATAAATTCGCCTTTGTTGTTTAATAATTTTAGTGCATTCCACTGCTTGGGATTGTGACTGGCTGTAATGATAATACCGCCTTGTGCTTGTTTGCGAACAACTTCCATTTCAACGGTAGGTGTTGTAGAAACCCCTACATCAATCACATCAATACCCAAACTCACAAGGGTCTGCTGCACCAGGGTTTGAACCATTGGGCCTGATATACGCGCATCTCTGCCTACAACTACAGTAGCCAACGAATGCTTAGTTTTGATCCAACTTCCGTAAGCTGCTGCAAAAGCAACCACATCTACAGGTGTGAGATTCTGATTGATTTTGCCACCAATAGTACCACGAATTCCCGAAACAGACGCAATTAAAGTCATACTTTTGTTTTGTCAAATATAAGCATACAATCACAGATTAATTACTTATCGCACTTGGCCTTACCTTTCCTTCAGCTGACTTGGTTGTGAGTAATTTTTAAGATGGCCATTTACGCAATAAAGACTTGGTTCATCTCACAAAAGAAGTGCAATTGGGCATTGATATGCATCGCAGCATCGCTAGTTTTACAGATAAACATAAATCCTTAAAAGCGATTAGAGAAAAACTTTTTGAGTACTACCGACTCATTAGCATAATTCTGGTTGACATATATTGCGACCATTTCTTAGCAGTCTATTTTGAATAATTTCACCATCAATCTTTAGGAAAATTTAACGACAAAATAACGACTTTACATCAAAACCACATGAACTTCATGCCGCCATAATTTTTTTAAAATGAAATTTTTGAAATTCTACTATGAACTCATGGGTAGTTATGATTAGTTTAAAAAAGAAGCATTTCACTAAAAAAACTCGACTAAAATCAATTATATTCGAAGCTTGGCTTGGCTATGAAAGATACAATAATTGTTAAAGGAACGCGGGTGCACAACTTGCAAGATATTGACGTGGAAATTCCACGTAATGAGCTTGTTGTCATTACTGGACTATCGGGTAGCGGCAAATCCTCACTTGCCTTTGACACCGTTTATGCCGAGGGCCAACGCCGCTATATCGAAACCTTCTCTGCCTATGCACGACAGTTTTTGGGTGCACTAGAACGCCCCGACGTGGATAAAATTGACGGGCTTTCTCCAGTCATTGCTATCGAACAAAAAACGACGGGGAAAAGTCCCAGGTCTACGGTAGGTACCATTACAGAAGTATATGATTTCTTACGTTTACTGTATGCGCGTGCCGCTGATGCGTATAGCTTTCAGACCAACGAAAAAATGGTGCAATACAGCGACACCGAAATTCAAGCGGCTATTTCCTCGTCCTACAAAGACAAAAAAATTGCCATACTCGCTCCTGTCGTGCAATCTAGAAAAGGACACTACCGCGAACTCTTTGCATCTATTTTTAAGCAAGGTTTTACTAGAGTGCGAGCAGATGGAGCTTTTGTGGAGTTGGTTCCTAATTTCAAGCTTGATAGGTATAAAAACCACGACATTGAAATTGTTATTGATAGGCTTCAAGTCAAAACGTCAAAAACAGGCAGCAAGCGTCTTGCTGAAAGCATAGAAACCGCTATGTATCACGGGAATGATATGCTAATTATATATGATTACGAAACAGAAAATACACGCTTTTACAGCCGTAAATTAATGTGCCCGAGCAGTGGTATTTCATATGCGACACCAGAACCCAATACTTTTTCATTCAACTCCCCAAAAGGCATGTGTCCTTCTTGCAACGGTTTGGGTGTGGTGCATAAGGTCAATTATAAAAAAATCATCCCCGACCCCGACATCTCTATCAAGGCGGGTGGTATTGCCCCGATTGGAGAAGAAAAAAACAACTGGACGTTCAAGCAAATGAACAGCATCGCACAACGCTATAATTTTTCACTTACGGCTGCGATAAAAGACATTCCAAAGGATGGTATGGAGGTGATACTGAACGGTGGAAACGAACGCTTTTCTGTGGCTTCTAAGTCGTTGGGTATCACTAGAGATTACAGCATTGATTACGATGGTGTTATTCCGTTTTTGGAACATCAATACAAAGAAGCACATACAGCGGCACTGAAACGTTGGGCACAGGGCTTTATGGACGAAATAAAATGTCCTGACTGCGCAGGCTCAAGGCTTCGAAAGGAAGCTTACTTCTTTAAGGTCGGTGATAAAGGCATTGCCGATTTGGCCGAAATGGACATTGCCCAATTGCACACTTGGGTACAAGGCATTCGTTCGTCAATGTCCGAAAAGCAAATCATCATCGCACATGAGGTACTGATCGAAATTGAAAAGCGATTGCAGTTTTTATTGGATGTTGGACTCGAATACCTGTCGTTAAGCCGAAGTGCCAAAACACTTTCCGGTGGCGAAGCACAACGCATTCGTTTGGCAACACAAATTGGAGCACAATTGGTTGGGGTACTCTATATTTTAGACGAGCCCAGTATAGGTCTGCACCAGCGAGATAATGAAAAACTTATCGAATCGTTGATGCAGTTGCGTGATATTGGCAATTCTGTCATTGTAGTGGAACATGACAAAGATATCATGCTTAAATCAGATTATCTTATAGACATGGGACCTGGCGCTGGACGTCACGGTGGAAAGGTTGTGGCAGCCGATCATCCGAAGCATATTCAGCAGATGGATACTGATACGGCAGCCTACCTAACAGGAAAAAAACAAATTGAAGTACCACAAAAAAGACGTTGCGGAAACGGAAAAAAACTGCGATTAAAAGGATGTATAGGCAACAACCTAAAGAATGTAGACCTCAGCATACCACTTGGTAGCATGATAGGAG
>DCBE01000005.1:0-200 GCA_002313325.1 Flavobacteriaceae bacterium UBA1115
TATTGATTATCAACAACTTACTTCCCGATACAAAAGTTAGCAAAAATATTTCCAAGTATATCATCTGTGGTGACCTCGCCAGTTATGGTGCCCAATTCGTGTAGTGTTTGACGGATATCAATAGCCAGCAAGTCGCTACTGCGGTTTTCTTCTATTCCCTGAACAACCTCCAAGATGCCTTCCATGGCTGCTTGCAGTGC
>DCBE01000005.1:502-1226 GCA_002313325.1 Flavobacteriaceae bacterium UBA1115
GCCTTCCATGGCTGCTTGCAGTGCCGCCCAATGCCGTTGATTGCTCACTAGGGCGCTTCCTGTGTTCCATTGAACTAATCCCGCAAAGCGCTGCTTTAATGCGTTAATGTCGCTTTCGTCTTTGGTGCTGATGATCACTTTATCATAAACAAAGGCATCCACATTTAAACGGTCTAGTCCGCCAAGGTAAGCATCTAGTTCAGCTGTTTTAAGCAAATCTTTTTTATTAATAACAAGCAATAAGGTAGTGTCATCACGTTTAATTTCCTCTATTGCCTTCAAAGCCGCTTGAGGGGATTGTGTTTTGGGATCAACAACATACATCAATATGCTAGCTTTATCCATTTTTTCTTGAGTGCGTTCCACGCCCATAGCCTCTACGATATCCATTGTTTTACGAAGTCCTGCGGTATCAATAAAGCGATACTGTATACTGCCAATGGTAAGCGTGTCCTCAATGCTATCTCGAGTTGTCCCTGCAACATCTGAAACAAGGGCTTTTTCTTCATCAAGCAAGGCATTTAACAGCGAAGATTTTCCTGCATTAGGCATGCCAATAAGTGCTACGGGAATACCATGTTTGATAGCATTTCCTGTTTCAAAAGAATCCAAAAGGTTTTTGAGTGTTGTGCGTATGTCATCCACAAGTGCGCGCAATTGCGTTCTGTCTGCTAAGGCAACATCTTCTTCGCTAAAATCAAGTTCTAGCTCAATAAGCGAAGCA
>DCBE01000005.1:1500-18854 GCA_002313325.1 Flavobacteriaceae bacterium UBA1115
TGCAAACTCAACATCTTCTTCTGAAAAATCTAGTTCTAGCTCAATAAGCGAAGCAAAAGACAAAAGTCTTTCACGTAAACTGCCAAGGCTTTTGCTAATGCCACCACGAAGGTGCTGCACCGCAATGTGATGCGCCGCCTCACTTTCAACAGCTATCAAATCTGCAACAGCCTCTGCTTGTGCCAAATCCATTTTTTTATTTAAAAAGGCACGCAGTGTAAACTCGCCCGGTTCGGCCAAGCGTGCCCCCATATCTTGCAATACTTTTAGGATTTTTTGCTGTACATAAATCGACCCGTGGCATGAAATTTCTACCACATCTTCTCCAGTGTAGGAATTGGGGTTCTTAAAAACAGCTAGCAGTACTTCGTCTATAAGCATATTCTTGTAATGAAAATCGCCCAACATAACCTGATGGGTGCCTTGCTTAGACAATTCCTTTCCAAAACGTGATTTAAATACTTCTTCAGCAATGGAAACTGCCTTGTCACCGCTCAAACGCATCACAGCAATAGCAGCAGCGCCTGGCGCAGTTGATAATGCAACTATGGTGTCGTTGATGTTCAAAGTGAAATGTCTTTACGGTAAGTTCTGCGCCGTTTGTGCAACTCGTGTTTGTAATTCTTCCACAAGACTTGAATCGCTTTGTTTTCTTCTAGCTCTGGGTTGGTTTCTACTTTTGTAATGCCACGTTTGTTAAACATTTCCTGAATTTCTTGAAAGATAATGGCCGTAATGCCTTTGTTCTGATAACTTTCTTTAATACCAATCAAATAGAATGAAGCGCGATTGTTTTTACGTAACGCACGCCACAAATGATAAAAACCAAAGGGAAACATTTTTCCATTAATGCGTTTGAGCGCATTGGTGAAAGAAGGCATGGTAATCGTAAAACCAATCATTTCATCGTTTTCGTCAACAACACATTTGATAAAATCGGGATGCACGTAGGGTAGATACTTCTTTTTATATACCTCAATTTGATGTTGTTGAATGGGCACAAAAGACTGCAACTTACTGTAGGTTTGATTGAGCAACTCAAACATCTTATCCACGTGAGGCTCAACGTCTTTTACAGTTTTAAATTTTAAGGTTTTGAGCTTAAATCTTTCCTTAATTACGCGCGCAAACTTTTTGACCTTTTCGGGGGCATTTTTGGCATCGTATATGTCAATTTGAAATTCAATCCACTCACTTTGTTTTTTAAGTCCCAATTTTTCCAGATGTACTTTTTGATAGCGGTAGTGATACCAAGTAATCATGGTATTCATATGTTCATAACCATGAACTAGTAGTCCCGCCTTGTCCATGTTTGAAAAGCCCATGGGCCCCTCAATATAGGTCATACCTTCAGAGATTGCAACGGCCTCAACAGCCTCAATAAGCTTTTGACTTACTTTAAAGTCGTCAATAGTGTCGTACCAACCAAAACGCACCTTGGTTTTTTTGAGCTCTTCAATTTCAACCCAATTGATCATGGCTGCAATTCGGCCAACAACTTTTCCTTTTTTTTTTGCAAGAAAAAGCCGTGCCATGGCGTGTTCAAAAACAGCATTCTTTTGAGGATCAAAAATATCCATTTCCTCTTTTGTTACAGGCGGTACCCATTCGGTGCAATTGCGGTAGAGTTCAAATGGGAATTGAAAAAACGCACGGTATTGTTGCCTTGAAGTTACTTCTACAATTTCAATCATTTCATACGTTTTAATTTACGCTCAATTTTCTTTTGCTTTCGGTCTAATTTTTTCAAACCTCTGCCTGTTCGTTTCGCTGCCTTTCTAATTTTCTTGTTTTCTGATTTGTCTTTTTTGCGTGCGGCTTTTTTCTGTTTATTTACCTCAATATTTTGCGGTTCTTCTTTCCAAATATTGTGACGATCAAGCCGATACGAAACGCCAATACCCGCAGTCATTAAACTGGGCGTATTCTTAAGGGTTTGTTGGACTGCGACATCGAGCTGGAAATTGTTGCTAAATAAATAAGCCACACCAACGCCAAGTGTTAAATCTCTGTAGAGTGGGCTATCGTCAAAAGTGTATTCACAAAAAAAGGACCATTTTGATTGGGTGCTATAGGTAACCGTTCCCAGTAATTTCTTTTGCTGTACATCGGCAGTTATATAACGCATGCCAATATTATGCACCACCACCAGCCCTGGACGTAGGTGTTGTTGTAAAATAAGCATGGCGGCTCCAGAAATAAAAGGCTCTGTTATGGGACGATAATTGTAATCAAATAAGGGCAAAAAGTTTTCTTGGTAGGGATAAACACCGCCAGTGCTAAATTGCGCGCCTGCATATACCGAAACAGCTGGAATCAAATCACGCCAGCGTATTTTATTATTGGCGTGCCAACTGTAAAGATTTGGTTTGTATTTGTCAACATTTCTAAAAGGGTCATATACCAAATATTTGGCACCAGCTCCTAAGTTACGCAAGCTATTTCTTGTTAACTTATATGTACCAACAGCGTTTGAGTAGCGCAAGGCGTCAATTTGATAATCTGCAGTGCCGACCATCTCCAATTGTTCTTTAAATAAGCCAATGCGAATTTGAGTCCTTGCACCCACACCAGTGTATGAAGCATCTTGAAATGTGCTAAAACCACCTGTTCGAAACGATAAGCCTTGTTCCAATTGGTAGACACGTTTGCCAACGCCAAATGCCCCCATGGACTGACTGGGGCGATTGCTGTTTATGACCTCGGTATATTGTGCCGTTGAGATACAGGGCATAATCAGCACCGCCAAATAACACAATGTATGCAGTGATGATAAGCGCATATTCAAAGATACATGAATTAAAAATTCTGTCATTATGCATAGAGTTGTATTTTTGAATCATTATGAAACATCCAGTATTGCGTTTTTTACTGCCGCATGCGTTAGTAACTGTTTTATTTGCTATTATTTCATTGGCATATTTTTATCCTTTGCTATCCTACAAGTATCTGGAGCAATCTGACATTGTTCAGTATAAAGGAATGCAACGTCAAATTTTAGAACACCGTGCAGAATTTGACGAAGAACCCTATTGGATTGACAACGCCTTTGTTGGCATGCCAACCTATCAAATTACGGGACGATACCCTTACGATGTATTGCGTTATGTTGATATGGCCTTGCGTTTTCTGCCGCGACCTGCCGACATGCTGTTTTTGTACCTTTTCTTTTTTTACGTGTTTGCACAGAGCAGGCGTTTTTCTAAGCCTGTTTCCGTTTTTGGTGCACTTGCCTACGGGTTTTCATCTTATTACATCATTATTCTTATGGTTGGGCATAACACAAAGGCCTTGACCTTGGCCTATACGCCACTTGTGTTTTTAGGATTGTTTCAAGTATTGATTGACAGAAAGAAATGGGGTTTGCTATGGCTTACACTTGGTCTGGCATTACAACTCCATGCCAATCACCTGCAGATGACCTACTACACATTGGTAATGGTATTTATCACAACCCTAATGTGGGGCATTCACAAGTGGTTCAAGAGTGGTATTTCAAATACACTAAAACCAGTTGCGACACTACTCATCTCAGGTGCATTGGCACTCGTTTTAAACGCACAAGGTGTACTCGCCACCTTAGATTATACAAAATTTAGCACGCGAGGAACAAGTGAATTGACCATTAATCCAGATGGAACGGACAAAGTAGCTTCGGACGGGCTTTCATTTGATTACATCACTTCTTACAGCTATGGCGTCTTGGAATCCATGACTTTTATATCTCCTAATATTATGGGTGGTAGTTCAAGTGAGGGCTTTGCTGATGACAGCCCTTATGTACAGTTTATTAAGAGAAAAATGGGCGAGGGCAGTATCGACTACGATACTGCAATTGGTTTGCTGCGCCAATTCAGACCGTATTGGGGCGATCAACCTTTTGTTGCTGCGCCTGTTTATATGGGTGTAGTGGTCTTGTTTTTTGCGGTTTTGGGATTGGTGGTGGCCAATAGGAAAACGCGTTCAGTGTTGCTCTCATTAATTGCCGTTTCGCTAGTCTTTTCATGGGGTAAGAATGTGCCTGAGGCCACTCAATTTTTTATCGATTATTTGCCCTTATATAATAAATTCAGGGCTGTTAGTTCGGCTCAAATCATGATCATGCTTTGCGTACCATATGCAGCCATGCTGGGCATGCAACACTTGACTCAAGAAAAGGGACTGAGTAGAAAAAAGGGTGTAGCGGTATACAGCGTTGTAGCTGTATTCATTGCTTTAATTTTATTTTTAGTAGGTGGGGCTAAAGGCTTATTTTCGTTTATTTCAACTTTCGAGGGCATGTCGAATTTACCCAATGTGCTACTGGAGCCAATGCAGGCATCAAGAAAGCTATTTATTTGGGAAGATATTTGGCGTATTCTTACCTATCTGGCTTTAATTGTATTGTCTCTAATTGCCCTTTGGCGCATGTTGATTTCGGGTGCTGTATTTGCTATTGCTATTTCAATAATAAGTCTCGTCGATCTGTGGCAGTACAACAGACTTTTCTTTAACGTAGATCAGTTTAAAGTTAAATACCAGTATGAATATCCCTTTGACATAACGCCGCAAGACAAAATTATTCAAGCAGATAAATCTAACTATCGTGTTTTTGAACCCAGGCTCGGTTTTTCATCATCGAGAGCTGCCTATTTTCACAATAGCTTAGGGGGCTACCACGGGGCCAAACCTGCATTGCTGCAAGATGTTTATGATTTCCACTTATACAATAATGACAGTACGGTTCTTGATATGCTAAATGTAAAATTTATCATTGATGACCAATATCCTGATGGGGTAGGGAAACGCCAATCTGCATTGGGGTCTGTATGGCTTGTGGATGAGGTGATAAAGCTTGCAAATGCTGATGAAGCCATAGTGCAACTAAACCAGATAGACCCAAAAACCCAGGCAATTTCGCAAACGCTTAAGTCAACATCATATACGTCCGCTGCAACCGACACCATTTATTTGATTGAAAAGCGCAATAATTTATTGCGATACACTGTTTCCACAGCAAATCAGCGTTTGGCAGTGTTTTCAGAAATGTATTATCCTAATGGCTGGTCAGTGCGTATTGACGGGGAGTTACAACGCTATCACAGGGTTAATTATATGCTCCGAGGGGTTGTTGTTCCGCAAGGAAAACATGAGATTGTGTTTGCGTTTAAACCAACTGTAATACGAGAAGGGACCTTGCTAATGGCATCAGCCTGGGTGTTATTCTTGCTTATTATAGTAATGCTTATGCGTCAACAAAAAGAAACTAAGCTTGGCTGATATTAAACGGGTTGCGATAACAGTTTATTACTGGCCGCCATCAGGTGGTTCAGGTGTACAGCGTTGGTTGTTTTTAGCAAACTATTTTGCCGCCCAAGGGATAGATGTCACTGTTTTTGTCCCAAAGAATCCCCGTGTTGCCCAACAAGACGATGCATTGAGGCAAAAGGTTAACCAAGAGATTACAGAGATAAAGGTTGATGGTTGGGAGCCGTTGCGATATTCCAGCAAATCCATAGCGGAGAACTTGGGCGAAAAGCGATCTGCTGTAAAGCGTTTTGTGTTATGGGTGCGCGCCAATTTCTTTATTCCCGATGCGAGAGTATATTGGGCCAAAGTGGCAACGCAAATCTTTTTGAAGCAGCACAAGCAAACCCCATTTGATGTAATTATTAGCTCAGGCCCACCACATTCGCTACATTTGATAGGGTTGCAAGCCAAGCAACAATCAGGCATTTTATGGATTGCAGATTTTAGAGACCCATGGACTGGATTTTTTCAAAACCGCAGCCTTCCCTTGAGCAAAAAGGCGAAGCAAAAACAACGGCAACTTGAGCAAAAGGTATTGCAACACGCAGATCACATTGTCGTGACCGCCCCTTCATTAAAAGCAGATTTTAAAGCACATAATCACAACATTACTTTACTTACCAATGGGTATGAACAATGTCTACCCACTGCAACAGCAACTGCGACAGGAATGGTTTATGCTGGTAGCTTAAAAGCACAGCAGAACCCAACAGTCTTGTGGCAGGCCATCGCATCACTAATTAAATCAAATGCTGCTTTCAGCGAATCCTTTTCATTGGATGTGTATGGCAAAGTGGCCACTTCCATAAAAGCGGAAGTAAAATCACTTGGCATTGATACGCACGTCCGTTTTTTGGGGTATAAACCTAAGGAGGTTGTTGATGTGCAATTGACAAATGCAAAAGTCTTATTATTGTTGGGTATAAATATGCCCATGACATCAAATGTTATTCACGGTAAATTATTTGAATATATGGCTGCTCAACGTCCTGTGTTGGGTATTGGGCCTAAGCCAAGCGATATGCAAGTCCTTTTTGATGTACATCAATTGGGTGTTTATGTTTCATTTTCAGAGCAGTCTAAAATTAAAGAAACCTTACTTAGATGGTTTGTAAAAAACGACATGCCTCAACTAGGTAAGGACATTAAGCGCTATGAACGCAATGCGATCGCGCAAGAGTACCTCGCGTTAATACGTTCGCTGTCATGAATATGATTACCACACAATCGGCAAAAAACCTGCTGAGCATCATGTTTGCTTTCTGTATAGGCGCGCTGAATACCCTTGTTTTGTATCCACATTTTTTTGGTGCTGCTGATCAGGGATTGGTCGTGTTCTTGCTGTCATCATCCAATTTATTAATGCCGCTCATTGGCTTTGGTGTAGCACAAACCGTTATCAAGTTTCACAGTGTTTATGCGAAACCAGAACAGCAAAACTTTCTTTCTTTTATTGTAATCGTTCCGCTGCTCGTGGTACTTCCCTTGGGTTTTTTGGCTATATACTTTCACAGTACAATTGCGATATTGTTATCGGTTGAAAACCCCATTATTGCTACCTATACTTGGGTGATTTTTGCTGTGGCTTTTGCAACTGCATATTTTGAAATTTTTTACTCCTGGGCACGGGTAAATTTTAAGTCCGTAACCGGAAACATATTTAAAGAGATTTATCCGCGGCTTACAATATTTCTTTTGTTGCTTGCCTATGAAATAGAATTAATCGATTTAGACCGATTTTTCTTCTTGTTGGTTGCCTTGTATTACCTTCGTATGCTTGTGATGATGTTCATTGCTTTTCGAATTCAACCACCAACCTTTTCTTTTAAGGCACCCAAGAATGTTTCCGGAATCTTGCGCTATTCATTTTATTTGGTTTTGGCTGGTTCTGCTGGAAGCTTGATTATTGATATTGATAAGTTTATGTTGCCTCAGTATAAAGCAATCGCACAAACAGCCTTTTATTCCGTAGGTATTTTTACCGCAACCCTTATTGAAGTTCCCGGTCGTGCATTGTTTCAAATCCTAAACCCTTTGATTTCAAAGGCTATCAACAACCAAAACAATGCCCATCTGGCCAAGCTATACACCGATAGCTCAATTAATTTATTGCTATTGGCGGGCTGGTTCTTTTTGTTGGTTAATGGCAGCATAGCAGCCTTATTTGATTTAATCCAAGTTGATGGCTATGAAACGGCTGCACTGGTCGTGTTGATGATTTCTTTTGCCAAACTTATTGTGATGAGTTCGGGCGCCTCAAGTACCATTCTAATTAACTCAAAGCAGTATCGTATATCTCTTATGCTAACCATTTTTATGGCTGTCTTTGTCTACATTGGAAATCGCATAAGTATTCCAATTTATGGCATCAACGGTGCAGCCCTGTCAACGCTGGTGGTGTTGGTGGTCTTCACTTATGTGCGCATGGCTTTTGTTTATCGCTATTTTGGGGTGTATCCTTACAACAAAAACACTCTAAAGGCATTTGTTGTTATTGGACTGTTGTTTGCAGCGAGCAGTAGCTTAAAAATGAATATACATCCCTTGGCATCAATTCTGATTAAATCCATTTTAATTACCCTTGTATACGGCGTACTGATTGCTGTGTTAAGACTTTCTGATACGGTTAATGGTTGGGTAGTAAAACGAACTAATCGTTAAGCAGTAGCTTATACAAGCTTGATTTTTTATTGGCATTGATTTCCTCTGGTGTGCCAGTTGCCAACAAATGACCTCCGTTTATACCTCCTTCAGGCCCTAAATCAATAATATGATCTGCTTGTTCAATAAGACTGACGTTGTGTTCAATTACGATTAGAGAATGACCACGCTCAATCAGAGCACGAAACGAGCCTACAAGCTTTTTGATATCGTGCATATGAAGTCCAGTCGTGGGTTCGTCAAAGAGGAAAAGGGTTTTTGTTTTTTGTTCTCCTTTCAACAAGAAAGTAGCGAGCTTAATGCGTTGTGCTTCACCACCCGAAAGGGTTGAGGACGATTGGCCCAAAGAAACATAACCCATGCCCACGTTTTGAAGGGGCTGAAGACGGTCGCTGATTTTATTTTGCTGGTACTGTTTAAAAAAAGTAATGGCTTCATCTATGCTCATGGTCAGTACATCGTGAATGTTTTTGCCTTCAAAATTCACTTCAAGCAATTCCTTTTGAAAACGTTTTCCTGCGCAGTCGTCACAAACCAAGTCAACATCAGCCATAAACTGCATTTCAATCTTTACCGTTCCTTCTCCTTTGCAGTTAGGACAACGTCCACCATCAACGTTAAAGGAATAATGTTTAGTTTTATAACCTCGCTGTTTCGATAGCGCCTGACTGGCAAAAAGCTTTCTGATTTCGTCGTAAGCCTTGATATAAGTTACTGGGTTGGACCGTGAAGACAATCCGATCGGTTTCTGGCTTATGTATTTAATTTCTTGAAAGGTATCTAGGTCTCCATCTATACTACCAAACTCCCCCAGCTTATCACCATAAATAATTTTGGCTTTTCTGACAGCAGGCAGCAATATGTCTTTTACTAAGGTACTTTTTCCACTACCAGAAACTCCCGTGACCACAGTTAGCATTTGCAGGGGGAAAGACACGTCTATGTTCTTTAAGTTGTGTTCACGAGCCCCATTTATATGAACGAATTTCTTGGGTTTAATTCGCTTCTCTGGAATTTCTATTTGTGCGCGTTTGGAAAGGTATTTACCTGTCCAGGTTTCTGCCTTTAGGATTTCCTGAAAAGTACCTTGGGCTACAACCTCACCGCCAAAAACTCCTGCATCGGGGCCCAAATCAATGATTTCATCTGAAAAACGCATGATATCGTCGTCATGCTCAACAACAATTACTGTATTCCCCAAATCACGAAGTCCGTGCAACACTTCAACGAGCCTTTTTGTATCTTTTGGGTGTAAGCCAATACTCGGCTCATCGAGAATGTAAAGGGATCCAACCAAACTGCTGCCCAATGAAGTGGCTAGGTTAATGCGTTGGGACTCGCCTCCCGAAAGCGTACTGGCACGGCGGTTGAGCGTTAGGTATCCTAGCCCTACTTGCTGAAGAAACTGAAGTCGGTCTTTGATTTCTACCAATAATCTTCTTGCGATATGCTGTTGATGTTTGGTCAGTTTTAGGGTTGCGATCTCTTTTGCAAGATTGACAATAGGCATGTCGACTAAATCACTCATGCTGTATTTGTCAACACGAACGTATGAAGCTTTCTCATTCAATCTTTTTCCCCCACAGCTGCCGCATTTTGTTCTGCCTCTATACCTGGAGAGCATCACCCGATTTTGAATTTTATAGTTTTTGGCTTCAAGCTTGGCAAAAAATTGATTGATCCCACGGATACCTTTTGCGCCTTCCCACAAAAGCTTCTTTTGATCGCTGTTAAGCTCAAAATAAGGCTTGTGAACAGGGAAATCATGATCGTAGGCAGCATCGATAAAGTCATTTTTTAAAAGTTGTAAACGCTCGCCTTTCCAAGGGGCAACAGCACCTTCAAATACGGACAGGCTGGTATTGGGTATGACCAATTGCTCGTCAATACCAATTAAATCACCATAACCATCACAAGCTGTACATGCACCAAGCGGATTGTTGAAGCTAAACATATGCTCGTTTGGAAGTGTAAACGCCATCCCGTCAAGGGCAAAGCGGTTTGAAAAAGTTTGATTTTTATTTTTTAATAAGCTGTGAACAACAACAGTACCGTCGCCTTCATGAAAAGCCGTTTCAATGGACTCTGCAATTCTGTTAAAAGCATCTTCATCATGCTTAACAATGACGCGATCAACCACCAACGCAATCGTATCGGACTTTTTTGGCTTAAAGTTGTCTACACGCACCACGGCGTCGTTGACAAACAGCCGGGCATAGCCCTGTTGTTTGTATTGTTCTAAAATACCCTCAAGCGTACGGTTTTTGGTTACTAACATTGGTGCAAGAATCAACAGCTTAGATCCTTCTTCAAAATTTTTAACGTGCTCCAGTACGTCTTTCACATTGTTTTTCTTGACTACCCTACCAGAAATAGGGGAGTAGGTTACACCAATACGAGCAAACAACAACTTGAGGTAATCGTAAATTTCTGTGACGGTACCTACCGTAGAACGCGGGTTATTGCTGATTACTTTTTGCTCAATGGCAATAGCAGGTGCAATCCCTTTTATTTGTTCGACTTTTGGTTTGTTTAAGCGTCCTAAAAACTGTCTTGCGTAAGAAGATAAACTCTCTATGTAACGACGCTGACCTTCAGCATAGAGAGTGTCAAAGGCAAGACTTGATTTTCCCGAACCCGACAAACCCGTGATGACCACAAATTTATGTCTCGGTATTTGCACACTCACATTTTTGAGGTTGTGCATTTTTGCGCCGATAATTTGAATAGTTGCTTCTTTTTTCAATGCTTTTTAAACAAGATATAAATATATCAATTCGCTACCGATTTAAAAACGAGGTGGTGTTTTTTTACGCTGTTAAATATAATTTTTTATATTTACAGCATAATTATTGCCTATAAAAAAGACATATACTCAACTAAATTTTAAGCTTTTTAAACAGAGTTACATATGTCTATGCTCCCCGATAATATACTTATTCAACAGTATCTGGATGGTGATAACGAATCTTTCGAAATCCTTTTTTCCAAATATAAACAACGTATCTACAGCTTTATCTATTCCAAACTAAGTGATAGAAGAATTGCAGATGATGTTTTTCAAGATACTTTCATCAAAGTAATTCAATCCCTTAAAAAAGGCACCTACGACGAAAAGGGGCGTTTTGTTTCTTGGGTGATGCGAATTGCACATAACCTTATCATTGATCATTTTAGACGTCAACAGCGCATGCCCATGTATCACACCAATGATAGCGAACAAGATGTTTTTTATCGCTTATCAGAGCCCTCTAAAAGCATTGAAGACATGATTATCGATAGTCAAATTAAAACAGACATCAATGCACTTATGCTTGAGCTGCCGCAAAATCAATTCGAAGTTTTGAAAATGCGGTTGTATCAAAACATGAGCTTCAAGGAGATTGCTGAAAGAACCAATGTGAGCATCAATACTTCCTTGGGGAGAATGCGATATGGTCTTATTAATTTGAGAAAATTAATAGAGGAACGAAATTTGACCATGACACAATAAAAGCATTAGCGAATCGTTATCCAAAAAATAATTTATGGATAAATTTTACACGCTACCTTTTCAACACAAAACACCTAAACCAAGTAAGAAGTCAGTTGCGCTTATTCTACAATATGCAGCAGCTTACAATCCAGTTAAATCAGCTAAAGGATACATAAATACAATTGATAATTAGCAATTGTGTTTCTTTAGCACACTTTTTCTGCCAATGGTTTTTGTGATAATATCTTTAGATAAATCCCATCCACGTGCAGGACAATACTCACGTCCATACCAGATGATTTGAAGGTGTAGATCGTTCCATTTTTCTTTTGGGAATAAACGCTTGGCATCTCTTTCTGTTTGCACCACACTTTTTCCGTTCGAAAAACCCCAACGATACATCAGTCGGTGAATGTGGGTATCAACTGGAAATGCAGGAACGTCAAAAGCCTGTGCCATGACAACACTAGCTGTTTTGTGCCCAACTGCAGGCAACGCCTCAAGCGCTTCGAAACTTTGGGGTACTTTCCCACCATGCTTATCCAAAAGTATGTGTGACAAGCCGTGGATCCCTTTTGATTTCATAGGGGATAAGCCAACAGGCTTTATGATTTCTCTAATTTGTTCAATGCTCATTTTAATCATATCAGTAGGATTATCTGCCCTGGCAAAAAGCTTGGGCGTAATCTGATTTACACGTACATCAGTACTTTGCGCCGATAGCAATACGGCAATTAGCAAAGTATAGGAATCTTTGTGATCCAACGGAATGGGAATGGTAGGATATAGCTCCGCTAATTTATTTATCGTAAAATGTACCTTATCGGCTTTATTCATTTTTGTATTTTTAAAGCCTAAAAATAAACAAAATGCTACAAGAAGGAGATCAACTACCTGCTTTTTCAGGTTTAAATCATTTGGGAGAACCCATTTCACATCAAGATTACACAGGAAAAAAGCTCATAGTGTTCTTTTATCCACGTGCCAATACACCCGGTTGTACGGCTGAAGCCTGTAATTTAAGTGATAATTATGCCACACTTAAAGCCGAAGGTTATGAATTGCTGGGCGTAAGTGCTGATAGCGTAAAGAAACAAGCAAGTTTCGCCACCAAGTTTTCATTTCCTTATCCTTTATTGGCCGACGAAGATCACAGTGCTATTGAAGCCTTTGGCGTTTGGGGGCCCAAAAAGTTTCAAGGAAGAGAATATGAAGGCATCATCAGAACTACTTTTGTGATTAATGAAGCGGGTACTATTGTACGCGTTATTAACAAGGTCAAAACCAAGGATCACGCTGCTCAAATTCTGGAAGGCTAGTCCTATTTGCTTTTGAAGCCAAATAGTTTTTTATTTATAATTAGCTTGGAAATGCCCTCTGGCAGTTTGTTTTCCCAGCCCTTTTCACCTTTCTTGATTTGTTCCAGAATATCTCTTGAAAATATCTTCATATCCTCGGTATTGTAATCTAGGATATCAACTACTTTGTCGTTGTATTTAAAAAAGTTGTAAAGCTCTTTTAGTCTTGGATTAACTCTAAGGGTATTGCTGTCGGTTATCTTGCCTGTCTCTGGATCAATAATGGGGTAGAGGTATACTTTTAAGTTTTTGAAAAACAGTTTGCCAAAAGCCTCTAGAATACCACCACTTAAGTTGCGGTAATACTTTTCGTTAAAGATTTCGATAAGGTTGTTTACCCCCATGGTTAGGCGAATTTTCTTTTTGGTATATTCTGAGAAATACTCAACTAACTTGTAGTATTCTTTGAAATTGGATATCATTACGGTTTGTCCCAGCGAACACAACAGCTTTGCGCGGTCCATAAAGTCTTCCTCGTCAATGGCGCCCGTGGTCATCAAGTTAGAGAGCGTAATTTCAAAAATAACAAGTGAATTATCTGGGTCAGAATCGGGTTCTTTCTCAAATATGCTAATTGATTTGCGATACATATCCACATTCACTTTTGTAACAGGCCGGAAACTTCCCCTAATGGCAATGATGTTTTTCTTGTAAAGTTCTCTCGCGGGAAGAAGGTTGTTACCGTCAGGGCCAAACATAACGGCATCTGTCATGCCAAGTCGGACAAGCTCCAAACTCATTACCCTATTGTCAATGTCTTTAAAAAGTGGCCCTGTAAAATTGATAGTGTCAATCTCTATGGCATCGCGATCAATGTGGTCATAGAGGTATTGAAGCATTTTTTTTGGTCTGTCGTTTTGATAAAAGGCCCCGTAAATTAAATTGACCCCAATCACACCCAGCGTAAGTTGCTGTGTTTTGGTATCATTTTCACGAAATCGCACGTGAGTTGTAATCATCGAATAGGGTAGATCAGGTGCGGTTTGAAAACGTATAACCATCCAGCCGTGTCCTTTAAACTTCTTGGCAAAGTCAATAGTAGTAACCGTATTGGCAAATGCAAAAAACAGTTTGTCCTTATTTTTAGACCTGTCAATGCGCTTTTCGAGGAGGCTTATTTCCCAATCCAACATTTTATTTAGTCGGGATTCTGAAACATACCTGCTATCGTTTTCTCTACCATAAATGGCATCACTGAAGTCTTTGTCGTAGGCACTCATGGTTTTGGCAATGGTACCTGAGGCACCACCACACCTAAAAAAATGACGCGCTACTTCTTGACCAGCACCTATTTCAGCAAAGGTGCCGTAGATGTTGTCATTCAGATTAATGCGAAGTGCTTTTGCTTCTAACGAAGGGGTATTTTCAAATGGATGATCTCCTGCCAGTTGGATAGCCATGCATATAGGTTTTTTCAAAATTATGAAACTTATCCACAAGGATGCACATCTTTAGTGTAATTTTGTACTGTGGCTCTAAAAGTTTATTTTCTCGGCACCGGTACTTCACAAGGCATACCCATAATTGGTAGCACACATCCCGTTTGTTTGAGCGAAAATCCAAAAGACAAACGACTGCGATCTTCCATATGGGTGCAGTGGGACGACATGGACATAGTGGTGGATTGTGGACCTGACTTTAGGCAACAAATGCTCAAAAGCAACTGCCCCAAGGTTGATGCGCTCTTATTTACACACGAACACGCCGACCATACCGCTGGTCTTGATGATATACGCCCATTCGCTTTTAAAGTTGGTGCGCTTCCTGTTTATGGTCTTGTACGTGTTATGGAAAATTTATCAAGGAGATTTGATTACATTTTTAGTGATAAAAACAAATATCCAGGCGCACCGTCTCTAACTACTACCGCAATTGACCCGAGCAAGCCTTTTGTAGTGGCTTCTAAGACCATAACACCTATAGTCGTGACACATTATGGCTTGGAGGTGTTGGGCTTCCGATTTGGCCCCTTTGCCTATATCACGGATATGTTTTCAATGACAGACACTGAAGCAGAAAAATTGGATAGGGTAGAAGTACTTGTTATCAATGCATTACGTATTGAGCCACACCCATCACATTTGCACCTAGATGCAGCCATTGACTTTGCCCAGAGGATAGGCGCAAATCAAACTTATTTTACCCATATTAGTCACCGTCTTGGTTTCCACGATGAAGTGCAAGCCTCATTGCCACCAAATATAAAACTGGCCTATGACAATCTAACAATTTCCCTGTAGCATGAAGCAAAAAATTATTCTATATCTGTTGATATTCTCTCTTCTTATTAATGTGTTCTTGGTAACGGATTATGGAAAACGTCTTAAATATTCGCAATCAAAAATTGAGTCGCAGTATGAGAAGATTAAAAAACTGCAAGATTCTATTGAACTTATGCAAACCCATACCGGCCGTTCCTGAAGCTACTGCATAGTTTAACGAAAGCCAAAGAAAACCTACTTTTCTCTAGCTTACAGGCGAAGCATGAATGTTGCCCCAAAGCCTTCTTTCTACCAACTTCGCATTGCTGTATGTTATTTTTGAACCAAACCAGTATTCATTAATAAATCTTATGGTTTACAATGATTGCCAGAATGATTATTTTGGAAGGGTACAATAATATATGGGTTTAAAAGATTTGGCTTCCCAAATGTAGAAAAATTGATTACGATTGTGCTTCAAGCCATTGCACAAGGCTATTCAAGTTTTCTTGATTAACGCCGTGCCCCTGCGGATAGGAAAGGAAGTTGGGGAAATATCCATTTTCTTCTAGTAGTGCGACAGACTGTACTGCCCACGCATAGGGAACTACCATATCCTGTTCGCCATGAGACACATATATAGTTTTCTTCAATTTATCAAAACGTACCAAGCGCGGATCAAGATAGCCGCTTAAGGCGGCAATTGCCGTTATGTTGGGTTGCCCCAGACCAACACTATAGCTGAGCATTGCACCTTGACTAAAACCCAAGAGGGTAATGGTATTGGCGTCTACGTCATTTTTTTCAGTGTAATATGAGAGAAAGGACCTAACATAATCAATGGCTTGTTGGGCTTCTTCTGGTGAAGTCCACCGTTCCATATTTTCTTCAAAATGGATAGGGAACCAAGCATAACCAACACCCAAAGACAAGGGCGCTTGTAGGGAAACCACGTGGTAATTACTTGGAATTAGCGAAGCAAACGAAAATAAATCCGCTTCATTACTGCCGTACCCATGAAGCATGACCAACAAAGGTGCATTTGTAATCTTTGAAGCTTTGGATAAATGTACAAAGGATGACATGGTTATTACGCTAGGCGTACTTTATTTTGAGCAATAACCCCAAATATCTTTCCTGAAAGTGCTTGATTCATAAACAAGCTATTCTTTGATGTGGATTTAATAGCTGCTTTCGTAACGGTTTCTTTACCATCTGGCGCGAAGAGCGATATATCCGCCGTTGCACCTTCTTTTATAGGACTAGCAGTTATGCCAAAACGCGCTTTTCCACGCGTCAATATATCAACAACAACTGCGACATCGAACATGGAAAGTAAACAACCAAAACTGTGTTCTAATCCAATAGAACCGAAGTGTGCTAAATCCAATTCAACGTATTTCAATTCGCTGTTTAAGGGTTGATGGTCCGAAGTTACCATATCTATGGTGCCGTCTTTTAATGCTTTCTGCAGCGCCTTGCTATCGGTCTGCTCACGCAGGGGCGGTAGCAGTTTGGCATTGGCGTTAAAACCCTCTAGGGCCTTGTCCGTAAAAAATAAGTTGTGAACAGAAACGCTGGTGCTTACATCAAGACCTGCTTTTTTTGCTTGTTTGATTAAGGGGATCGCATCTTTGGTTGATAAAGTTGGGATGTGTAGTTTTCCGTTGGTATACTTTAAGATATCCAAATCACGTTTGATTTGCATCTCCTCAACCACACTGGGAATACCTGTTAGGCCCAAGGAGGTACTAACAGCGCCTTCGTGCATAACGCCACCGTTCGCCATGTCTTGGTTAAAGGCAAAGGACTCCACAAGCCCATCAAAATCGTGCGTGTATTGCAATGCGAGTTTGAGTATGTTGGCATTCGCAAGTGCAGATTTGTGATTACTAAAACACACGGCTCCTGTTGATTGTAATTCTCGTAACTGCGCTAATTTACTTTCGCTACCTGAAGTGGTAATCCGCGCTTTGGGGTAAAGACGCACTGGGCTACCGTTGGCCTGTTCGAGCAAAAAAGCAATGTCTGCTCTGCTATCAGGCTTTGGATCGGTATTGGTATTGAGCGCAATATGAGTGAAGCCACTTCTGGCTGCTACCTCAAGTCCATGCGCAATGGTTTCACGCTCCTCATAGCCTGGCTCTCCAAAAGAAACACTGCTGTCAAACCAGCCTTGTGAGACGTGTAAGTTCTTAAATGATATTTGTTTTGCATCAGGAAAAGACAGGTTTTTCCCCACTTTTTGAATGACCCCATCAGCAATATAAATATCTTGGGTTGTGTTGTGATGCGGGCTGGATGCATCGAGGATTTTAGCAGATTTAATTAAGACATTCATTCACATTTCCTCAAATTATATTAATACAA
>DCBE01000005.1:19186-31705 GCA_002313325.1 Flavobacteriaceae bacterium UBA1115
ATATTAATACAAAGATAGAAAATAGATGACGAACAACTAAAAACCTTCAAAAACACCTAATCCAAACAACGCATAATCATATTTAACAGGGTCGTTAGGGTCTATTTTTCGAAGGCTGTTGTCCAACTCCATGACTGCGGCCAGATCATTTTGTTTTCTTTGCAATAGACCTAAAGATCGTGCTACGCTCCCAGAATGTACGTCCAAAGGGCAAGACAAAACACGAGGGGGAATGCTTTTCCATATTCCCAAATCAACGCCTGCTGAGTCAGATCTTACCATCCACCTCAAAAACATATGCAACCGCTTGGCTGCAGATTTCTTAGCCGGATTGGCAACGTGCTTAGTGGTGCGCTTGGGGTGTGGCACTGCAAAAAACAAGTTGTGAAAGTTAGACAACACTGCATGCATGTTGTCTTCCTCAGCTTTAGGGGTGAATAGCACTTCCAATCCACCGTATTCCCTATATAATTGCTGTAAGCGCTTTACAAAAAAAGTAACGTCCTCTCGTTGAAAAGTGCGGTGCACAAAGCCATCAAAAACACCTAAATCTCTTTCAGTATGGTTTAAAATAAAATCGTGTGGGGTATTGTCCATACGTTTCATTAGGGAACGTGCGTTGGTCATGATGCTCTTGCGGTTTCCCCACGCAATGGTTGCTGCAAAGAAGGCGGCTATTTCAATAGCTTCTTTTTTTGAAAAGCTGTGGGGTATGGCAATGGGATCGTCGTTGATAAAAGCAAGGGTGTTGTATTGCTGTACTTTTTCGTCAAGAAAGGATTTAATCTCCGTTGCGTTTAGCTCCATTGGCCGTCAACAAGGGTTAAAATGCGGTCGGCGCGGGCTGCTAATACTTTGTTGTGCGTAACTAAAATAATACTGGCAGCAAATGTCTTTCGCAAATCAAAAAACATATCGTGGAGTTGGGCTGCTGTTACCGCATCTAAATTACCACTAGGCTCGTCAGCAAGCACTAGGCTGGGATTATTGATGAGTGCCCTGGCAACTGCAACACGTTGTTGCTCACCACCCGAAAGCATGGTAGGTTTGTGTTTCGCTCTATCAGCCAGTCCAAAATAATCAAGAAGTTCAAGGGCACGTTTACTAGCATCTTTTTGATTCACTCCCTTTATTAAAGCCGGCATGCAGATGTTTTCAATAGCCGAAAATTCGGGCAACAATTGGTGGGATTGAAAAACAAACCCCAGCGTACTATTTCGGAATGTAGACAAGGCACTGTCTGTAAGAGACAACATGTCAGTTCCGCCAATAGTGAAGGATGTTTTAAGTCTTTTATCGGGTTTGTCTAGAGTTCCTAATATTTGCAGCAAGGTAGTTTTACCTGCTCCTGACGGTCCAACAATTGATACAATTTCAGCAGCTTTGAGTGAAAAAGAAATATCTTTTAGAATTACTGTATCGTCATAGGTTTTGAAAATGTGATGTGCCTCAATCATATTTTGCAAAGTAACTATTTTTTGATTTTTAACGCCTTGACAAATTATTAAATATTATAAGATATAAGCTGAAGTATTTTTGTCTAAATTTGAAAAAATCTTTTTTTATGGCGAAAGCCACACTTGCTGGGGGTTGTTTTTGGTGCACAGAAACTTTATTTGCACGTCTTGATGGAGTTCTAGAGGTTGTTTCTGGATATACAGATGGACATATTAAAAACCCAGCATATCGGGAGGTGTGCACGGGTAGAACTGGCCATGCCGAATGCATTCAACTGGAATACAATCCGGAAAAAATTTCGTTTGGTTCACTTCTTGAAGTTTTTTTTGACACACACGACCCAACTACGCTAAACCGACAGGGTGCGGATGTTGGGACGCAATATCGTTCTGGTATTTACCACCATAATGAAACGCAAAAAGCTGCTGCAGAGGCGTTAATTGATGCTCTTACAAAAGAAAAGAAGTTTAACGACCCTATAGTAACTGAAATAAAAGCTTTTGATGTGTTTTACCCAGCAGAATTAGAGCACAAAGATTATTATAACCTAAACAGCAATCAAGCCTATTGCTCAGCCGTAATTTCACCTAAAGTGCAGAAGTTATTACAGAAACACTCCTCCAAACTAAAATACCAATAGTAATTGATATTTTTACCCGACGTCTAAAGGGGCAGGAGGGTTTGACAGAGCAAATCATGAATTTCATCAATGACACCCTGCAACCAAAAGGAGTTGCTATTGATATTGAAGCAGCGCACATGTGTATGATGATGCGAGGCGTTCAAAAACAAAACTCCATGACAACTAAATCAGGATTTTAGGTGCTTTCGAAGCTATGGAAACGCGAAATGAGTTTTTAAAACTTATCTATAGTAAACTGTGGTAGCTGCACATTACAATTAAAACCTAATTTAAGCATTTCAATGTTTTATTTTGATTTGCAAGCTTATGTTTCTTCCAATTTCATCTGAGTAAAAGCGTAATCTGTTTAGGTAATTCCTATATTTATTGTTTAGGACATTATCAAACACTAGTGAAACATTCATTTTAAATGAGCTCATCTCATATGGGCCAAAACTAAAATTAACTCCCAAATCATGATAGCCATTTGGGGGTGTGCTTACATCTACAATTTTATCAACTCTTTCACCGTTTTCAAATACAGATGTTACAGTGTTATTATTTGGAAAAAGTTTTTGTTGAAAAACATTCTTACTAAATAATGAGACAAATACTTTTTTCCAATTTGAAAAGTAAAAACTAAGTTGATTATTTAAAATTAAGGGCGGTATTCCAACCAATGCTTCGTTATTATCATAATTAATTCCCTGAACATAAGATGAATTGTGTTTAAATTTAATATAGTCATTAAAATTATAAGAAAAATCCAAATCAATCCCCTTAAAGAATACATTGTAAGGAGAATATTCCCATACTGGAAAAGCACCTCTTATAGTTTGTTCAAATCCAGATGGCACAATAATTATATAATTTTTACCGTAAGTTATAAATGGATTTAAATTGTATTTGAAAACACCACTTTTTTTCTCAAGATTTATAATTATTTTATGTGTTTTTTCTTTTTTTAAAAAAGGATTGCCATATTCAAAAGAAGCAAGTGCGTGATGTAGACCATCGCTAAACATTTCCGCAATGTCTGGAGCGCGTTCAATATAATTGTATTGAATATTTAAATCTTTATTTTCTGATAATTTAAACAAAACACCAGTATTAATTGAAAGTGTGTTAAACACAAATATTTTTTTAATAAGCTTTTGACTTAGAATCTCATCAACTACATAAGGCCCTAAAATTTCTTCATAGTTTTCAGCTTCCCATCTAGTATTTCTGTAATATTTGTGGACATCATTACTATTGTATTCGTATCTAAGTCCAAAACCAAAATTTATATTATTATTATCAATTTTCCCAGTAACATAACTTCCAAATTTTGTTTTTAAATAATCAGGGATAAGTCTTTTTACACCAGTTCCGGGAGTAGAATAATTATTTTGAATTTGAAAAAATAAACCTGAACTAAATCGCGCAAATGAATTTTTCCATTCATAATTTGCATTTAAATTATGGGTATCTAAGTTTAAATTCAATGCAGCTGTGTTTTTAACTGAGCCAATTCTAACATCAAATTCTTTTCTATTATTTTTTTGCCAACTGTATTTAAAACTAAGTTTATTATTTAAGTCATAGTATTTGGAGAAATCGATACTTGTTGTGTAATGAGTATTTGATTGTTTCGGATAATTAATATCATACGTAAATGGATCTATTACTGCAGGGTCCTTATTTTCAATCGCAATTAATAAATCCCCAACATTCCCAATGTGTGAGCTTTTTAAAATTCCTATTTCAGTATTGAAATAACTAAAGTATACTTTCCAATTTTTTAAATCATTATTGCTTCCAAAGGATAAAGATAAATTTTTCTCATTACTTCCTGTATTTGAAAGAATATATTGCGGAGTATTTAAGTCTCCGCTAATTTTAAATGTTCCTTGAGCCTTTAAATATTTACCATTTTCATATGATTTAGTCCAGGAACTTATTAAACTACCACCAAGGCCATTACTAACTCCATTTATTAAAGTCTTTCCATAAAGTGAGTCAATTTTCTTTGGTAAACTTGACTCTAAAATTATCACACCACCAGGACTAGAACCAGAGTAACGCAATGCTCCAGCACCTTTTATAAGCCTAATATTTTCGAAAGCATTAATGTCAACATTAGGAGCATGATCTTGTCCCCATTGTTGATTTTCTAGTAATATTCCATCGTAAATAATGCCAACTCTACTACCAAACATACCGTGTATAACAGGCTGTGATATATTACCACCAGTTGACAGAGTGGTTGCTCCGCTAATTTGGCTAATCGCACCTGAAAGTCCTGAGTTGCTATAACGATCTTTTTCAATATCACTTAAAGAATATATTTTTGCTGTTGAAGATGATTTTATTTTACTCTCAGCAATTATAACTTCATCCAAAGCCTCAACTTTGTGATCCATAATAATAATCATGTTGGAAGATTGAGAAAAATCTATTTTTCTTATTAATTGATTACAATTAATGTGAGAAATCTTAAGTTTATTATCTGTTAGACATAAATTTTCAAGCATAAAACTCCCATCATCATTGGAAATAGTATTTACTTTTTTCCCAACAAGTTGAATAACTGCTCCTTTCAAGACACTATTTGAATTTGAATCAATTATGTAGCCTTTAATTTTTAGATTACATTCTTGACAAAAAATAAAGCTACTGGCCAGCAGATAAATACTGACCAATGCTTTTTTTGTATTGATAAGGGATATGCAATTACACTTCGCTAAAAGCGTAAAAACGATCAAAACAACTATGGATTATTCTATGTGAGCTTCGAAATCAATTTCAACATCAACTGCTCCGCCAAAATCCGCACGTGTTGTTCCGACTTTGGATGTTGGCATATGAAACAAATATGCAGCCACGTCAATTACTGCTCCAGTTGTGGTAGTCCATTTTGTTACCAAATTAAGTGGATTTCCGTTTGAGTCTATAGTATCTCCTGTTGTACTCTCATATGTTAACGATGAGTCAGTAAATTCATAAAATATGTGATGGTCGTCTGCTTCATCTATCACTTCTGCAGTCATATCAATTGGATTACTGGCGTCTGTATTGTTTTGGAAAGTAATAGCAAACTCGTACTCAGAATTAGCAGCGAGTTTAATTTCTGTATGATCAGCATGGTCGTCTCCTTCTGATGGTGCTACACCGCCACTGCCATGATCATCGTGGCCATGAGCCTCTACTTCAAAAACGTAAGTGGTTAAAGAGTTGTCAGATAGATTTGTTACTACAATTGTAGCATTAGTAAACACTTCCATTTCATTTTCTACAATTGGTGTATCAGATTTCTCACAGGAAGTGATAAATAAAATTAGTAAAACTAATAATGTGTTTGTACAAGTATTTTTAAACATTTTTTTCAATTTATTTTATATGAGGTAGGGTCATAAAAGACAAAATGATTTGGGTTTTCAAAAATTATTTAAAAATAGGAGGGCCCCTTAAGTTTTTGGCAATAAGAGAAAAGATATAACTTGTGCGGTCATATGACGATGGTTCAACCAGATAAAAGATTGGGTTATTAAATTTTGAAGAAAACACTACATAAGGACTTATGTTAACATAATCAAATAGGTCGCAACATTGCTCTAACTCGTGAAAATGAATTTTATTTGTTTCACATCTGTAATGATCGTGATTTAATAATGTTTCTGTATGCTGTGCGAGGGTAGGGAGAAATAAAAACCCAACCAGAAGTAAGCGAACAAATATATTATTATGCATCTTATTTTGAACTAAACAGGAAACCCAAACCCATTCGGGTTAGCATCTTTTTTTCAAATTTCCAAAAAAACTTGAATTGACCAAATATAAACCCAAAAAAAAGAAGCAGCACCTGATAGATGGGTAAAATTAAAATAATTCTTGCAGGCCAATACACCCATGCAGAAAAATTATCTGCGGTGATTCCTAAAAAACTAGTCACAGGAGTAGCTAATCGTGCAGCCGATGAACCTGTCACTGCAAACACAATAAGTATCATGACCAATTGGAAATTGGAATAAATTCCCCAACGTTCTTTTAGGCGTCTCATTAGCCGAGTAAGTCCTTAATTTGTTGAGCTAGCTCTGTACCTATGCGATCTTGTGCTTCGTTTGTAGCAGCACCAATGTGCGGTGTTAACGAAATACTTGGATGCATCAAGATTTTTACGGCCGGCGTAGGCTCATTTACAAAAGTATCAAGAGCAGCAAAACTCAATTGCTTGCTTTCAAGCGCATTGACCAATGCTTGTTCGTCTACAACACCTCCACGCGCAGCATTTATCAAACCAGCCCCTCTTTTCATCTTCGCCATTTCAGCAGCGCTTATGGTGGGTTTGTTCTGAGCAGGTACGTGCAGCGAAACAAAATCAGACTTTGACAACACATCGTCAAAAGAACGTGTTTTGATATTAATGTCTATTGACTGTCCGTTGAAAAAATCAACCGAAATAATAGTTTCGTCTATAGAGGGGTCATAAGCAGCAATATCCATACCCAGTCCTAATGCAATTTTTGCAGTGGCTTGACCAATACGGCCAAAGCCAATAATACCAAGCGTCTTACCTCTTAATTCCGTTCCACATGCATATGCCTTTTTAAGGGCTTTAAACTTGGTTTCTCCATCAAGTGGCATGTTGCGATTGCTGTCATATAGGAAGCGTACAGCGCCAAATAAATGGGCAAACACCAATTCAGCTACTGATGAAGAAGAGGCAGCAGGGGTATTGATTACATGCAATCCTTTTTCGCGCGCATATGCAACGTCAATATTGTCCATACCAACACCACCACGACCAATTAGCTTTAGCCCTGGGCAGGCATCAATTAGTTCCTTGCGAACGGTTGTGGCACTGCGAACCAATAAGCCTGCAATGTTATTTTCGTTGATATAGTTGACAAGCTGCTCTTGCGCTACGTTAGTTGTTGTCAGCGTAAAGCCAAAATCAGCTAAGGCATCTAGTCCAGATTGGGAAATCCCATCGTTTGCGTGAATGTTCATATATGTATTATGAGTTTTGTTCTAAAGTTTTCATTACGTCTACCAATACTTGTACGGATTCAATCGGTAGGGCGTTGTACATGGATGCACGATAGCCACCAACAGAGCGGTGTCCGTTAATTCCGTTGAGGCCAGCTTCTTTGGCCATGGCCTCAAAGCTTTCTTTTTTTGACGCGTCGTTGAGCGTGAATGTTGCATTCATGGTACTTCGGTCTTCTGTAGCTGCAAAACCATCAAATAGGGGATTACGGTCTATTTCACCATACATCAATGCTGCTTTGGCGTCGTTTTCTTTTTCAATAGCTGCAATGCCGCCTTTGTCTTTTAACCATTGTAGGGTCAGCATGGAAGTATAAACAGCAAACACAGGTGGTGTATTAAACATGCTGTCTTTGTCAGCGTGAATTTTGAAGTCTAACATGGAAGGAACTTGTCTAGAAACTTTTCCAAGGGCATCTTCTTTCGCAACAACGAGTGTAGCTCCAGCAGGACCCATATTTTTTTGTGCGCCAGCATACAGCAAATCAAACTTGCTAAAGTCTAAAGATCGAGAGAATATATCTGATGAAGAATCCGAAATGAGCGGCACAGTTGTTTCGGGCAAAACTTTGTACTGCGTTCCAAAAATGGTGTTGTTGGTTGTGATGTGCAGATAATCTAAGTCTGAGGGGATGTCAAATCCTTTTGGGATATAATTAAAATTGGCATCCTTTGAAGTTGATAACTCAACCACTTTACCCAACAGCTTGGCTTCCTTGATGGCTTTTGTAGACCAAGTACCGGTGTTGGCATACCCCGCTTTGGTTTCAAGAAAGTTGATGGCAACATTTAAAAACTGCTGACTTGCACCGCCCTGAAGAAACATGGCCTTATATCCTTTGCCTTCTAATCCCAATAGTTGTAGTGCAAGCGAAGTTGCCTTTTCCATGATTTCGACAAAAGCTGGGCTTCGGTGCGATATTTCTATTAAGGAAAGTCTTGAGTCGTCTAGTTCGACAACTGCTTGGGCCGCTTTTTGCATCACTTCTTGTGGCAGGATACAGGGTCCAGCACTAAAGTTGTGCTTTTTCATTTTCAAATTAATTTAAAGGCAAATTAACAAAAACGCCTGCGGTTACGCACCTTTTTTAATATTACTTTTTCAACAAAAAAGCCAAGGTATCAACATGGTCGGCGTAATCTCCCAGTTTTGGATACTGTGTTTGACCAAAAGCGAATGCATTTTCCACACAATTACTAACCACGCATTGAATCTGCTCTTCTTGATCTTGAAGGCGCTGTTTTACCAATATTAGTTCTGTATAAGTACTATAATGCACACAGGCAATGGGGGAATTTAGCCCTTCATCTTTTTTGAATATCATAAAACCATTTTCTAATAATTCTTGTTCTTGCATCAAATAAACTGCTTTGTTGTAGTCGTAATTGTTGGCGTAAGCATTGTGCTTTATAAGGTCTTTATGTTCATAAAGTGCCAAAAACAAATCGTTAAAATTATAGCCATCTGGAACTATCAGGTGTGAAACACTGCGGCACCCCAATCCAAAATACTGCATCATGTCTTGGCATAGAGCAGCTAAATCTTCTTGGGTTTCATTGCCGTCCAGAACAGCAACACCATTTCTAGTCTTGCGGATGATGTGTGGCTTCTTTTTAAAATAATACTCAAAGTAACGAGCTGTATTGTTGTTGCCTGTGGCAATGACCTTATCATAGGTTTCGAATTTTCCATCTGTAAAACGAACTTTACCATTCCAATCTGGCATAACAGAAATAAGAAAATCTAAGATTAAAGGGAGTAGTAAGTTGTCATTTGACGAACGTTTTGCTTCAATGCTACAGCCGCTAGCAAGCCCGCATAGCACATCGTGTAGGCCAACCAATGGGATGTTACCTGCCAATACCACGGCCAGTCGTGTGGCCTTTTGCGGCGCGGGGTAGGCTGTCAGCCAGTCAGTGATATCTTTTTCGTTTAGGGTTTTTCCCCAAACAGAAATGCAAAAGTCAAGATTTTCTTTTGTAAACCATTTATTTTGATTGGAGGCACTAAAAAGTGCATTTTCAAGCTTTTCAATCCATTCATCCGTTCTATTGTTTTTGGAAGTATAGTCGTCTAGGAGTTTTCCTAGGGCAGTAAAAGCCTGAATACTTTGTATATGTTTTGTCATGATTTGGTTTAAAGTTTTTATGCCCTATTTTTGCAAAGTTAAAGAATTGCTATGGCTATTATAATTACAGACGAATGTATAAATTGTGGGGCTTGCGAACCTGAATGTCCAAACACAGCTATTTACGAAGGCGCTTTTGATTGGAAATACAGAGATGGCACCTCGCTTAGCGGGGACATAGTGCTTCCCAACGGCAAGGCTGTGAATGCTGAAACCTTACAGGAACCTATTTCAGATGAGGTTTATTTTATTGTACCTGATAAATGCACCGAATGTAAGGGCTTTCACGACGAGCCACAGTGCGCTGCCGTATGCCCTGTTGACTGTTGTGTCCCCGATGGGGGTCACGTAGAAACAGAAGAGGTCTTGCTGGGCAAGCAACGCTTTATGCATCCCGACTGATATGAAATCTGGAATTGTAGGCCTGCCAAACGTGGGCAAATCCACCTTATTTAATTGTTTGTCCAGTGCTAAATCACAGATTGCAAACTTTCCTTTTTGTACCATCGAATCCAAAATAGGTGTGGTTAATGTTCCAGATCCAAGGCTAAATCGATTGGAGGCACTGATTAATCCCGAAAGAGTGATACCTGCTACGGTAGAGATCGCCGATATCGCAGGATTGGTAAAAGGGGCCAGTAAAGGCGAAGGCCTAGGCAATCAGTTTTTGGCCAATATTAGGGAAACCGATGCTATTATTCATGTGTTACGTTGTTTTGACGATGACAATATCGTGCACGTAGACGGCTCTGTTAACCCAATCCGTGACAAAGAAACTATAGATATCGAATTGCAGCTCAAAGACCTTGAGGTTGTTGAAAAACGCTTGGAAAAGGTTAAGCGCGCTGCCCGTACGGGTGATAAAGACGCACAAAAAGAACTGACGGTTTTGAAACTTTTGCACAAATCGCTCGAAGCGACCGTTTCAGTACGTGCTATTGAATTAAGCGTTGACGAACGATTAAACTATGTAAAACCCTTACAACTTATCACAGATAAGCCTGTCTTGTATGTTTGCAATGTGGATGAAAGCGCTGCCGCCACTGGAAACGATTATGTCGACCAAGTTAAAACTACTGTTGCAGATGAAAATGCAAAAGTATTGGTGTTGGCAGTTGCTACAGAGGCGGACATCAACGAATTGGACACTTACGAAGAGCGCCAAATGTTTTTAGAGGATTTAGGTTTGGATGAGCCAGGTGCTGCCAAACTCATTCGTGCAGCATACACGTTACTAAATTTAGAAACCTATTTCACGGCTGGTGTAAAAGAGGTACGAGCATGGACTATTTCTGCTGGCACCACGGCACCGCAAGCTGCTGGAGTTATCCACACTGACTTCGAAAAAGGCTTTATCCGAGCCGAAGTAATTTCATATAGCGTATATGATGAATACGGATCCGAACAAAAGGTCAAAGAAGCCGGAAAGGCTCGAGTAGAAGGTAAGGACTACATTGTACAAGATGGAGATGTGATGCATTTTAGATTTAATGTGTAAGGCATTATTTAAAATCTGATTTTCACATAACACAGCAATTTATTGTGAAAATATTAACTTAACAAGAATTTTTAACAGTTTTAGCGCTTCTCTTATATAATGTCAAAAAAAAGTGTTTAACTTTAGTTCAAATTTTAAAGCAATTAAATATGAAAAAATTAATCTTTCTATCAATAGTTATCATTGTTTTTGGTTGTGTTTCACCAGCGGCTGAGTCAGCATCGGATGAAGGTGTTGGGTTTTTTAAACCATTACCAGAAGAAAAGTTCATCACTGGGTCTGATGATGTTACAGACTTATGGATGAAATATTTAGACGCACACAACGCCCAAGACATGGAGGCCATCAAGTCAATGAGTGCAGACTCCATATATATTTTAAGTCCCGATGGGTCTGAAATTTTTACCAAAGAACAGCAAGCAGACGTGCTGAAGGAATGGTTTGCTGCTGCAAACCCAAAATGGGATGCTTATTGGGCCATGCCTTACAAGTCTGTTCCAGGTGGTGCAGATTGGATTATTGCGGGTCACAACGTAACCATGAATGCTGGTGGAGAAGAAACAACAGAGTTGCATATGATTGATGGTGAAATTGTTGATGGTAAAATTGCAAGGTTCTTTGTTTATGCTGCAAAGTCATCTATCAAATAAATAGCAGCTCTTTTACAAAATTTTAACACAAAAACACCCACGTAGACTTTTTATATAGTGGGTGTTTTTTTATGAATTTACACAGCTAAAAAAAGAAACATTAATATGCTAAGATATTTCAACAATCCCTTTTTCTTAATTGTTAATTTCTTTGTTGCAGAGGCTTTTTAAGTTACAGGCTGATGCTTTAATTTAGCAACCCATGGTCCATCTAACCCAATACAACGAAGACAACATACGCTCACTCGATTGGAAGGAGCATATCCGTACACGTCCGGGTATGTATATCGGAAAGCTTGGTGACGGTTCTTCCCCAGACGACGGCATTTATATCCTGTTGAAAGAAGTTCTAGACAACAGCATAGACGAATTTGTAATGGGCGCAGGCAAAACCATCGACATCAAAATAGATGAAGGCAAAGTCAGCGTCCGCGACTATGGCCGTGGCATTCCGTTAGGCAAGGTCGTCGATGTAGTCTCTAAAATGAATACAGGCGGTAAATACGACTCCCGTGCATTTAAAAAATCGGTAGGACTCAATGGAGTAGGAACAAAGGCTGTTAATGCCTTGTCAGCGTCGTTCTTTGTGGCCTCAACTCGTGACGGACAGCGCAAAACAGCCCTGTTTAACCAGGGTGTACTCGAAAAAAACGAACCCCCATCGGGCAGCAGTCAACGCAATGGAACGCAAGTGTCCTTTGTTCCCGATGAGACCATTTTTAAAAAATATCGCTACCGCAATGAGTACGTGGCTAAAATGCTTAAAAACTACGTCTACCTCAACCCTGGGCTGACCATCGTATTTAACGGCGAAAAGTATTTGTCCAAAAATGGCCTTAAAGATCTGCTCGAAGACAATAATAATACCGAAGATTTTCTCTATCCAGTCATTCATCTAAAGGGTGATGATATTGAAGTGGCCATTACCCATAGCCGTACCCAATACAACGAAGAATATCATTCGTTTGTCAACGGGCAGCACACCACACAAGGAGGAACACACCAAACCGCATTTAGAGAGGCTTTAGTAAAAACCACCCGCGAATTCTATGCCCGTCAATTTGACCCCTCTGATATTCGTAAATCCATTATTTCTGCCATCAGCATCAAGGATATGGAACCTGTCTTTGA
>DCBE01000044.1 GCA_002313325.1 Flavobacteriaceae bacterium UBA1115
CGCTTTCGTTTTCAACTATATCTTTTGTTGCTTCCATGAGTGGTTGTTGGTTAAATTGATTACAAAATTACACATTAAAGTTTATCTTAAAAAGTATAAGAATACAAATAAATAGAGCCATAAAAACCCAAGGAAATGCCAGAAGGTATGTGCAAGCACAAAGCCCAGTGGGGCATCTAAATAAATACCTTTAAAATGACGAATAAGTACAATGATTAAAACAACAATTCCTCCAATAAGGTGGGCAAAGTGCGTTAATACCAATACGTATAAAAATGAGGTGGTTACTGTACTCTCTGCCCCTGTAAAAAAATATCCATCTGCTACCACACCACTAAACCCAATCCATTGGGTGATAGAAAAAACAACAGCCAATAAAAGCGTAATAAGGGTGTAGCGCGTGACTGCAGACGAATTGCCTGCTTTTAGCTTTTTAAACGCCATCCAAAAGGTGATACCGCTTACTAAAATGACCAATGTGCTGATGTGAAAAGCGGTTGGAAGCTTAAAATTATCTAGCCAATCTGGGCGTGCCTTACTGACGACATAGGCACTTGTGAGGCCAGCGAACATCATGGTCATGCTTATCATGGCAAACCACAACATCATTTTTTTTGCTTTTGACAGGGGTGTCGTTAAAGAAGGATGAAAACTCATTTATACAAATTTATCTATTACGTAAATCCACTGTATCGACATAATATATATTATGCTTACAATCATTAGTTTTTTAGCGCTTGACTCAGATTGGTTTCTGTACAATAAGAAACCATACCACAAAAATACCAAACCCATAATACCTACCACCACGGCAGCGGGAATTGTCAGCGTCAATGTAACGCTCAATCCCGAAACTGGAAAAATCGATATCACTATGGTCCAAATCGTATATAAAATAATTTGAAATGCGGTGGCACGATCACGCTTTCCTGTGGGCAACATATTAATCCCCGCGCGTTGGTAATCCTCCTGCATTAACCAGCCAATAGCCCAAAAGTGTGGAAACTGCCAAAAGAACTGAATCATAAATAAGATGCCTGGCTCAATGCCAAAACTTCCCGTAACCGAAACCCAACCCAGCATAAAAGGGATGGCGCCCGGGATGGCGCCCACAAATACAGATAGTGGTGTGATAGTTTTCAGCGGCGTATAGGCACAGCAATACAGAAAAACCGAAATAGCACCAAACATGGCTGTCTTTGGATTGAAGCCATAAAGAATCACCAAGCCGATGATTAGTAATGCAGTGGCAATGGCAAATGTGGTTTGTGTTGACATACGCCCTGCTGGAATGGGGCGGTTTTGCGTACGCGTCATTTTGGCGTCAATGTCTTTTTCAATGATTTGGTTAAATGCATTGGATGCGCCTGCCAAGCCATAACCTCCCAAAGAGAGCAAAAAAACATGGAACGCCGATGGAACTTGCGCTGCTAGTAAATAGCCCGCAATAGAAGAAAAAACGACCGTAAGGCTTAACCGCAATTTAGTGAGCATCAGGAAATCGGTCACAAAAAGAGACAACGCAGGAGTTTTATGGGTCTTAACTAACATATAATGTGCGTGATTGCGTCTGCAAAGATACTGTAGAAATGCAGCTTACGCAACGCAATCTGCACAAAAGAATGCAGCTGTTTTTATTACTGTAAACGAAAGTTTATAGGATAACTAAAAGGCACACGAACCGCACGGCCGAGTTGGTTGCCTGGTGTCATGGTTGGAAGCCTGCCAATAATACGCGCTGTTTCTTTTTCGAGATTTTTATCTGTCCCTCTAGTTCTAATTCCTATAATGGTGCCATCTTTATCAATTATAAAAGTGACAAATACTCGCACTTGTATGCCCATTTCCTAGGCAATTTCGGGGTAACGGAAGTTTTTGAGCACGTGACTGTCCAGCTTCTCTTAAAACATTTTTCTGCGTTCAGATTTTTTCACCCGTTCGCAACCCGAAAACAAGGGGACGTCTTCAGTAATAGCAAAGAGGACGTCTGCTACTACTTCCCGCTCCATTACTTCTACGTCCTCTATGATTTCTTCTTGGGTCGTTTCGGTAGATTCGATAACCTTTCTTCTACGTCCTCTTCGTTCTTTACAACCTCCAAAACTTGAGTTACAACAGCAGGGGGCGGGGGTGGGTGCGTTTTCAATTGTTCTGTTAGTGGTACATCTTCAATTTCATCATCAAGGTTCAACATTCCAATATTAATAGATGTTTTCTCGTAAGTCTTGTACTCGACCAATTTCCAAGATAAAAAAACGAGACATAGACTTGTTGCGAAGTATAGGGCGTTGTTTTTAGCTAAATCAACCTTAGGATTTTTTTTTAGGTTCCATAAACTAGGTATTAAGTTTAGTTTAATAAACATAAAAAAAATTGCCAAAAAAACCCCGTAAACACCGGGTTGTTGCTATTGTAACCTAAACGTAATAGGAATACTGAAGGGAACGCGAACAGGCCGTCCGCGTTGTTTCCCTGGAATCATGGTTGGAAGCTTGGCAATAATACGATTAGCTTCTTTCTCTAAATTCTTGTCTGGCCCACGGGTTCTGATACCTGTGATGCCACCATCCTTTCCAATGATAAACTGAACATACACACGCCCTTGAACCCCCATTTCTTGTGCAATTTCGGGATAGCGGAAGTTTTTAGCAATATGGCGCTGAATTTTCTCTTGGAAGCATTTTCTACGTTCAGATTTTTTTACGCGCTCACATCCTGGAAATAAGGGAACGTCTTCAATAATGGCAAAGGGAACGTCAACGTCCAAATCCTCTTCCATCACTTCAACTTCCTCAATAATTTCTTCTTGCGTCGTTTCCGTGGATTCGATAACCGTTTCTTCTACTTCTTCCTCGTCTTCAACTACCTCAATAATTTCTGGTGCTGGAGGTGGAGGTGGAGGTGGTGGCGTTTTGATTTGTTCTGTGATCGGCACAAGTTCATCATCGTCATCATCTACATTTAGTGCCTCATAGCCGTACATAGATTTGTCGTACGTTTTCCATTCGATTGCTTGCCAGGAAATTAGGAGTACTGAGCAAAGACCAATAGCAAAGTAGAGCTTGACATTTTTTCTTAAATCAGCGTTGGGATTTTTTTTCGGTTGCATTTGAAACTTTTATTGAAAAGCTAAAATAATAATTTTAATTCAAGTATAGTAAATAACATAAAAAGCATGCTTAATTTATGAAATAACAGCTTGATACCCCTCGTGTGTGAGCAAGGTTTCTATCTGTGAGAGGTCACTGATTTTCATTTTTATAATCCATCCTTGGTCATAAGGATTGTCGTTTACCAGTTCTGGTGTGTCCTCAAGGTCTTCGTTAAAAGCAGTGATTTCACCCGCAAGGGGTAAAAACAAATCGGAAACTGTTTTAACAGCCTCAACGGTTCCGAAAACCTCTTCTTTATCTAACGATTCGCCTATGGTTTCAACCTCAACATATACAATGTCACCCAATTCGCCTTGTGCAAAATCCGTAATGCCAACCGTTGCTTCTTCGCCTTCAATACGAACCCACTCGTGGTCTCGGGTATATTTTAAATCCTCCGGAATGTTCATCTCTCAATTTTTTCTAAATGTAAAGCAAACACCCTAATTTCCAAAATTGTAGCGCACGGTTATTCCAGCACGAATATTGGTTTGCGGGAAAGCCGTTGATATGGCAAATTTTGAGAACGCATGGTCGTAGAAAAACAAGGCATTGAAATTACGAGAAAGTGCATAATCCGCTGATAATTTTAGCGACCACAAGCGTTGACCGGCAGTAACCTGATCACTCAAAAGATCTAGGTTTCGAATAAGCGTAACATTTTCCCGAACAGATAAATCCGCTTTGATGTTAATGTCTCCTTTGAGCTTGGTTGACTTACCGCCAACATTGGTTTTGAACTTTATGTCTTTGATACGGTAACCCATACCCACAATCCATTCGTCACCATAAGTTTCGGTGAGCAAATTGTTGTCAAGAGACAAGGATAATGCGCGGTCTTTGCGTACTTCAGCAGAAATTTGAAAGCTGTTCTTAAGTTCGAAATCAAGCTTAATCAATGGGTTAAATTGCTCCACCAAGTTTACGTTGGTGTATAAAATTTTGTTCATAAAGTTCCCTGACTGATCGTTACCGTTCGCCTGAAATTCAAGATTAGTGGCAAAGGCATTGAGCGTATGGCTGGCGCGGTATCCGTGTGAAATTGCAAATCGGTTGAATCGCTTTTTAAATGATTTCAAGCGCATAAATCCGGTATACTGCATGTTCCAGTTGGGCAGCGGGAAGCTGCGTTTTGCATCCATACTAACCGAATTTGGGTTTGCTCCAGTATAGGCAGCAAAAAATGCAGGAATAAGCACTGCTTGATTGGTTTTTCCATAGCCTGATGGGAAGCCATCTGCATCAATATTTCCAGCTAGAATACCTCTTGCAGTACCCATTCGTTGTGCAATAACCAGTCGGTTTGTTTTGAGATCTTCAAAGGCTTTTGATGCCAGTCCATTTCCACTAAATGAGGTGCGCAACATGATGGTTGAAATTTCAAAATTACCAAACAAGCGTGGCGACAATGCGTTGTAAACCCCATTGACAACACTAAAGTTTTCAGAATTGTTTTCTGAATAACTGCGGTTGCCCGTTAGGTCAAGCTGCAATCCTTGCAACAACCCAATTTCAGCGTTGTAGGAGATTTCGTTGTTGTGTACGTTTGTATACGCTTGGTTAAAATTTGGGAATTCTGTGAGCCATCCCCTTTTTGCAGCCTCAAAACGAATGTCGTCTTGACGACCCAATGCAAATGCTATTCCAGGGTTAGCCGTTCCTAAAAAGCCTATGTTTTGGGTATATCCCGGCAACACAGTTCCGTTGTTTTCACTATACGAAAACTGAATACGTCTTAATGCGGTAACTACCCCAATCAAAGAGTTCTTGATTTGCACTCCTGCTTTCTCTTTGTCGCTTTTTTTGGTGTTTTTACGCAAGCCCAAGTTGTTGTAAAGCGCTTGCATATTGGCACTTCCGTTCCATTGAATCGTATTGGCATTCTGTAGCGTATGAACTCTACCAAGTGAATTGTTATTTTCATCTACCACATTGGCCAAGGCGGTGGAGCCTCGCTGCCAATTAAAATTGCCTGTGTAAGAATAGGTTCCGTCTAAGAATGACAGTAGTGGAATAAACTTAAATGGAAGCTGATAAGTAGCACCTATAGACTGGTCAAAACGATCCATTTGACCCGTGTCCCAAATACCATCCCAGACATCCAGTGAGGTGTCTATTTGTGTGCTGCCCGCAGTACCATTCTTCAAATAATTACGAACGATATTTCGGCTAGATGCAGAAAAATCAAAACGGAATGAGTTGGTTAGATTGTGATTAACCGTGAACAACCAATCAAACAGGTAGTTGCGCTGTTGTAGGTCGGGTAAGGGCAACTGGCTTGTAGCATCCATGCCATCTAAAAAGACCTGACGGAAACGTTGGCTTTGGAAGGTTCTGTTGATGTTTGCCGCAAGTGAAACCGAGCTGGGCATCAAATTGAAATTAATTTCAGATAACCAACGCAAATACTTTTTATTGGTTATGGCCTGTACTTTGCCAAGTGGTTTTATCGATAGCGGCTTGAATGAATAGTTATATCCTGCACCCAAACGCACATCCTGAAAGGCAAAGTTTTCAATTTCAAAATCGTTTCTGTTTTCTTCGTTATATGAATAGGAAAGGTCAAAATTCTCAATGTCAAAAAAGTCTTGCTTGGCATCTGGAGCACGCTGCTTACGCACGCCTATTAGGTTGATGCTTTTGAGTTTGGCAAAACTAATGGCCTGATTGCGAATGGCATCGCGTTCGCCTTGATTGTCAGCGGCGTATAGTCTGTCTTGTAACTCAACATCCCTGTAAAAAGGATCGTATTTTGGTGTTATAACTTCTTGGTTGTAACTGTAGCTTACAGGCACTACTAGTCCCCATTTTTTGGGAAATAGCATCCCCGCATTAATGCTTGTAGCTATGCCATAAGAGCGGGTGTCGTCTTGGCTTCGCATGTTTGGTGACTGATCAATAGCACCAAACCCTACAGTAGAGATGGCCCCGTTTAATGTGATATTTGCAAAGTCTGCCAGGTTCGCATCCACCGAACCAATAGCAGCCCAACCGCCACTAGAGTCAATTTCTGACAGGCGAAGTTCATTGAACCATACCTCGCCATCAAGGTTGTCCCCTGCGGTAGTGCTGGGGTTTTTAACCCCCACGACCAAGGTTCTAATAGCCCCAAGCGTTGGGTTACCACGAATGGCTAATTTGTATTTTTTGCTCCCCGGCAATGTGGAGCTTGGTGTAAATTCGTTTATAAGGTCGAGATTCTCATCGAAATAGGTAGCCCCTAATATTTCTCGGGTAGCAATGGATTTGGCCTTGATTTTTGTGAGCCATTCTAGAGGGATATCTATCTCGTTAGATGCCACTTGCCACACCTCCTCGGCGGTTAAGTTATTTGACACCCCGTTGGTATAAGCCGTTGGCTTAAGCGGAATTTCAATTTGATAATAGTTTTCATCTGTATCAGTTCCCAACCTAATAAAAGCCACCATGCGTTCATCTAAGTCGTCATTGGCACCGTCGCCCGGTAAGGGGTTTTCGTCAGGCAGTGACTCGGCATGTAAGAACATGCGTAAACGCTTGTATTGACGCATATCCAAATCAATGTGCTTGTATACCCCTTGTCCGTCTTGGGGGGCCAAATCTCTTACTCTTAAAGACAGGGATTGTTCGTTTTCACGAATCAAGTTGTTGTAACTGTTCAAGGTCTCACGCAGAATTCCCGGTGGTAGTTTATAACGTATGGGTGTTCTTGTTTCGTTCTCCAACACATTGACCGCACTTACTTCAAGCTGGGTGTTTGGGTGCAAAATTTGCTTGGTATTGAGTGGTGTGGGCACTCGTGTCCAATCGGCACGAACAATATCCAATGTGCCAAAACGGAAAAACGTTGGCTGGCTAAAACCTGTTAACATCATACGCAAAAAGCGAATTGATCTGAGGTCATTCATCCCATTTATGGGTTCAAAATAATTTCTTTTCTGTGGAGCGTCATAATACGCTGGAACAACAGGTACTCGGAATTGTAGCCAGCGTGAAGAAGTAACCTGTCCATTTGGCAATGCAATATTGTCTTTTTCACGTACATCAACCAAGAACGGGTGGTTGCCTACCTGCATGTTTTTTTGAATGGGAATACGATATTGATAATACCTGTCAATGGTATTCATGGTATTGTCCTGATTTAAATCTTCAGCATCTGGTGTAGTGTATGAGCCCCTAAATTGTTCTGTAACTTCGATCGGGGAGTTGCCTTGTGTACCGTTGTAGTTTTTATAGCGATCCAATACAGAACCACTACCTTGACCAAAATATCTGTAGTTGTCACCTGCGGGATCATCCGTCGGGCCGTTGGTATAAATAATGCGTTCTTCATCGTCGTTGAGTCCGTCCAAACCGACGTCTTGCAGGCTGCGGTTTTGCCCATCGGCATCGAAAGCATAAACCAGCGACTGCGTAGCTGGTGTGACTCCCCAAGCCGTATTGTATGTATCCGTATTTTGACCGGAAGCTGGAAGTCCGTTTTCGTAAACCTTGCGTCCATCCTTTAATACGTCTTCCGAAATATTCCCCAAATGGAATACCAATTCACCCAAATCATCCGATGCAGACGTTTGCTCTGAAAAAGTATCTAACAGCCAAAATCCAATATACTCCACATTGGACTGTGCAAAGTCAGTGGTTGACATGGCACGAGTAATTCCTGCCCAATTGTCTTCCGATGAAGATCCAAAAGAAGGGGCGTTATTATAGGGCCCACGTTCGTTTGGATAATAAGCCAAGTCAAAAGTATACTGCACCATAGACTGGCCTTGAACAATATCTTGCTGAGGAAATATTTCTTCAATAAAAATACGCCTTGCTTCATTGGTCGAAAGGTCATCGTCAGTTATGCCGCCTGGCCTTCTATTGGAATAAAACAAGGGATCGATATTGTACCATGCAAGTTTTGCGCGCTGATAAGCTGCACTTAAGTCATCTACATTTACATTTGAACCAGCAATAGGCAATTGTTGTGAGGGAGCAGGCACGCTGGAGATAAACCAAGAATAGGTGTTTCTAATGTCAAGGTTGGTCTGCGTTCCTTCAAAATCATCTATGTATGTGGTGGCAGCCTTGTTAAGCTGGGTGCCTCTTGGCTGTCCCACTTTCAAATAAGCTGCCTCTGCCCGAATGGAAACATTTGATGGTACTCGGCTATCAATATTGGGAAGCTTGTTTACCATTCTTGTGAGGAAAGGAATCTCCTTTGAGAAATTTCCACTCAATCCAAGCATTGTATTGTTTACTGGCTCTGAACCGTAGTTTGCTTTTTGGGTTAGGGGTCGCTCGCTCAGGCGCAAATACGTTCCACCCAGTAAGAGGTCATCATTTACTTTATGTTCGGCAGTAAAGCCCATAAAACGCTTGTTCTGTTGACCAAAAAGGGTGTTGCTTTCAGTAGAAACCTCAATTGGTATATTCGAATTTTTCACACCCTCATTAAGTATGGTTACACGTCCCATCTGATAATTTACCGTGTAGTCTAATCCCTCTTCAAGTAACCTACCACCAGCGGTAACGCGAACAGAACCTCGTGGGACATTAAAAGCCCCAAGTGCTATTCCCTGTCCGCCACCCGTTGAATTATAGCGTCCTTTTAACTCAAATTTATTATAACGTTGGTAGTCCGCCGCGTCTACTTTTGTGATATCGTACATCTCTTTGTAGACATACTTCTTTTGGTTTGGATTGTATAAACTTCTGTTGGAATAATCTTCACTGTGATCCTTTCTCAACAATTCAAATAAGTACTCGCCAAAAGGCTCTATACTTGGGAAAATAATTTGTCCTTGTTCTGGAAGCACGGTAATTCCGCTGATAAAATCAAAAAATCCATCTCCCTCGGCTTGTGCGTCTTTATAAATATTAAGTCTATCTAAGCCAAAAAGGTTAAGTAAAATACGCTCCTCTGTTCCTGCGGGCCATGCATTGGCTGCGCCTTGTTCAGCTGCAGGAGTAATAAAATTTGTTGGTGAGGGGTCAGTATACACAATATTGAAAACAAAATCTTCTTGGTCTAGCTGAAATGCTCCGATGTTATAGACGTTTTTCATCATCAAATCAAAAACGGGTTGTGCTACATCGAGCACCGAGCTTTTAAGCATTTTAACCACTAAACTATTATTGCTAACAATTGGGGTGGCGGGTAATCCAGAGACGGTAGTTGCCGCAACACCATCGCCAGCAAATTCCCCTACTTGATAAACTTGTCCGTTGACCGTATATTGAAAAGCAACGGCTAATACCTCGTCGTTATTCAAAGGTTGCGTTAATGAGATATAACCCAACTGCTTATGTAAGGTATATTCGGCTGGATTTAACTTTCGAGCACTTTCCAAAATGGCGTAATCACGACCCTCTGTCACTAGGTGTGAAAGGCTGCCAAAGCCATCTTTTGCTGTGGCAATATCCCTAATATCATCTGTGAGAATTCCTCCACTCCCAATAGCAAGGGGATTAACTTTGTTTACGTCGTTTTCAGGAAAAGCATTGGGTTCTGCGTTAAAAAAACCACTAGTGACGTCATCTAGTATAGTGGCATCTGGATTAGATTCACCCAAATCTTGCAGGGCAATAAGGTTTCTCACATTACTTACACGTGCCGAACGGTTGGTGACCCAAACTTCTAGTCGGGTAATGTCAATCGGAGAATTGATATAGGGATACGTTTTAACCGATTTGTCGTAATTATTTCTAAAATAATGGGATAAAAAGAAGTGCCTATTATCATCATAATCGAGTGCAAATAGTGAAAATTCTTCGAGTGTCCCCTCTCCATTGGTTTGGATGGTTTGACTTTGCGAGCGTTGTTCTGAGATTACGGCAGCTATGTTTGTATTCCCGAACTTCAATTCTGCTTTAACCCCAAAAAGGCTTTGTGCACCAGTAATTAGGGAGCTGTTTATGGGCATACTAACATTACCCACTTCTAATTTTTGAAGAATACTGTCCTCATTCCCGCTTATCCCTTGGTCTCTTAGGTTTTCGAAATCGTTAAGCTTGTCCCTGCCGCTGTTAACAAGACCATTTCCCTTATTTACCAAGTCCTTGCCTTTGTTGATGGTGTTTTGCACACTACTCGGCACCAGGTCCTCTGGAAAAAATTCTAATTTGACAACACGCTGAAAATCAAAAGTAGACTGGGTGTCGTAATTTGCATTTACTTTTAAACGGGTACCTATCGTCCCTGTAAGCGCTAGATTGATGCGTTGGTTGAAATCAAAAGCAAAATTACTTTGATTTCTAGGCGAAAGGCTGGGATTACCTGATTTTTGGTAACGAACTCCTAGGTCGATACTCGCAGATCCTTGCGGGCGTATGTCAATCTCATTACTGCCAAAAATGCTAACAAAGAGCTTTGAGTTGACATAGTAATCCGGCAACTGGTCCTCTTGCGTTTCTTCATCCCCACTAATTCCAGCTATTGCTTCTTGTTTCTCCCGTATGTAAGCTCTTGAGTTTTCTAAAAATACCCTTCTTTGGTATTCGTCGGGCGTAAGCACCAAAGGCTTCTGTGCATCTATATTGCCAACTTTAACATTGTAGAAGTACAAATTCAGTTTTGGATCAAATGTATAGGATGTGGCAAAAACCTTGGGTTTATTTTTAAGACTTATTTGCTTGAGGTTTTGTGCTAAAACCAAGCTGTCTGCAGGGTTTGGTGTGTTGTTTTGAGCATATAAACCAACAGAAAACAGGGCGCTGATAAGCACCAAAAGTAATCCTGCTTTTTGATTGGAAATGGTTCGCATTATAGTTTGTTCAAGGCGTTTTTAATCAAACGATCTACGGGCATGTCGGGCTCCACCTGTAGGAGTGCATCAACGATTTTTTGGGTTTGCTTCATTGGATAACCCAAAACTCCTAATGCAGATAACGCTTCATCACGCTGGGTATTGTTAGAGACCAAGGCTATTTCCTCATCCCCTATAAGACCTGTGACCTTGTCTCTTAAATCAACAATAACACGTTGGGCTGTTTTGGCACCAATTCCCTTCACGGCTTGAATAGCAGCCACATTATCGGTTTGTATGGCCTGCACCACTTCTTGGGGGTTCATAGACGAAAGCACAGTGCGTGCCGTATTGGCACCTATCCCGTTCACACTCAAAAGTAAACGGAATACCGAGCGCTCAACTTTTTGCATAAAGCCGTAGAGTTTTTGTGCGTCCTCACGAACCTGTAGATGCGTGTAAATACGAATAAGCTCGTCTTCTGGCAACTGCCCATAAGTATTCAGTGAAATATGTACTTCATAGCCCACACCATTGCAGTCTACCACTATGGTTGTTGGCGTTTTGCTAACAAGCTTTCCGTTTAGTTGCGTTATCATTTTTTCTTCTTTTGTGCATCCACGGCAGCAACTGCTGTCATGTTAACAATTTCGTCAACACTAGCACCCAACTGCAGTATGTGCACAGGGTGTTTTAGTCCCATCATAATGGGGCCAATGGAAAGTGCATTATCTAATTCTTTAATGAGTTTGTAAGCAATATTTGCCGCATTCAAATCGGGTAATACCAAGGTATTTACGGCAGTAGCTGCAATTTTAGAAAAGGGAAACTTATTGGTTAGCATCGCTTTATTCAGCGCAAAGTCTGCTTGAATAGGACCGTCAACGGTAATGTCAGGCAGAAAACGGTGAATTAGTTTCACGGCTTTACTCACCTTTTGAGCATCCTCGTTTTTTGAGGAACCAAAGTTTGAATACGAGAGCATGGCAACCTTAGGCTGTATACCAAATAAAGCGGCTGTGTAAGACGTCATTTGCGCAATCTTTGCCAATTCCTTTGCGTTGGGATTAATGTTAATCGAGGTGTCGGAAATAAACAAGGGCCCGCGGTTGGTAATCATCAAGTTAGTTGTGGCCACACGATTTACCCCTTCTTGCGTATCAATAACTTGTAATATCGGATTTAATACATTTGGATAACTGCGACTATAACCTGAAATCATGGCATCGGCATCTCCTTCACGTACCATCATGGCAGCATAATAGTTACGTTCGCGCATACGTCTTTGCGCATCATAAAGCGTTATGCCTTTTCGTTGACGCAATTGCCAATAGATATGTGCATATGCATCACGCATTTCTTTGACCGTTTCTTTTTTCGGATCAATGATGGTCACATCACCCTCAAACTCTAGGGTAGCCATCATTTCGCGAATGTACTCCGTGTCGCCAAGCAGAATGGGGATGGCGATGCCTTCTTCATAAACCAGTTGTGCAGCTTTGAGCACGTCCAGTTCATCTCCTTCGGCAAAGACAACACGTTTCAAATTGCTTTTGGCCTGACTCATAATCAGACGGACTAACTTTTTATCTGCGCCTGTTCGGGCATGTAATTCTTCATGGTATTTATTCCAGTCCTTAATAGGTGCAGTAGCAACCCCGCTTTCCATGGCGGCTTTTGCCACAGCCATAGGTATTGTTGTAATGAGTCTTGGATCTAAGGGTTTTGGGATGATGTAATCATTTCCGAATACGAGTTTGGTTGTTCCATAGGCAATGTTTACTTGCTCGGGAACCGTTTCTTTGGCCAAGGCTGCAAGTGCATGTACAGCAGCCATTTTCATGGCCTCGTTAATTTTGGTAGCGCGCACATCCAGTGCGCCCCTGAAAATGAATGGAAAACCAAGCACATTATTTACCTGATTTGGGAAGTCCGATCGGCCAGTAGCCATAATTGCGTCGTTGCGTGTAGCAACAGCAAGGTTGTAGTCAATTTCGGGGTCAGGATTTGCCATGGCAAAAACGATTGGATCTGCTGACATGAATTTTAACATGGCGGGCGTCATGATATCCGCTTTTGAAAGCCCAATAAATACATCGGCATCAACCAAAGCTTCTGCAAGCGTATGCACATCTGTTTTCGTAGCAAATTCTGCTTTTTGTGTCGTGAGATTTTCTCTGTCAGCTCTGATAATACCCTTGCTATCGGTCATCATCATGTTATCTGGCGACACCCCCAAAGCACGATAAAGTCGTGCACAAGAAATGGCTGCAGCTCCTGCACCGCTAATCACCATTTTTACTTTTGAAATTTCTTTTCCGGCCAGTTCAACCGCATTAAGTAAGGCAGCACCCGAAATGATGGCGGTACCGTGCTGGTCGTCGTGCATTACAGGTATGTTGAGTTCTTCAACCAGCCTACGCTCTATTTCAAAAGCTTCTGGCGCTTTGATGTCTTCAAGATTAATGCCACCAAATGTGGGCGCAATATTTTTTACCGTTGCCACAAAAGCATCCACATCTTTGGTGTCCACTTCAATATCAAAAACGTCGATACCTGCAAATATTTTAAAAAGCAATCCCTTTCCTTCCATCACGGGCTTTGAAGCTTCGGGTCCGATATCGCCTAAACCCAATACAGCAGTGCCGTTTGATATTACGGCAACCAAGTTGGCTTTGTTGGTGTATTTGAAAACATTACCTGTTTCCTTTTCAATTTCTAAACAGGGCTCAGCTACTCCGGGTGAGTAGGCTAAAGACAAATCTCGCTGACTTGCGTAGGGTTTGCTAGGGTTAACTTCTAGTTTTCCGGGCTTAGGTTTTGCGTGATATAATAGGGCTTCGCGTCTTTTACTATCTTTGCTCATGAACTTGGCAATTTAGTGTAGAAAGGTATTGATTTCAATCTATTTTAAAAACTCTAAATTTCGCTTTAATCCCTTGAGACCTGTTCGCTGAAGAGCACTCACTTCAAACAAGCGATTAAATACCTCCTCTGTGATTTCGCTCCAGTCGTTTTGGGTCATGTTCATGAGTTCGGGATTTGGTTGAAAATCAGGCTCTTTATGTGGTGTAGCAAAACGGTTCCAAGGGCATACTTCCTGACAGATATCACAACCAAAAGCCCAGTTCTCAAATTGGCCTTTTACCTCACTTGGAATGGCGTCTTTTAACTCAATAGTGAAGTAGGAAATACACTTGCTGGCATCTAACTTATAGGGTGCAACAAAGGCATCAGTAGGGCAGGCCTCCAAACAAGCCGTGCAGCTGCCACAATGATCGGTTACGGCACCGTCGGCTGCTAACGCTATATCCAAAATAAGTTCGGCAATAAAAAAATAAGAGCCGTTTTGTTTGCTGATAAGATTGGTGTTTTTGCCAACCCACCCCAGACCGCTTTTGGCAGCCCACGCTTTTTCGAGAACAGGAGCAGAATCCACAAACACACGTCCTCCTACATCTCCAACCTGTTCCTGAATATGGTGCATGAATGTGAAAAGCTTGTCCTTAATGACGTGGTGGTAATCCGTGCCATAGGCATAGCGTGCAATCTTAGGTGCACTTGCATCTGTGGGCACATCTTCTGGAAAATAATTAAAGAGTAAGGACACGACACTCTTGGCACCAGGCACCAATTTTATTGGATCAAGGCGTTTGTCAAAGTTACGGGCCATATAGCCCATTTGTCCGTGATGGTTTTGGTTTAACCACGACTCTAATCGGGGTGCTTCTTCTTCTAAAAATGTGGCTTTTGAAATCCCACAAGCCATAAAACCCAACTGCTGAGCAATGTCTTTCACAATGGCAGCATGCTGTGCTACGCTGCTCAAAACAGGCCTTTTTGGTTGCTAGGCATGGACTTGCCAAGATGTTTGTATGCCTTTTCGGTAACCTCACGGCCACGCGGTGTGCGCATCAAAAATCCCTCTTGAATCAAAAACGGTTCATATACCTCCTCAATGGTTTCGCCATTTTCGGAAACAGCCGTCGCAAGGGTGTTAATCCCCACGGGGCCACCTTTAAATTTATCAATAAGCGTTGTCAGAATTTTATTATCCATTTCATCCAAGCCGTGTGCATCTACGTGCAAGGCTTTTAACCCAATTCGGGTGATATCCAAATCAATGGTACCGTCCCCTTTGATTTGTGCAAAATCACGAATGCGTCTCAAGAGGGCATTGGCAATACGCGGCGTACCGCGACTTCTGCTGGCAATCTCAATGGCTGCCTTGTCTGCAATGGGAATATTTAAAATATTGGCGCTTCGTGACACGATACCAGCGAGTACTTCTGTGGAGTAATATTCCAATCGGCTGTTAATACCAAAACGCGCACGCATAGGTGCAGTCAAAAGTCCCGAACGAGTGGTGGCGCCTACTAGCGTAAAGGGGCTTAATTCGATTTGAACCGAGCGGGCATTAGGCCCTGTTTCGATCATGATGTCAATGCGGTAGTCTTCCATGGCCGAGTATAAATACTCCTCAACTATGGGACTAAGCCGGTGTATCTCGTCAATAAACAAAACATCTCGTGGCTCAAGGTTGGTAAGCAAGCCTGCCAAATCGCCGGGTTTGTCCAATACAGGGCCAGAAGTAAGCTTTAGCTTTACGCCAAGTTCTTGTGCCAAGATATGCGCCAAGGTGGTTTTGCCCAGTCCTGGTGGCCCATGCAAAAGCGCGTGGTCAAGAGCCTCTTCCCGCTGATTGGCGGCAGCAACAAAAATTTCTAGGTTTTCGAGTACTTGTGGTTGGCCGTTAAAGTCGTCAAAACTAAGCGGTCGCAAGGCACGATCGATGTCGTGTTCCTCATGACTTAAATGATCTCCCCTAGGATTTAGATATTCGTTCATCTATCCAAAGATACGGAAAACAAAAAACCCCCGTCACTCGACAAGCACAAGAAACGACGGGACTTTGTTTTAGTGTTGAAGTTCTTCCTCGCCTTCAGCTAAGGGGACGTTCTGCGGAACAAAGTCCTCGTCGTGTCCAGGCTTGGAGTAATCGTATGCCCAGCGGTGAACGTGTGGAATCTTACCCGGCCAGTTTCCGTGGATATGCTTTACAGGGGCTGTCCACTCTAGGGTGTTGGATTTCCAAGGGTTTTGAATCGTTTTATTACCATAAAAAATACTGCTGATAAAGTTGTACAAAAACACCAACTGAGCCGCACCTGCGATCAAAGCAAAAATAGTAATGATGACGTTGATGTTTGCCAAATCATCGAAGTATGGAAATGCCGTGTTAGAGTAATATCTTCTGGGCAGTCCTGCCATACCAATGAAGTGCATGGGGAAAAAGACGCCATAAGCACAGACAGCCGTCACCCAAAAGTGAATATAGCCCATGTTCTTATTCATCATACGCCCAAACATTTTTGGGAACCAGTGATAGACCCCAGCAAATAATCCATACAATGCCGAAATACCCATTACCAAGTGGAAATGCGCGACCACAAAATAGGTGTCGTGTACGTTAATATCTAGGGTGCTATCCCCCAAAATAATTCCCGTCAATCCGCCCGTAATAAAGGTGGATACCAACCCAATGGAAAACAACATCCCCGGATTCATCTGGAGGTTTCCTTTCCACAGAGTGGTAATATAATTAAAAGCTTTTACCGCAGAAGGTATCGCAATCAATAAGGTTGTGAAGGTGAATACGGACCCAAGGAATGGGTTCATTCCTGAAATAAACATATGGTGTCCCCAAACGATGGTAGATAAAAATGCAATAGCCAAAATAGAGGCTACCATGGCACGGTAGCCAAAAATAGGCTTACGGGCGTTTGTTGCCAATACTTCTGAGGTAATTCCCAGTGCAGGAAGCAATACAATGTATACCTCGGGGTGACCTAAGAACCAGAACAAATGCTCATACAATACTGGTGATCCGCCTTGGTAGTGTAACACTTCTCCTTGAATGAAAATGTCAGACAAAAAGAACGAGGTGCCAAAGCTTCTGTCCATAATTAACAACAAGGCTGCTGATAACAATACTGGGAAAGAAACCACACCAATAATAGCGGTTACAAAAAAGGCCCAAATTGTTAGTGGAAGTCGTGTCATGGACATCCCTTTAGTGCGCAGGTTAATTACCGTTACTATATAGTTAAGCGATCCCAGCAATGACGATGCGATAAAGATGGCCATAGACACCAACCAAAGCGTCATTCCTAGTCCAGAACCAGGCTGTGCTTGAGGCAAGGCGCTAAGCGGTGGGTAAATGGTCCAACCGGCAGCAGCAGGTCCTGACTCTACAAAGAGAGAGGCAATCATGATTACTGATGACAAGAAGAACAACCAATATGAAATCATGTTTAGCAAACCTGAAGCCATATCACGAGCACCAATTTGCAACGGAATAAGCAGGTTACTAAACGTACCACTCAATCCAGCGGTCAATACAAAGAACACCATCAGTGTACCGTGAATGGTAACCAATGCCAAATAAACATTAGGATCCATAACACCTTCAGGAGCCCATTTACCTAAAAATGTATCAAAAATCCAGAAAGATTTTTCTGGCCACGCCAACTGAAGGCGAAATAATAAAGACATCGCAATACCAATAATCCCCATAATCAGCCCAGTAATTAGGTACTGCTTGGCAATCATCTTATGGTCTTGACTAAAGATGTATTTTGTTATAAATGTTTCTTTATGATGTGCATGATCTGCTCCCATAGCTATCTTTTTACTGTTGGATGGTTTGGGCAAAGGTAGTTTGCGCTGCCAGCCAATTGTTAAAATCCTTTTCTTCTTCTACCACAATTTTCATTTGCATATTATAGTGCGATGCACCACAAATTTTATTGCAAAGTAACAAATAATCAAACTGATATGCATCGAGTGCTTCTTCTCCGTTGGCCATTAACGCCTTGCTGTTGTCATATCTAATTTTGTTAATCTTGGCTACTTTAGCTGCCATATCTGGGGTTTGTCGCATTTCCTCGGTTGTCATGGAAGGAGTAAATGAAAATTCTGTAATCATTCCAGGCACACAATTCATCTGTGCTCTAAAGTGTGGCATATAGGCCGAGTGTAATACGTCTTGCGAACGCATTTTGAAAATAATCTGACGTCCTTTTGGTAAGTGCAATTCTTGTACAACCACGTCGTCTAGTCCGTTGGGGTCTGATGAATCAATACCCACCAAATTGCGTCCATCATAGTCTTGTAGAAACCGGACATTGGCATCACCCAAAACACCATCTTGACCAGCATAGCGGGCTTTCCAGTTGAATTGTTGCGCATATAGTTCCACCACTAATGTTTCGTCATTTTCTTCAAAATTCATTATGGAAGTCCAGGTGAATAAACCATACATGATTAATACTGCTAAGGTAATCACAGGGATAACCGTCCATATAAATTCTAGCCTATCGTTATCGGCATAGAAGAAAGCTTTTTGTTCTTTTTTACCACGATACCTATAAGAAAAATAATGCAGTAATGCTTGAGTTAACATTTGCACAAAAAAGATTAGTGCAAAAGAAATCCACATGAGGCGGTCAATTTCTTGCCCATGTTCAGAAGCTGCTTCAGGAAGTAGTACATCCCCCCAAGCCCAAAAAGAATAAATAGTAAACAGATAAATAAACACCAAAAAGGCAAACATTAATTGGCCATTCCAGTTGTTGTCCTTATCGTTAGCAATTTGTGAGTCGTCTCTCTTTTGACGCAATTGCGACAATTCAAAAATTTTGGTGATTTGCCAGATAGCAATACCCACTAAAACCAAAATCGCAAAAAGAATAACTGTTGTCATTTATTTGTTTCCTAATTAATACACAAATCGTTCACTCTCTCCAACAAATGGATCACCGCTTGCTTCGAGTGGAGCCTTGCTTATGGCACGGAATACCACAAACATAAAGAGTCCAGCGAAGAAGAGGAATCCGCCCATTTCAGCCCAGCCAATAAACCATTGGTCGCCAACAGTGGCAGGCATAATCATGTTGTAAATGTCAATATAATGACCCAACACAATCACGATTCCAGCCATTACAATAATCCAATTGGATCGTTTGTAATCGCTGCTCATCAATATGAGCAACGGGAATAAAAAGTTCATCGCAATCATACCAAAAAATGGCAGATTGTAGTCGTCTATACGCGTCAAGAAATAGGTTACTTCCTCAGGAATATTTGAATACCAAATCAACATAAATTGAGAGAACCACAAATAGGTCCAAAATATACTAAAGCCAAACATAAACTTGGCCAGGTCATGCAAGTGACTATTGTTTACTTTAGGTAAATATCCTTTTGATTTAAGGTAAATGGCAATCAAGGCAATAACAGTAACCGCTGTTACGAGCATACTTGCTAAAACATACCATCCAAATAATGTACTAAACCAGTGCGGATCCAAAGACATAATCCAGTCCCAAGACATCATAGACTCAGTGACAAAAAAGAATACCAAGAAGCCCGCAGAAATACGAAAGTTCAATTTATGATTGCGAATATCACCTACTAGCGCATTGTCTTGTGCCAATGATAATCTGCGCGATAAATAGCGGTAAAGGTTCCAACCAATTAGATAGATGGCTGCTCTTAGCAAAAAGAAAGGTACGTTGAGGTAACCTACTTTTCCTTGAATAATTTCATCATGTGCGACGGTTTCCACATCCATCCAGACAAAGAGGTGGTTGGCGTGTAATCCGGTAAGCACAAGGAATACATAAATGATAATTGAGCCGGGCACCAAATAAGCCGTAATTCCCTCCATAACGCGGTACAGTAATATAGGCCAACCTGCTTGTGCTGCTCGTTGGATGGCATAGAACGCTAGGGTTCCCAATGCTATCATAAAAAAGAAAAACGCAGCTACATAAAGTGCTGCCCAAGGCTTGTTTTGCAACTGGTGTAATAGGTGTTCATCGTGTGCACCGCCGTGGTCATCAGCATGGGTACTTTCTCCGGCTTGATCGCCCGCATAGTCAACGGCGTGGCTGTCATCAGCATGGTAATCGTTGTGGCCGGTAGCTGTGTGATCATCGCCGTGGTCGCCTCCGTGCCCTCCGTGCGCATCGGCAACCATAGCTTGTGCTTCAGCTACAGTGGAAGGTGCATTCAAGAAGCCAATCGTTAACCCAATAAGACCTAGTCCCATGAGCACATAGGTGATAATTTTCAGTCGTTGCGTGAATGTATACATGGCCAATTATTTTTTCAATTCGTTACGTAAATACATTACATGTTGGGCAATCTGCCAGCGTTCAGTTGCATCTACCTGTCCTGCGTGTGAACCCATGGCGTTTTTTCCATACATCAACACGTGATAAATACTCCCATCTGTGATTTCTCTGTCGGCATAACTAGGGATACCTAAAAACTTTTCACGTGTCATCAAAATACCTTGACCGTTTCCCTTATCCCCGTGACAGACAGCACAATAGACGCCGTACAATTCTTTTCCTTCCGCGCGATGTTCCGCCGTAATTGCTATTGGTGATTTCAGGTTTGCCTTTGCGGCTTCGTACCCATCATTAGTGTCGGGATAATCGTATGGTGCCCATCCGCGTGCAACAGAACCCTCAGCGGGAAGTTGCGCCTCAATACCATTATTAAAGGCATTAGATTCGGCATAGGTTTTATAACCTACCGACTCATACATATTTGGAAAGTACTGGTAGTTGGGTTTGGAAGGATTAAAACAAGAAACCAGTAACAATGAACTTAAAACGGCAAGTATACTTACTTTTTTCATGCGTCTTGATTTTCGTGAATACTAACATCTATAGCCCCTGTATTTTTCAATAGGCTAATTAATTTTTTTTCATCACCTGACAGGGCTACTTGCATTAAGAATTTGTCGTCAGTAGTTTCGGACATAGGATTTTCTGCTTTTTTGAACGGCCAAAGTCGGCTGCGTAAATAGAAGGTAATAACCATAAGGTGTGCGGCAAAAAATATCGTCATTTCAAATATTACAGGAACAAAAGCAGGCAGGTTTTCCATAAACGAAAAACTGGGCTTACCTCCAATGTTCATCGGCCAATCGACTATCATTATATAATTAATCATGGTAATGGCAACTGCAAATCCCAGGACACCATACATAAAGGCAGTAATCGCAATGCGAGTGCTGGCCAGTCCCATGGCATGGTCAAGACCGTGCACAGGAAATGGCGTGAAAACCTCCTCAATACGATACTCCGCTTTTTTAATATCTTTCACTGCGTGTAAAAGCGTATCATCATCGTCATAAACGGCATTTACTATTTTACTACTCATGGCTATGCGTATTTTTATATTTATCTCCTGATGTTTTCAAAATTGATTTCACCTCTGCTTGTGCAATTACAGGAAATGTTCTAGCGTATAATAAGAACAGCACAAAGAAGAAACCAATAGTTCCAATAAAGATCCCTATATCGTAAACTGTTGGTTTGAACATGGTCCAGGAAGAGGGTAAGTAATCACGGTGTAACGAGGTTACAATGATTACAAAACGCTCAAACCACATTCCGATGTTTACCACAATTGAAATGATAAAGGAAAACATAATACTAGTACGTAATTTTTTAAACCACATCAACTGTGGAGAGAATACATTACATGTCATCATGGCCCAATATGCCCACCAGTAAGGACCAGTTGCACGGTTAAGGAATGCATACTGTTCGTACTCCACACCTGAATACCAAGCAATGAACAGCTCGGTTATGTAGGCAACCCCAACAATTGAACCCGTAATCATAATTACGATGTTCATCAATTCGATGTGTTGTCTTGTTATATAATTTTCTAAATGCGATACTTTACGCATGATAATCAACAAGGTGTTTACCATGGCAAACCCTGAGAAAATCGCACCCGCAACAAAGTACGGTGGGAAAATGGTGGTGTGCCAACCCGGAATAACAGAAGTGGCAAAGTCAAAGGATACAATAGTGTGTACCGATAATACCAAAGGCGTAGCCAGTCCGGCCAATACCAAAGATACCTCTTCAAAACGCTGCCAGTCTTTGGCGCGTCCACTCCATCCAAAACTCAACAACGCGTAAATTTTCTTTTGGAAAGGCTTGATAGCTCTGTCACGAATCATGGCAAAATCAGGAAGCAATCCTGTCCACCAAAACACAAGCGATACAGACAAATATGTTGAAATCGCGAACACGTCCCACAATAGTGGCGAGTTAAAGTTTACCCATAGGGAGCCATATTGATTTGGAATGGGCAATACCCAGTATGCCAACCATGGTCTTCCCATGTGTATAATCGGGAATAGTCCCGCTTGAATTACTGAGAAAATAGTCATGGCCTCTGCAGAACGGTTAATGGCCATACGCCATTTTTGACGGAACAATAAAAGCACTGCAGATATCAGGGTTCCAGCATGTCCGATACCTACCCACCACACAAAGTTGGTAATATCCCAAGCCCAACCAACGGCCTTGTTTAATCCCCATACGCCAATTCCAGTAGAAATGGTATAGATAATACAATACAATCCCCAGAGGAAGGCAAAGAATGCAATAGCAAAAGCGATAAACCACTGCTTGTTGGGTGAATTTTCCACGGGTGCTGCAATGTCAACCGTTACGTCATGGTACGACTTATTTCCTGTTACTAGGGGCTTTCTAATAGGTGCTTCGTAGTGACTAGCCATAAATCATTGCTTAGGTGTTTCTAACTTTTGTTTGATAAATTACATTGGGCTCCGTACCAATGCTTTCTAGCAAATGATACATACGCTTATCGCTTTTTAACTTCGAAATTTCACTCTCTTTATCGTTAATATCTCCAAATACCATTGCGCCTGTTCCACATGCATTAGAGCAAGCACATTGCCAATCACTATCTTTGACTTCACGCCCCTCAAGTTTTGCGTCTAATATAGTTTTTTGTGTCATCTGAATACACATTGAACATTTTTCC
>DCBE01000023.1 GCA_002313325.1 Flavobacteriaceae bacterium UBA1115
ATATGCCAGTTGCAAAAAAAAAGTCACCATTTCTGATGACTCGATTGTAGCGGGAGCAGGACTCGAACCTGCGACCTTCGGGTTATGAGCCCGACGAGCTACCTACTGCTCTATCCCGCGATGTGGATTGCAAAAATACAAAACTTCTCTGATATAGCAATAGCTCTTCGGCAATCCTTACCTTTGTATCATGCATAAAGCGGGTTTTGTCAATATTATCGGAAGTCCAAACGTTGGAAAGTCTACCCTTATAAATGCCATATTGGGAGAAAAACTTGTTATTACCAATGCCAAAGCACAAACCACACGTCACAGAATTCTCGGTATGTTAAATGCAGATAACTACCAACTTATTCTCTCTGATACACCTGGGATTATTAAACCTGCCTACAAGCTGCACGAGAGCATGATGGATGCCATGCAATCTGTTTTTGATGATGCTGACGCATTGATATATATGGTAGAGATTGGCGAGAAAAAAGCTAAAGTTGAAAGTATTATACAACGCTTAGCCAAAACAGACAAACCACTATTCCTAGTCATCAATAAAATTGATAAAGGTAATCAGACTCTGCTTGAAGAGACTATTGATGCTTGGAAAGAACAGTTGCCTAATGCACAAATAAGAAGTATTTCGGCTCTTGAAAAATTTCAAATTGAAGAATTGGTAGCGCAAATGATAGCCCTGCTGCCCGAACACCAACCCTATTTTCCAAAAGATCAGCTTACTGACAAGTCCGAACGCTTTGTGGTAAATGAAGTCGTCCGAGAAAAGATATTGTCCAACTATGACAAAGAAATTCCGTATTCGGTTGAGGTCACAGCAGACTCTTTTAAGGTCGAAGAAAGCATTATAAATATTAGAGCAATTATATTTGTCGAGCGCAACTCTCAAAAGGGAATTTTGATCGGACATAAGGGCGCTGCCCTAAAAAAGGTAGGGACTCAAGCCCGTCGTGATTTAGAACGATTTTTTGAAAAAAAAGTGCACCTTGAACTCTTTGTTAAAGTAAATAAAGATTGGCGCTCAAATTCGAATGCCCTAAAACGTTTTGGATATTAAAACCCATAAACTTAGCATGTAAAATTATTTATGCGAAACCTAGTTGCAATTGTTGGAAGACCCAATGTAGGTAAATCTACCCTGTTTAATCGCATGGTCCAGCGACGTGAAGCTATTGTAGATGCCACAAGTGGCGTTACGCGCGACAGACAATACGGTAAAGCCGATTGGAATGGTTCTGAATTTACACTCATTGACACAGGCGGTTATGTAGTAGGTGGAGATGATTCCTACGAGAAAGAAATTGACCAGCAAGTTGAAATTGCTATTTCGGAATCAGACGCTATTATTTTTATGGTTGATGTAGAAACAGGCATTAATACTATGGACGAAGAAGTGGCCAAGTTGCTTCGCAAATCTGATAAGCCTGTTTTTCTTGTGGTGAATAAGGTAGACAACGCCAAACGCATCATGACTTCTGTTGAGTTTTATGCTTTGGGTATCGATAGCTTATTTCATATTTCTGCCATGAACGGTGGAGGTACTGGTGATTTATTAGATGCATTAGTTTCTGCACTTCCAGATAAAAGCACAACAATAATCGATGGGTTGCCTCGTTTTGCAGTGGTAGGAAGACCCAATGCCGGTAAATCTTCTTTTGTGAATGCCCTTATTGGTGAGCCTCGGAACATTGTAAAAGACGAAGCGGGTACCACCCGTGACAGTATTGACACGGTTTATAACCGTTTTGGTTTTGAGTTTTCCCTTGTAGACACAGCTGGCATCCGTAGAAAAACCAAAGTAAAAGCCAATATTGAGTTTTACTCTGTCATGCGCGCCTTGCGATCCATTGAATTTTCCGATGTATGCATACTTGTTTTCGATGCAACCAGATCTTTTGATTCGCAGGTTAAAAACATATTTTGGTTGGCCGCCCGAAATCACAAGGGGATCGTAATCTTGGTTAATAAGTGGGATTTGGTTGACAAAGACACCAGCAGCACCAAAAAAGTTGAAGAACACATACGCGAGGAAATATCGCCTTTTACAGATGTACCCATAATATTTGTTTCTTCCCTTACCAAGCAGCGTATCTTCAAGGCTATAGAAACGGCAGTAGACGTATATAAACGCCGTTCACAACGCATTCCTACGCGGAAGCTGAACGATTATATACTTCCCATCATTGAAAAAAATCCACCACCAGCGTTAAAGGGTAAGTATGTCAAAATAAAGTTTGTGACCCAATTACACTCCCCACATCCACAGTTTGCTTTTTTCTGCAATCTGCCCCAATATGTTAATGATCCATACAAGCGATTTTTGGAAAATAAGCTCCGTGAAGCTTATGATTTTAGTGGGGTAACAATCGATATTTTTATAAGGAAGAAGTAATTAAAGCTCTGCTTTTATACGCAGCAACTCCTGCCGAATTTTTTGTAATTTCTTTAAGACGCTTAGATTTCCTTTTTTTTCTCTGCTGAGTTCTTTTTTGGCACCTTCAAGTGTAAATCCGCGCTCCTTTACCAAACTGAATATTAACTCAAACTTTTCAATATCCTTTGCTGAAAACTTGCGGGTTCCACTTTGGTTTTTCTTTGGATTGATGATTTTGAATTCTTTTTCCCAAAAACGTATTAGAGAAGGTTTTACCTCAAAGGCTTCGGCCACCTCACCTATGCTGTAGTACAATTTTTCAGGTAAACGATGTCGCATTAGTCAAGCGATTGGTTCTCGCGGTTGGCAGCTTCTAACATCGCCTCAAATTCTTCTGGATTAAGGTCGCCAGAAAAGAAATTAATAGGGTTGATTGCCTTGCCGTCTTTGTGGATTTCATAATGAAGGTGTGGCGCTTGCGACCGTCCTGTATTACCCACATAGCCAATGATATCACCACGTTTGACACGCTGACCCCGCTTTACGTTATAATCACTCAGGTGGGCATATAATGTTAGATAACCATAACCGTGGTCTATACGTATGTGTTTTCCATAGCCAAACGAACGGTTGTCTGCTCGGGTAACTTTACCATTGCTTGTCGCGTAAATAGGCGTACCTCTTGGAGATGTAAAATCCATACCCTTGTGCTTGCGACGGGCTTTGGTAAAGGGGTCTGTACGCCATCCATAACCAGATGCCATACGTTTCAAATCATCGTTTTTTATGGGTTGAATTGAAGGAATTGCAGCCAATAATTTTTCTTTGTCAAGTGCCAATCGCTGCACTTCATCAAATGACTTTGATTGAATAACCATCTGTTTGGACAAAATATCCAATTGTTTTGTGGTGCTGATAATCAAATCTGAATTGGCATAGCCCTCCAAGTTTTTATATCTGTTTGCACCACCAAAACCAGCTTTCCTAACGTCATCGGGCACTGGGTTGGTTTCAAACACCACGCGGTAAATCTGGTTATCGCGCTCCTGTAAATGATCAAGGACTTCTTCGAATTTGTTCATTTTTCGTTGTAATTGCTCGTAGTTGAGTTTGTAGTTTTCGAGTTCCCGTGCTTGTGCAATCTCAGTGGGAGTACTGATGGCGGGAGTGGAAAGTAAAAAGAATACAGTGGCTATACCGAAAAGGGCAGAAGCCGTTAGAAATGCCAAGACATTACGCACTTTTCGTCGATTTCTAACATCTATTTTCCGATAAGATAGACTCTCTTGGTCGTAGTAATACTTAACCTTTGCCATTCCGTAAAATGTACTATTTTTACTCCGCTGGATTAGCGTTCACTACAAAGATACGTAATTCGGGCTAACCATTAAACGGTTTCATGAAAGCACAAGACATTCGCGCAAAGTTTTTAGACTTTTTTATTGATAAAGAACACAAGATTGTAAATTCTGCACCCATGGTTATGAAAAATGACCCGACGCTAATGTTTACCAATGCTGGTATGAACCAGTTCAAGGAATATTTTCTGGGCAACAAAGCAGCTGCTTACAAAAGAGTTGCCGATACCCAGAAGTGTCTGCGCGTATCTGGTAAGCACAACGACCTCGAAGAAGTTGGGAAAGACACCTACCACCACACCATGTTTGAGATGCTCGGAAACTGGAGTTTTGGAGATTACTTCAAAAAAGAAGCCATTGCCTATGCCTGGGAGTTTCTTACCGAAGAAATGCAAATTGATAAAAACAATTTGTATGTAACTGTATTTGAAGGAGACGACGCAGAAGGGCTTTCAAAGGACGACGAAGCTATTTCTTTTTGGGAATCACATATTAAACCCGAACGTGTTCTGATGGGTTCCAAAGCAGATAATTTTTGGGAAATGGGCGATCAAGGGCCTTGTGGTCCCTGTTCTGAAATTCACGTGGACACAAGGTCTGCAGAGGACAAAGCCAAAGTTGACGGTGCCACGCTTGTCAATATGGATCATCCGCAAGTAGTTGAAGTGTGGAATTTGGTATTTATTGAGTTTAATAGAAAAGCTAATGGTTCCCTTGAAAAATTGCCCGAAAAGCACGTGGACACGGGCATGGGCTTCGAACGTCTTTGTATGGTGGTCCAAGAAGTACAATCCAATTACGATACCGATGTCTTTACACCGCTCATTCGTGAAATCGAAACCCGCACAGCTTCCGATTACGGCAAAAAAGAGGAGGTCGATATTGCCATTCGCGCTATTGCCGATCACCTCAGAGCGATTTCTTTTTCCATTGCCGACGGCCAATTGCCTTCCAACAACGGAGCAGGTTATGTCATACGACGTATTCTACGACGTGCCATCCGCTATGGCTATACTTTCTTGGAACAAAAAGAACCTTTTATTTATACATTGGTTAAAACCTTATCCGAGCAAATGGGAGATGCCTTTCCAGAGCTTAAAGACCAACAATATCTTATCCGAAATGTCATCATGGAAGAGGAGCATTCATTCTTAAAAACCTTATCGCAAGGCTTGGTAATGCTTGAGCAGCTTATGAAATCCAACGCTGGAAAACAACTCTCGGGAGCAAAGGCTTTTGAGCTGTACGACACTTTTGGTTTTCCAGTTGATTTGACAGCGCTTATTTTATCTGAAAACAACATGACGCTAGACGAGTACGCATTTGCAACCGAAATGGCGCAACAAAAAGCACGCTCTAGATCAGCAGCACAAGTTGAAACCGAAGATTGGATTGATATTCGAGAATACGATGAACAGGAATTTGTGGGCTATGACATACTCACAACACCTGTTAAAATTGTCAGATACCGAAAGGTAACTACCAAAAATGGCAGCTTATTTCAGCTGGTTTTTAACCTTACGCCTTTCTATCCCGAAGGAGGAGGTCAAGTAGGTGACAAGGGCTATTTAGAGGCGCCAAATGGAAATGTCACTTATATCACCGATACCAAAAAAGAAAACAACCTCATTATTCATGTTGCCAATCAATTGCCAACAGATCTCAACGGAACTTTTATTGCCGTCGTCGATGCGCAAAAGCGTAATGCTACTGCTGCCAACCATACGGCTACACACTTGCTTCATCAGGCGCTGCGGTCGGTACTTGGTGCACACGTCACCCAAAAAGGATCTATGGTGCGCTCAGGTCATTTACGTTTCGATTTTTCACATTTCGCCAAGCTAACCGCAGATGAGCTGAATGCTGTAGAAGCGTTTGTAAATGCCCGAATTCAAGAACAAATTGATTTAGATGAGCAGCGTAGCACGCCTTATCAACAAGCCATAGACAATGGTGCGCTTGCCTTGTTTGGTGAGAAATATGGCGAAACGGTGCGCAGTATTAGCTTTGGCGAGTCTGTTGAATTATGTGGTGGTACTCACGTGACAAATACAGCTGCACTTTGGCACTTTACCATAACAGCTGAAACAGCAGTTGCATCAGGAATCAGACGCATTGAAGCCATTTCCGGCAATGAAGCTAAAAAACGGGTTTATGATCAGGCAGACACTTTCAAAAAATTAAAAAACCAACTTAAAAATCCACAAGATGTTATTGTATCCATTGCCGCTTTGCAGGATGAAAACAGCAAACTTAAAAAGGAGTTGGAATCCCTTAACAAGCAACTGGTAGCACAGCTCACAACGGAATTGCAGAACAGCAGCCTAACACAAGGAGAAATGTCTGTTATTATTGCCGAGGTTGATTTGGATGGTACTGGTCTTAAAGATGCCCTTTTTAAACTTGGTCAAAACCAACACAATTTGATTGCCGTGCTGGGAAGTAAGAAAGGGAATAAACCGCTATTGTTCTGTTATGTTTCCAAAGCACTTGCTGAAAAGGGCACATGGCAAGCCAATGCTATTATCAAAGAAATCAGTCCTCACATTCAAGGGGGAGGTGGCGGGCAGCCATTTTTTGCAACAGCAGGAGGAAAGAATCCAAACGGTATTGCAGCCGCCTTGTCAGCAGCAAAGGATTTACTGCTCAGCTAGTTTGATGGTGGATAAGCTGCTAAAATATCAGTCACAAACGCATTGATTTTTGCTTCCCTCTCTTGTGGTGTTCCACTACTCAATCTGCCAATGCCTTTTCCTTGCCAAATTAATTTTTTGGAAACCGCATCAATAAGGTCAATATAGAGAACACCACTCGTTATGGTATTAACATTGTAAGGACGATTGAATCCCCAGCCCCAACCCATGCCGCCATAGGGACCAAAGAAAGGACCACCCCAACCGAAAAAGCTTTCGCTGACTTGCACATTTTTCTCGGCCTTGGTGTGAAAACTAACCAAAACATTGGGTGTTTCTGAAGCAACAAAACCTTTTTCTGCAAGTGTATTTTCAAGAGCCTTTAAGATCCGTCTTTTGTCTAGGTCTGAAATTTTAGCATCGTCAATGCCGGGTTTGAAAAAAGCAAAAGCATTATAAGCACTAAAATCAACGACTGTGTCATAATCTGTGCTAACACGAATGGACGCACAAGAAGTGAGCAAAATTGTCGCTGTGATATATAAAAAACGTTTCATAATTTAATTTTTCTAAAAATAAACAAAAAACATGCCGAACGTATATTTAAATAAAAATACATAGAATCACGTATTTTTGAATGTGCACAAACCAATCGCCACAAACGAATACTTGCCACTTCACAAATTTGAGGAAAAAGGGGTGTCGGTATACCTTAAAAGAGAGGATCTAGTTTTTCCACTGGTTTCGGGTAACAAATGGCGTAAACTCAAGTATAATTTTAAAGCATTTAATGCTTCTTCTGCCAAAGGAATACTCACGTTTGGCGGCGCATACTCCAATCACCTTGCTGCAGCTGCTGCGCTTGCCGCTCAGGAACAAATTCCCATTGTCGGAATTGTTAGAGGTGAAGAACTTGCTAACATACCTTTGAACCCCACTTTATCCCATTGCGAAGCTAATGGCATGCAGCTGGTTTTTGTGACAAGAACCGAATACAAACTAAAAGCACTTGGCGAAACGGCAAGTCAGCTTGTGGCTGCGAAAAATTTAATTGTATTACCCGAGGGTGGCACCAACAAACTTGCGATTAAGGGGTGTATGGAAATTTTGACAAACGACGATTTGTGTTTTGATGTTATCGGTTGTGCTGTAGGAACAGGGGGTACCTTAGCGGGGTTGGCGGCGTCGGCTGCTGCGCATCAAAAAGTTGTGGGTTTTCAAATGGTAGATGATGTTACAATCCCAGACCGTATTCGTACCTTTGTAGCACGTGATAATTGGGAACTCATAAGGCATTCCTCCTATACAGGCTACGCCAATGCCGATAAAAGACTTGTTGCATTTGCCAACGAGCTATTTAAAAAAACAGGAGTCCTATTGGATCCCATTTACACGGCACCTATGCTGTTTCAGTTGGTGCAAATGATAAAAGACAACACATGGTCGTTTGGAACAAATATTTTACTCATACATACTGGCGGAACACAGGGAATCGCTGGCTACAATTATCAGTATCAAGGGCAATGGCCAGAACCCTAGTCTTTATTCTCACCGCACTTCTGCTAACTTCCTGTGGCTCAAAAAAAGTAGTCTACAATGGCGAAGTCAAGCGCAACGCAAAAAAAATGGAGAATAAATCACCCAAGCAAACGGCAAAAAAACTGGCCAACTTAGATGCGCACATGCGCATGAAAGTTTATGTCTTGCAGTATGCACCTATTGCGCAAAAGGAGATGAAAAAATTTGGTATACCCGCAAGTATCACCCTTGCACAAGGGCTATTGGAATCGCAAGCCGGCGTTGGGAAGTTGGCACTTAAGTCCAACAATCACTTTGGTATCAAATGCCACAAGGGTTGGCGAGGACCCAGCGTTTCTCACGATGATGACGCAAAAGGGGAGTGCTTTCGCAAGTATAAAAAAGTAGATCAATCCTATAGGGATCATTCCGAGTTTTTGCGTTACAGAGATCGATACAGCAAGCTATTCAAAATAAAAAAAACTGACTATGTCAGCTGGGCACACGGGCTAAAGAAAGCAGGCTACGCTACAGATCCGCAATATGCCTACAAGCTGATATCGCTAATTGATCGCTACGAACTTTGGCGATTTGACGCTAGTAAGGAGCCCACAAAATTAAAAAAAGCCAAAAACAATAAGGCCTCAACCATTCAAAATTATGTCGTAAAACAAGGGGATACCTTGTATGCCATTGCCAAGGAATTTGACACTTCAGTGCAAGCCCTCAAGGACCTTAACGGATTGCGCTCAAACGAACTGGCTATTGGCCAACAACTCATAGTAAAATGATGCAATACCAACGTAGTAGCGCCTTGTTCAATGAGGCAAAGAAAGTAATTCCAGGTGGGGTAAACTCCCCAGTACGCGCCTTTAGCGCTGTTGGTGGAACGCCTATTTTCCTCACGCATGCAAAGGGTGCGTATCTCTTCGATGAGGACCAAAATCGTTATATAGACTTTATTGCATCTTGGGGTCCCATGATTTTAGGGCATGCACACCCCAAAGTGGTCGCTGCTGTTCAGGCGCGTGCCGAAAAGGGAACTTCTTATGGCATTCCAACAGCACTGGAAACCGAAATTGCCAAACGTGCGCTTTCTATGGTGCCGCACATGGACCAAATCCGTTTTGTGAATTCAGGAACAGAAGCCTGCATGAGTGCGGTCCGACTGGCTCGGGGATTTACAGGGCGTGATAAAATCATCAAATTTGCTGGTTGCTATCACGGACACGCAGACGCCTTTCTAATTCAGGCCGGTAGTGGCGCCGTTACTTTTGGTAGTCCAAACAGTCCGGGGGTCACAGCGGGCACGGCTAAAGACACCCTTCTCGCAGTATACAATAATTTGGATCACGTAGCTGAAATATTTCGCGCCAACACAGAGCAAATTGCTGCCATAATCGTTGAGCCAGTTGCTGGTAATATGGGTTGCGTTTTACCACAAGCAGGCTTCTTGGAGGGCTTGCGTAGTTTGTGTGATACACATGGCGCAGTTCTTATTTTTGACGAGGTCATGACAGGGTTTAGGTTGGCTCAGGGCGGTGCACAGGAATGTCTTGGCATTCGCGCCGATTTGGTTACTTACGGAAAAGTTATTGGAGGTGGTTTGCCCGTTGGTGCTTTTGCTGCTCGAAAAGAAATTATGAATTTCTTGGCACCACTTGGACCTGTTTATCAGGCAGGTACTTT
>DCBE01000007.1 GCA_002313325.1 Flavobacteriaceae bacterium UBA1115
GGTTTTTATAACGCACTTATCGATGCAGATGAGGTATTACCCGCATTTGTGTTCGACGAATCCATCCTTGATAAACTGCCAAAAGATGATGGGCGGGTTTATTTTATCCATCAGCACATTACCAAAATGCAAAAAGAAAGCGTAGCACATGGCAGTAGCATGCGCGTGGCAAAAGGAAATCCACTTGAACTTATTCCAAAATGGAGTGAGGAACATAACATAACAGCAGTCTACACCAACGAAGACTATGAGCCATACGCCACAGCAAGAGATGAAAAAATAAAAACGTTACTTGCCAAAAAAGGGATTGCTTTTAAAACATTTAAGGATCAGGTAATTTTTGCGCCCGATGAAGTACTCAAAAAAGATGGAACACCCTACAGGGTTTATACGCCATTTTCAAGAGTTTGGTTGACAAAAGAGGCAGAACAAGGTTTGTCAGAGTATCCCACAAAACCCCTTTTTAACAAACTACACAAAAAAGCACTTCCAAGCATTCCTACATTAAAAGCATTAGGCTTTGGAACACCCAAGCACCAAGCACCAACACCAAAACACAACTTATCATTAATGGATGCTTATGATGCGGTCCGTAATTTTCCAGCGATTGACGGCACCAGCCGTCTCGGAATTCACTTGCGGTTTGGAACGGTATCGATCAGAGATATGGTACGAGAAGCAAAAAAGAGCAGCAACCCCACCTTTTTAAAAGAATTAATTTGGCGTGAGTTTTTTATGCAAATTCTTTGGCATTTTCCACACACAACAACTGCCAGCTTTAAACCACAATACGATCGTATTGAATGGCTAAATAATAAGACAGACTTTTCAAAATGGTGCGAAGGCAACACAGGATATCCATTAGTGGATGCAGGCATGCGCGAACTCAATCAAACGGGTTTTATGCATAACAGAGTGCGGATGTTAGTAGGCAGCTTTTTGTGCAAACATTTACTCATTGATTGGCGATGGGGCGAAGCTTATTTTGCGGAAAAACTACTGGACTACGAGCAATCAAGCAATGTTGGTAATTGGCAATGGGTAGCAGGTTGCGGTGTTGATGCAGCACCCTATTTCCGCGTATTTAACCCAACAGAACAAGTAAAAAAATTCGATAAAGAACAGACCTACATAAAAAAGTGGGTGCCAGAGTACCAATCCTTGGACTACCCCATCCCAATGGTTGATCACAAGATGGCACGCCAAAGGTGTTTAGAAACATACAGGGCAGGGCTTGCGTCATGAGAGGGGTAAAAAAAGTTAATTTACCTCAAAAAATATGTATGTCTTGCAACAAGCCTTTTGCTTGGCGAAAGAAATGGAGCAAAGAATGGGAAAACGTTAAATTTTGTAGTAAAAGATGCAAAAAGCAAAAACAACAGGACTAGTTTGGTTTCGAAACGACCTACGCATTCGAGATCAGCACAGCTTATCACAAGCCATTGCGGCGCACGATAGGGTTATTGCCGTATACCACTTACCCAAACATTGGCTGCAACCAACCCAGTGGGGTTTCAAAAAAATGGAGCGTTTTCGCGCCGCATTCTTGCTGCAAACGCTTGCACAACTTCAAAAAGATTTGGCAAAGCTCAACATATCCCTTTGGGTAAAAGTTGGCCGTTGGGACGCCTTGCTAAAAGAACTGCAAAAAACCTACAATGTCACATCAATCTATGGTCAAAAAGAATGGACGCAAGAAGAGCTTGATGACAACGCGCAAATTCCAGCGGGGATAGAAAAACACTGGTATTTCGATCAGTTTTTATTCCACCCAGACGATGTCCCCATGCAAGTTGCCGATGTACCGGATGTATTTACGTTGTTTAGAAAAAAATGTGAAAAACACGCAAGTGTGCGATCGGCATTACCCGTTCCATCGCCCATGCTCGAAGAAAATCGATTGACTAGCGTTCCCAAATTACCAACGCTAAGCAGTTTGGGTTATGAAAACATAACTGTAGACAAGCGAACCGCTATTCCATTTGAAGGGGGCGAACAAGCGGCTTGGGGACGACTTGAGAAATATTTCTGGAACACCAACCAATTATCTTATTACAAAAAAACAAGAAATGGGCTGTTGGGAAAAAATTACAGTTCAAAGTTTTCCATCTGGCTGGCATTTGGATCCATTTCCCCTGTTTCCATTTATCACGAGGTGAAGAAATATGAAAAAGAGGTTACCAAAAACGACTCTACTTATTGGTTAGTCTTTGAACTTCTTTGGCGGGATTATTTCAAATACATTTCCATGAAGCACGGCAATGCCATATTTAAGCTTGGTGGCCTGTTGCAAAAGGACTACACTTGGAAAACAAATCAAAAACATGTGAAGCAATGGATTGATGGTGCAACACCCGAACCCTTTATAAATGCTAACATGCGAGAGCTGGCACTCACAGGCTTTATGAGCAATCGCGGGCGTCAAAATGTAGCGAGCTTCTTTGCTAAACAATGGCACTTGGATTGGCGTATAGGCGCTGCATACTTTGAAGCCATGCTTATAGATTATGATATCCACAGCAATTATGGCAACTGGATGTACAACGCTGGTGTTGGCAATGACCCAATAGACAGAAAATTTAACGTCGGGTGGCAAGCCGAGCGCTACGATCCCAACAATAAGTACCAAAAAACCTGGCTTCAAACAACCCTATTTTAATGGAAATTCGATTGATCCTTGGCGACCAACTAAACGAAAAGCATGTCTGGTTTACAGAACTTAACGGCGATGTTTGTTATGTAATGTTTGAAATGCGTCAAGAAACTGATTACGTCAAACACCATATCCAAAAAGTGGTGGCGTTCTTCGCAGCCATGCGAAGCTTCGCGAGACGACTTGAAGAAGACGGGCATCGGGTACTTTACTACACCATAGACGATCCAAAAAACGCCCAAGACCTGCAAAAAAATATTGAAAAAGTCATTAGCCTGTTTGGTGCGAAAAAATTTGCCTACCAACAGCCAGACGAATATCGCCTAGACAAACAACTGCAGATAATTGCCACCCAATTGGAAGTACCTACAAAAACCTATGACACGGAACATTTTCTTACGACACGTTATGAATTAAAGAACTTTTACGAAGGAAAAAAATCATTGGTAATGGAGTTTTTCTACCGTTATATGCGTAAAAAACATCAATACCTTATGAACGATGGGCAACCGGAGGGAGGCAGTTGGAATTACGACAAATTTAACCGAAATACCTGGAAAGGCGGAACCATACCGCCACCCTATAAACCAGACACAAGTTTGGCAAAAGAAATCTATCCAAAGGTAAAAGCCGCAGGCATATCCACTATAGGCACATTTAACGAAGATACGTTCCTCTTTGCTACCAAAAGGGAAGCATCACTAGCGCAACTCGATTATTTCTGTGAGTACTTACTGCAAGACTTTGGCACCTATCAAGATGCCATGCATCAAGACGAGACCAATCTTTTTCACGCGCGCATATCTTTTAGCCTAAATGTCAAACTAATTGACCCCGCAGAAGTTATCGAGCATGCCATTGCAGCATACCGAAAAAACAGTGATCGCATAAGCTTGTCGCAAATCGAAGGCTTTGTGCGTCAAATTTTGGGCTGGCGCGAATATATCCGAGGCTTATATTGGAAAGAAATGCCAGAATATAAGAATAAAAACGAACTAAACAACCATGGTAAACTACCTGCCTTTTACTGGACAGGAAAAACTAAAATGAATTGCCTAAAAACCAGCATTGAAAATAGCTTAGAGCACGCATATGCCCACCATATTCAACGACTGATGATTACAGGAAATTTTGCGCTACTGCTGCAAACAAATCCCGATGAAGTAGACGATTGGTACTTGGGTATTTACGCCGACGCTGTAGAATGGGTACAGTTGCCCAATACTAGAGGTATGAGTCAGTACGCCGACGGAGGTATTTTAGCCACAAAACCATATGTTTCATCAGGTTCTTATGTGAACAAAATGAGCAATTACTGCAAGGGCTGTAGATATGACAAAAAACAACGCACAGGAGATAATGCCTGTCCATTCAACTCTTTGTATTGGAACTTTTTAGACGACAAAAGAGAGGAGTTGCGTGGAAACAACCGCATGGGCATGATGTATAATCTACTCGGGAAAATCAATCCAGAGGAAATGGCTCGTATTAAAGAAAGGGCTTATCAAATCATGGAAAATCCCGATGCATTCTAAAAAAGAAATTAACGTTTTTTGGTTTAAAAGAGACTTGCGACTTCTTGACAATGAAGGGCTGCAAGACGCCATAAACAGTGACCTACCACTCCTATTGATCTATGTAATGGAGCCAAGCCTCGAAGAAAATCCACACTATCACAAACGGCATCACAATTTTATTGCTCAGTCATTGGTAGCGCTAAACGGAGAACTTATGAAATTTGACACCCGAGTACATGTCTATAAGAATGAGGTGATAAAAGTCTTGAACAACATTCAGACTTGCATGAAAATAAATACGCTGTTCTCCATGCAAGAAACGGGCTTAAACACAACATATACCCGTGACAAAGCCGTAAAAAATTGGTGTGTGTCAAAACGCATTGCTTGGAAGGAACACGTTAATAATGGCGTAACAAGAGGAATAAAAAACCGCAAGAGTTGGCGCAATACATGGACCAGCTATATGATGCAGCCCATCAAATCATTTGAAGCGTCTGCGACTAGCTTTACAACAGCTGAAAGCACAGAATTGGCAGAAGAAGTACTTAGACCTAAAAAGCAAGAGGGCATACAAGCAGGCGGAACCAAAACAGGCTTAGCTTATCTAGAAAGCTTTTTAAGCCAACGGCATAAAAAATATCAGCAATCCATATCAAAGCCTGGGGCTGCACGAACACACTGTGGGCGTGTATCGCCTTATATCGCCTGGGGCAATCTTTCGGTTCGCTATGTGTGGCAGCGTGCCAAGAAAGCAAAAGCCCAAGGCGCTAGCGGATTTCAGTTAAATGCCTTTACATCTAGGTTGCGCTGGCAAGCACATTTTATTCAAAAATTTGAAATGGAAACCCGCATGGAATTCGAAAGCGTAAATACGGGTTTTCGTCAGCTAAAAAAAGAAGTAAATACAGACTATATAAACGCATGGAAGACAGGCACGACGGGTTTTCCACTCGTTGATGCGAGCATGCGCTGTGTAGTTGAAACAGGCTATTTAAATTTCAGAATGCGAGCCATGGTCGTTTCATTTTTTACACATCATCTGTGGCAACCTTGGCAATTAGGCGCTGTGTTTTTAGGCAGACAGTTTTTGGATTTTGAACCCGGAATTCACTATCCACAGTTTCAAATGCAAGCGGGTGAAACGGGAATCAATATGGTGCGCATCTACAACCCAACCAAAAATGCACTTGAGCACGACCCAGATGGAGCTTTTATTCGTAAGTGGGTGCCAGAGCTAGCAAAACTCCCCACCCCTTTTGTCTTGGAACCTTGGTCCATGACGACACTTGAACAACAAGCCTACAATTGTGTATTGGGCAAAGATTACCCTAAAGTAATTGTAGCCATTAAAGAAACATACAAACATGCCTCAACTGTTTTGTGGCACATGAAATGCAATCCTACCGTACGAAGAGAGGGTAAGCGTATATTGGCAATGCATACGCTGCCGGACAGAGAAAACATTATGGATAGATGAAAAAAGAACTTAGTTTAAGAGATATTGATCGGATTATCGAAATGGGTTGGGAAGACCGCACCCCTTTTGATGCCATCACCATGCAGTTTGGACTCAAGGAACAAGAGGTAATTACACTGATGCGAAACAACTTAAAACCAACTAGTTTTAAACGCTGGCGCAAGCGCGTTCAAGGACGAAAAACAAAACACTTAAAAAAGCGGGGTGAAGAAGTTGGGCGCTTTAAATGTAGTAGACAACGCAGCATCAGCAACAACAAAGTGTCTAAACTTTAGAAAAGTACTAGGCTATACGCTCAATTTTTGCGCCTATGCCTCGCAGACGCGTATCAATATCTTGATAACCTCGGTCAATTTGCTCAATATTAAAAATAGTACTGGTACCCTTGGCAGAAATCGCAGCTATAAGAAGAGAGATGCCGGCACGAATATCTGGAGAAGTCATTGTGGTAGCTTTCAGTGATGATTTAAAATCATGGCCGATTACGTTGGCACGGTGTGGATCACATAATATTATTTTAGCACCCATATCAATAAGCTTATCGACAAAAAACAAACGACTCTCAAACATCTTTTGATGAATCAAGACACTTCCCCTTGCTTGGGTTGCGACCACCAATATAATACTCAAAAGGTCAGGAGTAAAACCAGGCCAAGGGGCATCCGATATGGTCATTACAGATCCGTCAATATAACTTTGGATTTCATATCCATCGGAATGCTCTGGAATGAACATATCACCATCCTTTTTTTCAATAGTAATTCCCAGTCGGCGGAATACATCTGGTATTTGACCCAGATAATCCCATTGGACGTCTTTAATTGTAAGTGCACTTCTGGTGAGTGCTGCCAAACCAATCCAACTACCAATTTCAATCATATCGGGTAGCACACGGTGCGTGGCGCCGCCCAACGATTTAACGCCTTCAATGGTCAATAAGTTAGAACCAATTCCTAAAATATTGGCACCCATACGCACAAGCATATTACAGAGCTGCTGCAGATAAGGTTCGCATGCGGCATTGTATATCGTAGTAGTTCCTTTTGCCAAGACTGCTGTCATGACAATATTGGCGGTTCCAGTAACAGAAGCTTCGTCAAGCAACATATATGTGCCCTTCAATTCTTTAGCTTCAACTCCATAAAAATACTCATCCTTGTTATAGCGAAATGTAGCACCCAGATTGATAAAGCCTTGAAAGTGGGTGTCGAGTCGACGTCGTCCAATCTTATCGCCCCCAGGTTTGGGAATAAACCCTTTACCGAATCGTGCTAAAAGAGGACCTACAATCATAATAGAGCCGCGTAAACCACGACCAGCTATCTTAAAATCATCGGACTTCAGGTAATCTATATCAACGTTATTCGCTTGAAAAGTATAGCTATCATCACTGTGTTTTTCCACGTTTACACCAAGCTTTTCAAGAATTTGAATCAGCTTGTTTACGTCAATTATATTGGGAATATTGTGAATTGTTACTGGCTCGGGCGTAAGCAATACAGCACATAAAATTTGAAGTGCCTCGTTTTTGGCTCCTTGAGGTTGTATGGAACCTGACAATGATACACCACCAAAAACTTTAAATGCACCCATTTTATTTACGCCGCTGCTTTTGGTTTCGGTATTTATAATTCTTGGTATTGCTTCTTGAGCCCTTGGCAAAACGCTTATTTGTCAGGCGAATTAGGTTTTCAGAAGCCGACAACACCTCATCTTTAGCATCGATGACAATTTTGCCGCCAGAAAGTTCGGCCAAATGACCAAAAATAACCTCATCATCAACTGTGTCTTTATTCCAGTTGAGAAAACATTTTTTCATATGATTGGCAATCACATAGACTAATGCTTGTTTTAAGTCTCCTTCCTCCCAATCAACGATTACGTCAATCATGCCCTTAATATTGTTTCCGTAGAACCGGTATTTAGGGAACGATTGTGGGTAAGCCAAAGGAGTTGGAGGTGCTGCGAGTACTTCGGAATCGGGTTTTGGGAAAGGCGCATCAACGTCCAATTTGAAATCAGACATGATAAAAAGCTGATCCCAAAGTTTGTGCTGAAAGTCTGCTACGTCTCTTAAGTGTGGGTTTAAATTGCCCATAATGCCAATGATGGCTTGGGCCTGTTTGTTGCGTTGTTCTTTGTTTTCTTCAGCTAAAACTTGCTGAATCATTTTGTGAATGTGGCGGCCATATTCAGGAATGCCTAGCATTGAACGCTCTGTATTGTATTGAAGGTTGTCTATCAAAAGGGAAATTTATGGGGTAAAACTAATAAAAAATAACTTAGAGTTGGATGATGTTTGGGATTTTCGAAGCCAGTTTGTGTTTTTGAATGATTACATCTGGACTTCTAAACTTACCTGCAATGGAAATACTGGTGTATTTACCTTTGCTAGAAGCCCTTACATTGACCGTTACTTTGTCGTTTTCAAACAAATCCAACAAAATCGCTTTGTCCGCATCCGAAGAAGTTATAATAAATTTAAAAATGTAAACACCAGGCCATGTATTGCTTTCCAATAATTGCTGATGAAATCGTTCGTAAAACGGCGTGTCTTTGGGATTTTGTTGCATTATGCAAATATACAGTTTTAGATAAGGCAACAATTAACGACATTTGTGTATGCTTGAACACAAAAGAATCGTATTGACTGGAGGGCCATCAAGTGGCAAGACAAGCCTATTGAATCACATCCAACACCCAGACACACATTGTTTTGAAGAAGTATCTAGAGATGTCATAAGCAAAGCCTTAATCAAAGGAGTCAAACAGCCATTCCTAGACAATCCGCTGGGTTTTAGTGAAGCCCTTTTTGAACGCCGTTTACATGACTATTTTGAGGACAAAAAAAATAAAATACATGTCTACGACAGGGGCATACACGACGTGGTAGCCTATCTGAATGCCATTGGAGGTGATGTTCCTTGTGGTATGCTGGATGATTGCAGTAAATACTGCTATGGTGCCGTTTTTGTGTTTCCGCCATGGGATGCTATTTTTACGCAAGATGCCGAGCGCATGGAAGTATTTGTGGAAGCAATAGATTTTCATAAAGCTCTATTAGAAACCTACACCAATTTTGGCATGCAGTGTATAGAAGTACCTAAATTGAGTATCGAAGAACGATTTCGTTTTATATTGAATCACCTATGAAAAGTGGCATATATGACGTACTAAAAAGCCATTGGAATGCCTCGGAATTTCGCCCGGGACAAAAAGAGGCCATTACCGCTGTCTTAGACAATAAAGATTGCATTGTTGTATTGCCTACTGGAGGTGGAAAAAGTTTGTGCTACCAACTACCGCCCCTTACAAAGCCAGGACTGTGTATCGTCATAAGCCCGTTGATAGCACTAATGAGCGATCAAGTGGAAAGTCTTAAAAAAAAGGGCGTTCGTGCCATAAATCTGTCGGGGCCCATGCTCGAAGACGACCTCGTTACTGCGTTGGACAATTGTAAATTTGGCGGATTTAAATTTGTATACCTATCACCAGAGCGCGCACAACACCCCTTGGTTCAAGATCGCTTGTCTGAAATGCAAATCTGCCTATTGGCCATTGACGAAGCCCATTGCATCTCTAAATGGGGACATGATTTCAGACCCGCTTACAGAAAAATCATAGGGCTAAAAAACAAACTTTCCAAAACACCAACAATAGCTCTTACCGCAACTGCTACCAAAAGGGTTAAAGAAGATATTTGCAAGACACTCGAACTGGCGCAACCCACACAAATAACCAACTCATTTGACAGGCCAAATATTGAGCTAAAGGTGCTGAAAACAACAAATAAGCTAGAATCCATTTCAGAGGCGCTAGCACCAAAAGGCACGCCTGCAATTGTATACGCAGGAACTAGAAAAAGTGTTGAGATTTTGAGTACCCGCCTAAATAATATGGGTCACCGAACAAACTTTTTCCATGGTGGCGCACTGAACAAAGAAAAACGCATAGTAGACTGGATGCAAGAAAAAACTCCTGTTATGGTAGCCACTTCGGCATTTGGCATGGGTATTGACAAATCAAATGTAAAACGAGTTGTACACGCCACGCTTCCATTCAGCATGGAGCAGTACTACCAAGAAATTGGGCGTTGTAGCAGAGACGGAAGTGTAGCAAAAGCCACTTTGCTTATTGAAGACGGAGATGACCAAAAACTATGGAACAGCACGACTGCCAGTATTCCCAGTGTTGAAGACATAAAGAAAACATACAAACACCTGTGTCATTATTTTGATGTCGCTTATGGCGAAAAACCAAATGACATTTTAGTATTTAATCACGCCCTTTTTTGTGAGCGCTATGAATTAAAACACAGAACCACCTATCACGTACTCAAAGTATTGGAGCGTGGACAATTGCTCACACTAACCCAATACAACAGACCGAAAACTAGCTTAAAACTACTGCGAAAGCACATCAAGCATGAGCAAGTGTTTGTGGATTATTTATTGCGAAATATAGGCGGTATTACCAACAGGTTTCAAGAAATATACTTAGATAAAATAGCACTCAAAAGCGGTGTGGGTTTAAGCAGTGCTATTGAATGTGTTAAACAATTAGAAAAACAAGGCGATGCTGAATTGCAGCAACTCCATGCAGATAGTGGAATTATGTTTCATATACCGCGAGAAGATAATATAAGCTTGATGCCCGTGTTACATCAATTAAATACGCTTAGGGAAGAAAAAAAACTTTTGGCTAGTGCCATTTGGGCATACGCCACTGCCAACACTTGTTTCCGAAAAAAATTACTAAACTACTTTGGTGAAACGTATAAAAAAAAATGTGGCAGTTGCTCTAGCTGCGTAGACGAAAAAACCCCGATGGCTATAATAATCAGCTACCTTAAAGAAAGACTCTCGCGTGAAGATGCATTATCTTTGGAACAGTTAAGTCAAGATGCGCAATTTGACAGAACACAATTGGCGGTGGCTCTAGACGAAATGTGTGCAGAGGAGATGGTAATACAAGACACACTAAACCAATACAAGCTGATATGAGCAAATCCTTACGAGTAGTTTTTATGGGAACACCCGCTTTTGCGGTACCAGGGCTGGGTAGCATCATAGAGAGTCAGCACGAGCTTGTTGGTGTTGTTACGGCTCCTGACCGCCCTGCTGGACGTGGAAAAAAATTACGCCTTTCTGCTGTAAAAGAGGCTGCTCTGGAATACAATATCCCAATATTTCAGCCTGAAAAACTATCGTCAGATGATACGGTTGCACAACTCGAAGCACTAGAAGCAGACGTCTTTGTTGTTGTTGCCTTTATTATGTTGCCCAAAGTAGTTTGGGAATTACCACAACTTGGAACTTTTAACTTACACGCATCACTACTACCCCAGTATCGAGGAGCTGCGCCCATTCACTGGTCTATAATTAACGGAGAGCAAGTGTCTGGACTTACCACCTTTTTAATTGATGCTAAAATTGATACGGGTGCCATTTTGCTTCAAAAAAAGCTATATATATTAGCCGATGACACCATGGGTACACTCAGCGAACGTATGCAAGCCCAATCAGGCGAATTGATTATTGCAACCCTTAACGGTTTAGCGTCGGGGACATTAAAACCCATGCCGCAACAAGAGGCAGCAGCCATCAATACGGCGCCAAAACTAAGCCGAGAGAATACCCAAATTGACTGGTGTAAACCAGGGCAAACCATAGTGCATTTTATCCATGGCCTAAACCCGTTTCCAACGGCGTGGACGTTATTGGAGAACAATGAAGAAACCGTGCAGGTGAAAATCCAAAAAGCACACTTTATAGCGGGTACGCCCATCGAAACCCCCGGAAATATTAAAGCTGAAGATAAACAGCTTTATGTCAGCGTTGCCGACGGCTATGTATATATAGACAGGCTGCAATTGCCAAATAATAAAAGTATGGAAACGGCAGCACTCTTAAACGGGTTTCAGTTTTCGGCAACAGCTCGTTTTGTGTAATGGTAGGGAAATTACTTATTGCACATCCATCCCTTTTAGGTGATCCGTCTTTTGGTAGAAGCGTGATTCTTATGGCGGAGCACAATGATGAAAGCTCGTTGGGCTTTGTTCTAAACCAGCCCACGCATTACAGTTTGAATGAATTGATCCCTGAATTATCAATTGACATGCCCATTTATCAAGGTGGGCCCGTGGATACCGATAGGTTGTTTTTTGTACATACCATGAAAGATTTACCCAATGCACATGCGATTGGCAACAAACTCTTTTGGGGTGGCGACTTGGAGGCTCTTCAAGAAATAATAGTCGAGAAAAAAACAACTTCTAATCAGCTGCGGTTTTTTTTAGGGTATAGTGGTTGGGGCAATGGCCAATTGCGACATGAGTACAATGAAAAAAGTTGGCTACTTATTAAAAACAACTATAATATTTTTGAGAAGGAGCATCAACTATGGGGAGACATCATGCGAGATATGGGTGGTGAGTACGCCTTGTATGCTACTGCACCTAAGCACCCTGGTTTGAACTAACCCAATCAAAAAGTCCTTGTTTAAGTTTTAAGGTAATTGATTTGTCATAAGTAGAGCGGCGATAGCTTGTGACTGGTTGGATACCAACAATAGCATTGGTCATAAAGAGTTCTTGCACACGCTGCAAATCAAAAGGAGAAATAGGCTGCTCCACACAAGTAATATCTAATTTTTTGGCAATCCGTATGATTTGCTTACGCATGGTGCCATCCAAACAACCAGAACTAATGGGTGGCGTGCGGAGTTTTCCGTCTTCCACTATAAAAAGATTACCGTTGAGAAATTCAACAACTTCCTTTTCATCATTAACCAAAATACCGTTATCAAAACCTTGTTCTTGCATAAATATACTGCCAATAATTTGCAGTGCTTTGTTGTTGGATTTTAGATTTGACAACATGCTTTTTTGTAAATAGTAGTCGTTGAAAAGAGCAACCTTATAGTTTTCAGCAGACAGATAGTATTCCGAATCAAGTGCTTTGGCCGCTATAACATAATCAATGTCTCTGGTGTTGGGCAAATATGTGCCGCCATCTTTACGGTAAACGGTTAAACGAATACGCCATGCTGGGGCTGTTTCACTTTGTGCTTGTACCACACGCAAACATTCTTGTTCTAAAAACTCGGGTGTAAATGTCATAGGGATGTCCATACGGAAAATACGCATAGCAGCCATAAGTCTAAAGTAGTGGTCTTCCCAAAAATGGATATGGTCTTGGCTATAGCGTAAGGTTTCAAAGACTGCGTCTCCAAAAAGCAAACCGCGATTTTGTGCTGTAAAAACAGGCGACTGAGAAGAAGTAAGCGCACCGTTATGGTTTATCATGTTACGAAGAACCTAAAACTTGTTTTAAATCACCAATTTGGCTTTCCCAAAGCATTTTAGTTTCTTCAACTTCATCTTCTTCGGCAAAATCGGTAACCACAATCGAAACGTCTTTGGTAATTTCGTCTACCACGATGCGCATTTCAAAAAAACAATCGTCTTGGTCATCATCATCATTTAACCAGCGAAAGCGAACAAATTCATTGGCTTTCTTACGCAGCAGCAGGGCGTCTTCTTCGGAATCGTCCCAAAAGAAGGAATATTTCTCTGTTCGTGCGTTGACATTATCAGCAAACCATTCTGAAAGCCCAGAGGGGGTATGCATATACTGGTAAAGAAGTTGTGGGGAGGCTTGAATTACAAATTCAATCTCGAATTGTATTTTTGACATATGTAATAAAATGTCCAATATATAGATTTATGATGACCTTTAAAAGAAATGCTTGAAAAACCGAGATAAATTGGGAAAACAAATTGTTATATTTGCGCCTCTTTGGCGAGGTAGCTCAGCCGGTTAGAGCGTCGGATTCATAACCCGGAGGTCGGGAGTTCAAGTCTCCCTCTCGCTAC
>DCBE01000057.1:0-8991 GCA_002313325.1 Flavobacteriaceae bacterium UBA1115
TTTTTCTTTTTCATAGCAATTTTTCCCATCCTCTATTTAGAGGGTGGGTTTTCTTTTTTTAGCAAGTTTTTTGTTTATATTAGATTATGGAAAAAATCAGGTCATTCTTTCAGTTCAGCTTTAGTATAGGCGATGCAAAAATGAGTGTTGGTTCTTTTTTGGTTTTGGTTTTGATAATCATTGCCCTATACTTTACTATGCGTTTTGTACGCAAATTATTAACACGCAAATTATCTGAAGAGCGCAAAGGAAAATTTAAGCCTGTATTTTCGTTCTTTAATTATTTGCTATACACGGTAATCGTATTGCTTGCTTTGCAAAATGCCGGTGTTAACTTAAACGCACTTTTAGCTGCATCAGCTGCCTTATTGGTAGGTGTTGGTTTTGCCTTACAGACCTTCTTTCAAGATATAATTTCAGGAATTTTTATTTTAATTGATCAAACGGTTCACGTTGGGGATATTATTGAGCTTGACGGTAAAGTTGGACGGGTCGAAAACATAACACTGCGTACTACAAGAGCTGTTACACGCGACAACAAGGTGCTTGTTATTCCAAACCACAAGTATTTAACAACAACTCTTTTTAATTGGACGGAAAACGACAAGGTCACAGGAGAATCTATTAATGTCGGTGTAGCTTATGGTACTGATGTGGAAAAATTCAAAAAACTGGTTTTGGAAATTGCGATGCAGCATCCCGACGCAACAAAGAAAAAAGAACCCATACTTCTGTTTCAAGATTTTGGCGACAGCAGCTTAGATTTTACTTTAATTGTATTTACTGAAAACGCATTCAAAGGTGCCATGATTAAGTCTGATATCAGATTTGCTATTGAGAAAGCATTAAAACGCAATGGTATCGAAATTCCTTTCCCACAACGCGTAATACATACACCCAAATAAATGGCGCAAATTTTAATTGTAGAGGACGAAGCAAATATCCGTCGTGTGCTCAAGAAGATTCTTGTTGATGTTGACAAAAATATCAATTTAAGTGAGGCTGTTGATGGTGTAGAAGCAATAACTATGCTGGACGAGAAGACATATGACCTTGTGCTTTGTGACATAAAAATGCCTAAAAAAGACGGTATTGAGGTCTTGGCGCATATTCAAAAAGTATCCCCGCAATCGGCTGTTGTAATGATATCCGGTCATGGCGATTTGAAAACTGCTGTCAAGGCGATGCGTATGGGTGCTTATGATTATATTTCAAAACCACCAGATTTAAACCATTTGTTAAAGACGGTAAATGCTGCCCTTCAACGTGTCGCAACACCCAAAAAAAAGACCAAAAAAATTGCAGTTCCTAAGCAGTATACTATGATTGGAAATTCGGAAGCCATTCAGACCATTCACAATATGGTAGAAAAGGTTGCGCCAACCATGGCTAGGGTAATGGTTCAAGGACCCAATGGCAGCGGTAAAGAATTGGTTGCGAGAGCATTACATTTTAAAAGTAACCGCTACAGTGAACCCTTTGTAGAGGTTAATTGTGCTGCGATCCCTTCAGAGCTTATTGAAAGTAAACTTTTTGGACATATGAAAGGGGCATTTACTTCTGCCCATAAAGACCACAAAGGGACTTTTGAGCAGGCGCAAGGAGGGACTCTTTTTTTAGACGAAATCGGAGATATGAGTCTTGCTGCACAAGCCAAAGTCTTACGTGCACTTGAAGAACATAAGATTCAACGTGTTGGAAGTGATAAAACCATTGCAGTAGATGTTCGCGTGATTGCTGCGACTAACAAAAACATCAAGGAAGAAATTGCACAATATCGTTTTCGTGAAGACTTGTACCACCGATTGGCTGTGATTGAAATCCATGTGCCTGGGCTGAATAAGCGAAGAGACGACATTCCTCTTTTGGCAGATCATTTCTTATCACTTTTAACCCCAAAAAAGGAACTCCTACCAGATGCAGTTGACGCACTACAGAAAATGGATTGGACAGGCAATATTAGACAATTGCGTAATTTTATTGAGCGATTACATATTTTAGGTGGACATCAAATATCCGCACAAGATGTTTCAACATACACCACTACATAAATACCAAGATGATAAGAATTCTCTTTTTTCTCTTTTTTAGCGTAGCGCTGTGCGCCCAACCCAATCCAGACGATGAAAAACAACTCAAATCTTTTTTTGACACATCACTCTTGGCGGGAAACGCTTACCAATGGTTGGATTACCTGACCAATCGTATTGGCAGCCGCTTGTCTGGCTCTTTAGGCGCTGAACGCGCTGTGGCTTGGACCAAAGCAGAACTTGATTCATTAGGGCTTGACAGTGTTTACTTGCAAGCCGTTAAAGTACCCAAGTGGGTAAGGGGTTCAAAAGAGTTTGCGCTGATAGAAACAGCCCCTGGCATAACCTTTAATGTGCCCATAACAGCCCTCGGTGGTTCCGTGGCAACGCCTTCCGTTGGCCTAAAGGCTCCTGTTGTTGAAGTGCAAGGCATTGAAGAACTCAAAGCGTTGGGCAGCGAACAAATTGAAGGAAAAATCGTCTTTTTTAACCGCCCCATGCAAGCCGATCTCATCAGTACTTTTCAAGCTTATTCTGGATGTGTTGATCAGCGTTATAGTGGTGCCAAAGAGGCAAGCGAGTACGGAGCTGTTGGCGTTATTGTCCGCTCTATGAATTTACGTCTCGACGATTTGCCGCATACAGGTGCGATGAGCTATGGCGACCAAGCCGTGTCTAAACGTATTCCTGCAGCTGCCATAAGCACCAATGCAGCTGAAAAATTAAGTAGTCTTTTAAAGCTTGAACCAGCGCTTAAGTTCTTGTTCCGTCAACAATGTAAAACCTATCCCGATGTCTGGTCGCATAATGTTATTGGAGAGATCACTGGAAGTGAATTTCCAAATGATATTATTGTAGTAGGTGGTCACTTGGATTCTTGGGATTTAGGGGATGGCGCTCATGACGATGGGGCAGGAGTAGTGCAGTCAATGGAAGTTTTACGCTTATTTAAAGCTACAGGTTATAAACCAAAACGAACCATTCGTGTTGTTTTGTTTATGAACGAAGAAAATGGCCTAAGGGGTGGGAATGCATATGCCAACAAAGCATTACTAGCAGGTGAGAGACACATATTTGCACTTGAATCGGATGCGGGTGGATTTACCCCCCGTGGATTTTCATTTACATGCTCCAATGAAGAATTCAACCAAGTATTATCATGGAAGCCTTTATTTAAACCTTATCTAATTCATTATTTTGAAAAAGGTGGTAGTGGTGCCGATGTGCGTCCTCTAAAAAATAAATACAATGTTTTGGCTGGATTACGCCCAGACTCACAACGCTATTTTGACCATCATCACGCTGAAAACGACACTTTTAATGCCGTAAACAAAAGAGAACTTGAGCTTGGTGCTGCAACCATGACCTCACTTATATATTTATATGATAAGTACGGATTGGCTGTGCCATCTGATAATAGTTTTGCGCGCTAACCACCCCCAAAATGCTCCAAGAATATACAAAAGAATTTAAAACAAACCTACGCCTAGCCTGGCCAGTAATGCTAGGTATGGTAGGGCATACTTTGGTTCAATTTGTAGATAACGTCATGGTAGGGCAATTGGGAACTACCGAATTGGCAGCCATTTCTCTGGGTAACAGTTTTGTTTTCATCGCCATGTCGATTGGTATTGGGTTCTCAACAGCTATTACCCCGCTTATTGCCGAAGCTGACGCTGGACAAAATCAAAATGCACTTCAAAAGGTATTACATGAGGGCTTAAGACTTTGTATTATACTTGGTATTTTTTTGTTCCTCGGTGTTTATATTACCAAGCCTTTGTTGTTCCATATGGGACAGGAGCCCGAAGTAGTTGCATTGGCTTTTCCTTACCTAAACTGGGTGGCTGTTTCCTTATTGCCACTTGTTATTTTTCAAGCGTTTAAACAGTTTTCTGACGGCATGTCGCTTACACGCTATTCCATGTATGCAACGGTACTGGCTAATGTAGTAAATGTTGTCATCAATTACTTCCTCATTTTTGGAATATGGATTTTTCCCAAATGGGGCTTGACAGGTGCTGCTGTGGGAAGTTTGGCGTCAAGGGTAACCATGTTGATTTTTATTGTCATATTACTTTATCGAGATCCAAGAACGGCCGCAATCATACGGCAGTTGGTCCCGGAACGACTGTATAAAAAAGAATTAAATCAATTATTGAAATTGGGCTTGCCCTCATCCCTTCAAATGTTTTTCGAGGTCAGTTTTTTTACTTTTGCTATTTGGGTATGTGGGTTATTAAGCAAAGATGCCCAAGCAGCCAATCAGATTGCGCTCAACCTTTCTTCCATGACCTTTATGGTAGCCATGGGATTGAGTGTAGCAGCAACCATTCGTGTAGGAAACCAAAAGGGTTTTAGGGCTTTTGGTGAATTGAAACGCATAGCTTTATCTGTGTTCTTGCTCACACTGCTGTTGGATGTTGTTTTCGCAGGGTTCTTTGTTGCTTTTAACGAAACGCTTCCTTGGTTATATCTCGACTCGGCTACTGGCTTAGACACATTTGCAGTTGCTGAACTGGCAGGATCACTGTTGTTTATAGCTGCCGTTTTTCAAATTTTTGATGGCGCCCAAGTGGTCGCTTTGGGGAGTTTAAGAGGTTTACAGGACGTTCGTATCCCCACTTGGATTACCTTTTTGGCTTATGTCCTGATAGGGGTGCCTGTGATGCTTTATTTGAGTAAAGAAGCAGCTATGGGCGCAAGAGGAGTTTGGATTGGTCTATGCCTTGGTCTCGTGGTTTCTTCATTGTTGTTATATCTTCGCTTCAGATACTTATCTAATAAACTAATACACACAAATGTCTGATACTATTCCAACATTTTTACTTGCAGATAATGCAGAACACCCCGATGCTGTTTTTGTAGTACACACACAGTTTCCACGCTTTATATTAAACTTGGCCAATGACGAACTCGAATGGTGGGAAAACTTTATTAAAGAGGACAAACAAAGCGCCATAGAAGAAGTTGCTTTGTGGATTGAGCGCGCAACTGAATTCTATGACAACGAAGTAAATAAATATACCGAATGATGGATGCGTTACTGCTTTGGGATCAAGAACTCTTTTTATGGCTTAACGGTCTGGGCTTAGAGCCTTTTGATGCCTTTTGGATGACAATCACAGATAAGCGCTATACGATTGGCTTTTATGCCATACTTACTGCTTTTATGGGGAAGTGGTTGGGTTGGAAAAACACACTCTGGATGTTACTTGCTATTGCATTACTAATTACGTTTACTGACCAAGTAACCAATTTGTTTAAAGACGGATTTAAGCGTCTACGTCCTTGTCATGAGGCCGAACTAACTGACATCATGCGCCGGGTTAAACCAGGCTGCGGAGGTTATTACGGATATTTTTCTGGACACGCCTCAAATTCCTTTGCTATGGCTACTTTCTTTGTGGTGCTTTTCGCCAGACAGTTTAAACTGCTCCGATTGCTGTTTGTGATAGCAGCAATGGTTGCTTACAGTCGTATTTATATTGGTGTGCATTATCCACTTGATGTCATCAGCGGATCCTTGTTTGGCATCCTAGGTGGATGGCTCTTCGCCAAGCTGTACTTGCGCTTTATTCCAAATCCGATTTAATCAATTCGGGGTAGTTCTGTAAAAAGGCGCTCACCCGCGGCTTGGATACAGCTCTTATGTAGGGATTGTTAGGGTTGTTTTTTTCGTAATCTTGATGGTAGTCCTCGGCTTGGTAAAACACATCGTACTTCTTTACTTCAGTAACAATGGGATCGGAATAGCGTTTGGCAGCCGTTAATTTTTCAATTATTTTTTCGATGATTTCTTTTTCCTCTGCGGTTTTATAAAAAGCTACGGAACGGTAATGTGTTCCTCGGTCTGGGCCTTGGCGGTTAAGGGTGGTGGGGTCATGCGAACCAAAAAATACCGTTACTAAGGTTTCAAACGATACGACCTCTTTGTCATATATTACTTTTGTAGTCTCTGCATGTCCTGTTCTTCCTGTGACTACCTGATCGTAGATCGGGTTTTTGGTGTTCCCCCCTGCATAGCCAGAAATAGCTTCGTGCACGCCTGTGACTTGCTCAAAGACGGCTTCGACACACCAGAAGCATCCTGAAGCAAAATAGGCAACTTCATGCACTTGTGGAAGGATGTACTCGTTTGTAGCTACTGGCTTAGCGTTGTAAATAGGTTTCGGTGCTGAAAAAGAACATGAGAGCAATTGAAATGCGGTAATTAATGATAGATAAGCAGTAGGCATATGTTTATGTTTTTATAAATGTATTGATAAAATCTATGCAAAAAACAGTCCAGCTTCTCTTTTCTTGAAGCGATTTGTAAGCTCTTACATCCCTAAACTGTTTTTTTTCTGTCAATGCCTTTGTTATAGTTTGAGATAGGGCAGTGGGGTTGGGTTCGCAAACAAGCCCTGTTTTGGCTGTAATGCCATCGGATAAGCTGCCTACATGGGTTACTATACTTGGTTTGGCATAGTGAATGGCCATTGGGGTAATACCACTTTGTGTTGCTGATTTATAGGGTTGGACAACCCAATCACAGGCACCAAACCAAAATGGGATTTGCGCCGTGGGCACAAAGCAATCGTGGAAAAACACCATATCATCTACCTTAAGCGATACAACCAATTCACGGTATTTACCCATGGGCTCGTAGGGTTCACCAACGACCAAAAGTCTTGCGTTGGGTTTGTTTTGTCGCAATTGTGGCAATGACTTTATCAGTAAATCCAGTCCTTTGTAACGGCGTATTAAGCCAAAAAACAACAGGTACTCCAAGCTGGGGTCTAGGGCCAATTTTTCTTTGGCAACTTCATTTGAAATCTGCGCTGGAAGATCAATGTCAACGGGATGAAAACAAGTGGTTATGTTTTTTTGAGTATGTTTTTTAAGTTCCTTTGCTACGGAAGATGACATGCACAAGATCTCGTCTACACTTCCTAAAAATGTATTGAGTAAAAGTTTATCGGCTGTTTTACGTTCGTGCGGAAAGGCATTGTCGACCCAAGCCACTTTTTTTATGTTAATATTTTTTGCGATTGCAGCGTAACACATCGCCAACCAAGGGGTCCAATAACGGAAAACGACCAACTTCGGTCTTAGCGATTTGATATGCTTAGTTGTCCGTAACCAACTAAACGGATTTAGGGTATTAATCGTACTTATGGCAGCAAAATCGAACTCCTTTTGATCTGTTGTGTACTGGGTTTTTCCTGGAAATAATAACTTTGGATATAGCGTTGTGAAGGAAATGACACATACTTCTTCACCTTGCTGGTTAAGGCTTTGCGCAAATGCAGCAGTGGTGTCTGCAATACCGCCTCTAAAAGGATGGATTGGCGCAACTAAGACAATCATTTTAGCTATCTAGAATAAGTACCCATTCCCCTTTGTCGAGTAGAGGTTCTGCTTGTTTAAACTTTACTGTCCTCTTCTCTCCACTAACTATATGCTGAATATCCACGCGCTCATTACGTCCAATTTTTGGGCGTTCACGCACTATGGTTTCTTGTCTTTCAGCAGTGGGTCTTCCAGATTGTTGAGAAGCTTGACGCATGGCCTGTTGGTCTTGGTTTAACACTTCTTCCTTTGAGATGTTCACGCGTTCTTTGCGGCGAGCACTCCTGGCTTCTCGAATGTTGCTGGCGTCTTGTGTTGGTAATGCCCCCTTAAATAAAAACGAAATAATATCTCGGTTTACGACATCCATAAAGGCACTAAATAGCTCAAAAGACTCAAACTTATAGATAAGCAACGGGTCTTTTTGTTCGTGTACGGCAAGCTGAACAGATTGCTTCAGTTCGTCCATTTTACGTAAATGGTCTTTCCACGATTCATCAATAATGGCCAGACTTATGTTTTTCTCAAAGTCGCGAATTAGATTCTTGCCTTTGCTTTCAAATGACTTTTCTAGATCGCTCACTACGTTTAGTGTTTTAATCCCGTCTGTGAAGGGCACTACAATACGTTTAAACGTATTACTCGGGTTTTTGTAAACATCCTTAACCACTGGGAAAACACGTGCTGCATTTTCCTCCATCTTTTTTTGATAATGGGCTAATGCTGCTTGGTATATTTTTTCTGTTAGTTCTGTTTCGTTTTGGCTTTCAAAATCCTCATCACTGATTGGGCTTGTAAGTGAAAACAGGCGAATCAGTTCAAACTCAAATTGCTTGTAGTCTTTATTTGCTAAGTTCACAGAACATATCTGATCGCAAGTATCATAAAGAATGTTGGCAATATCGAGCTGAAGACGTTCTCCGTTGAGGGCGTTGTAGCGTCGCTTGTAGATTACCTCTCGCTGGCCGTTCATCACATCATCATACTCCAGCAAACGCTTTCGAATACCAAAGTTGTTTTCTTCAACTTTCTTTTGGGCACGCTCAATAGATCGTGTCATCATGCCCGCTTGGATGACTTCACCTTCTTTGTGACCCATGCGATCCATCATTTTAGATATACGTTCAGAACCAAACAAACGCATCAAGTTATCTTCTAACGACACATAGAACTGCGAGCTTCCCGTATCTCCTTGGCGACCTGCACGTCCACGCAACTGTCGGTCCACACGTCTTGAATCGTGACGTTCTGTTCCGACGATGGCAAGACCTCCTGCCGCTTTAACTTCATCGTTGATTTTGATGTCTGTTCCTCGCCCAGCCATGTTGGTGGCTATGGTAACCACACCGACATTTCCAGCTTCTGCAACTACGTCAGCTTCCTTTTTATGAAGCTTGGCGTTAAGTACGTTATGCGCTACTTTTCGAATGTTTAACATTCGGCTTAACAGTTCAGAAATTTCAACAGATGTGGTCCCGATAAGCACTGGACGTCCCGCTTGTGAAAGTGTGGTTACGTGATCAATAACGGCATTGTATTTTTCACGCTTTGTTTTGTATATGAGGTCATTTTCATCTTTTCTTGCAATGAGTCTGTTGGTTGGGATTTCAATAACATCCAACTTGTA
>DCBE01000057.1:9325-9458 GCA_002313325.1 Flavobacteriaceae bacterium UBA1115
TATTTCCCAAAACTCACCTGCCTCTGTTATCGCAGTACCTGTCATACCCGAAAGTTTGCGGTACATACGGAAGTAGTTTTGCAGTGTAATGGTCGCAAAGGTTTGGGTTGCTGCTTCAATCTTTACATTTTCT
>DCBE01000043.1:0-19570 GCA_002313325.1 Flavobacteriaceae bacterium UBA1115
CATTTCTTTGGGGCAAGATCTTACAAATCAATTGGCACAAATCGAAGCACAGCTCAAAAGCATAGCTGCGCAAGCCGATGAGCGTATCGCAACACGCAAGCAAAAACTACGCGAACAATTGCGTCAACTCACCTTAGATTACGACCAAGAACGCTTGGAGCAGGAATTGGTCTATTACCATGATAAATGGGACATCAACGAAGAGTTAGTGCGCTTGCAACATCACCTCGATTATTTCCAAACCAGCCTAGACGAAAACACCCCTACCAAAGGCAAAAAACTAGGATTTATTGCCCAAGAAATGGGACGTGAAATCAATACCATAGGATCTAAAGCCAACGATGCAGACTTACAAAAATCGGTCGTTAGCATGAAAGATGCCCTGGAGCGCATCAAAGAACAAATACTCAACACCTTGTAATGAAAACGGGAAAATGTATTGTTTTATCGGCTCCTTCGGGTAGTGGAAAAACAACCATTGCCAAATACTTGCTCGCTCAGGAAAACCTCAACTTGGCATTCTCTGTTTCGGCTACTTCTAGGCCACCAAGAGGCCAAGAAGTTGACGGCAAAGACTACTATTTTCTCTCCGAAGCAGCTTTTAAAGCAAAAATTACTGAAGGTGCCTTTACTGAATACGAAGAGGTCTACCCAGGGATGTTTTACGGCACATTAAAATCTGAGCTAGACCGCATTTGGGCATTGGACAAAAATGTCTTATTTGACATAGACGTGATAGGCGGATTAAACATCAAAAACCAATTCCCCAAAAATACCCTTTCCATATTCATCAAGCTTCCGAGCACGGAAGCATTGGCTGAGCGCTTGCGCCAGCGCGATACGGACAGCTCAGATAAAATTGCGATGCGATTGGAAAAGGCTAATTTCGAAATGGTACGCGCCAACGCATTTGATGTTGTGGTGGTAAACGACAATTTGGAAACTGCCATCAGCGAAACGGTAGAACATATCAGCAACTTTTTAACAAGATGAAGCGGATTGCACTATTTTTTGGAAGTTTTAATCCCATTCACAACGGGCATATAGGCATTGGTCAAGCGGTAATTGATCAACAAAAAGCAGACGAGGTACATTATATCCTGACCCCACAAAACCCACATAAAAAGATGGCTGCACTTTGGTCAGAGGAGCACCGCTGGAATATGTTGACACAGGCTTTAACACCTTATGATTGTTTGGTGGCCAGCGACATTGAACTACACATGCCCAAGCCAAGCTATACGTCAAATACCGTTCGAAAATTGGCGGCTGAGCATCCCGACAACTCCTATATCATGCTGATGGGTGCCGACAGCGCCGTAGGATTGGACGGCTGGCAAAATGCAGCTTATATCAAGCAATTTCCTTTGTTGATTTATCCCAGAAATGACACTTCCTTAGATGCATTTCCAGCACACCAACGTCTTCTAGCTCCTTTATTGGATATTGCTGCCACAAGCATACGCGAAACAAAAGACATAAAGCAGCTAAAAGCGTGGTTGCCAGACGGGGTTTTTGCATATATGAAAACGCACCAACTTACTTAATGATATTTAATCTTCCGAAGTATCCGTTGGGTGTCTTTTAGGCCTTGGTAGGCATGTTTGCTATGTTGCTTGATCACGGAAGCGAGTTCGTTTAATTTGTCGAGTGCTTCTTCAAACCCGTTGAGGTAACACAGCATGTACGTAGGCGCCAAGTTGCCCACATCTTCCTTGTCGTTTTTGGTTAGGCTTAGGTTTTTGAGCAGTTTTTCACCCAAGGCATTGTTGGCATTGTAGATATGGTGCAGAAGCTTTTTTTCATATTTGGGGGGTTCAAACAAAAACGCCGCATCAATTTGGTAAGAGCCTTTGTTATCAAACAAAAAAGATACACGTTCAAGGGGGTAGTATTTGTATGCATGATGAAACCCCAAGCGGACATACTCAATTAGGCTAAACGAATGCGCGTCCATTTCAATTTCCACTTCATCATGGGTGGAGTAGAACAATTTAACATGCTCGTTGATGAGTTCAACATCCACTCTTGAATAATAAGACTTTCCTTTTTCCTTTTTTTCAAGTCCCGCCCAGCAAAGCACAAATGACTCCTTAAAAACCTTGTAGCTGGGTTTTAGCAATTCATCGTGGCTGTTTATAAAATCAACAACACCGTCAAGCGTTAGTTCGATGTTGTTTTGGGCGTGCTTTTCAATTTCTGCCACCACTGCCGAATTGGTGTCTTGCAGCTCGACGTCAAAAACTTTGGATACGGAGATACTACCATCTCTAAAAAACACAGCGCCCCCAAAATATTTCCAGATGTTTTTTCGCAGCGCCGTTATTTTATTAGTGGGTCTGATGGTCACCAAGCCCACAACTTTGCCCTCAGCCAAATGCGGAAAGTGAATATTTTCATAGAGCACTAAAGGAGGGTTTTCCAAATAAGCATTGATGAGGTTTTGCAGCTTGGCGTCATCAAAAAAGTCTACTCCGCAAATGCTGCTGTCGCCGTCATCTACGCCCACAACGATGTATGAGTTATTTTTTGGATTAGAATTCGAAATGGCACAAATGTGTTTAAGGAATTTAGCCTTGCCTTCGCGCTGGCTTAAATTCAGCTGTCTTTTTTTATCGTAAAAACTGTTTTCATCGTTGTGCGCAAGTAAGCTTTTGATGAGCAGCCTTTTATTAATCATCACAAATGTTTAATGCAAAGTTAGTGAGCTATTTCAACACTTTTTGTAATAACTTTGTGAAGCCCTATTTTTAACCAAATGTTAACAGATGCGCTGCGCATTTTTGTACATTTTGCAACGCTAATTAAAAAACGAAAAACATGAGCGATAACGCTGTAGATATCAAAGCACTTAACGAACACATAGAAAAAGAAAGCGCTTTCATAGACATCCTAACGCTTGAAATGAACAAGGTCATCGTAGGTCAAAATCAAATGGTGGAACGTTTGCTTATTGGCTTGTTGGGACAAGGACACATACTGCTAGAAGGTGTCCCAGGGTTAGCTAAGACCCTTGCTATCAACACTTTGAGCAAGGCAGTAAAGGGAAGTTTTAGCCGTATTCAATTTACGCCCGACTTGCTTCCAGCCGATGTAATTGGAACCATGATTTACAACGCTAAAGAGAATGATTTTAGCATCAAAAAAGGACCGGTGTTTGCCAATTTTGTATTGGCTGATGAGATCAACAGAGCCCCTGCAAAAGTGCAATCTGCCCTGTTGGAAGCCATGCAAGAAAAGCAGGTTACTATTGGTGACGAAACGTTTAAGCTTAAGCCGCCATTTTTGGTAATGGCCACACAAAACCCAGTGGAACAAGAAGGAACTTATCCACTGCCAGAAGCCCAAGTAGACCGTTTTATGCTCAAGGTAATCATTGACTATCCCAATATTTCAGATGAGCAAGAGATTGTTCGTGCCAATCTTAACGACTCTTTTGGCTCCGTAAAGCCGGTGATTAGTACAGCGCAAATCATCAAGATGCAAAAGGCCGTTCGCGAAGTGTATATGGACGAAAAGATTGAAAAGTACATCTTGGACTTGGTTTTTGCTACGCGATATCCCGAGAAATATAAATTACAATCCTTAAAACCACTTATTAGTTTTGGCGCTTCACCAAGGGGTAGTATCAATTTGGCAACTGCTGCCAAATGTTATGCCTTTATCAAGCGCCGTGGTTATGTGATTCCAGAAGACGTTCGCGCCGTTGTTTATGATGTGTTACGCCACCGTATTGGAATTACGTATGAAGCCGAAGCCGAGAACGTCACCTCGGAAGATATCACCCAGCGCATTGTTAACGCTGTGGAGGTGCCTTAGTCTAAAAAACAGCTTTTTGCTATGGATACAAAAGAGCTTTTAAAAAAAGTTCGGAAGATAGAAATTAAAACCCGCCGATTGAGCAATCACATCTTTGGGGGGGAATATCACAGTACCTTTAAGGGTCGTGGTATGACCTTTAGCGAGGTGCGTCAATATCAATATGGTGATGATGTCCGAGCCATTGACTGGAATGTTACCGCTCGCTACCAAGAACCTTATGTAAAAGTATTTGAGGAAGAGCGTGAACTAACGCTTATGCTAGTGGTAGACGTGAGTGGTTCTGCCGATTTTGGTTCATTGGTACAGCGCAAACGCGACACCCTTACCGAAATTGCCGCTACCCTTGCCTTTTCTGCCCTGCAGAACAACGATAAAGTTGGGCTGCTGATGTTTTCAGACGATGTGGAATTATTTATTGCACCCAAAAAAGGGAAATCACACGTATTGCGCATCATTCGTGAGCTTTTGGAGCATCAACCCAAAAGTACCAAAACAGACATAGCCGGTGCATTGGAGTTTATGAGCAGTATTCTTAAAAAACGTACTATTGTATTTGTACTGTCCGACTGTTTAGACAGCGATTATTCCAAATCGGTGCAGCTGGCCGCAAGAAAGCATGACCTTACAGGCGTTCGCATTTACGATCCCATAGAAGCCAAACTTCCAAAAGCAGGGCTATTGCTTGTCCGTGATGCGGAAACAGCGGCACATAAATGGGTGAACAGCTCATCAAAATCTGTACGCACGGCCTATGCGCTTGCACACCGAAAAACCGCCGATTATTTCAGCACACAATTTACAAGATATGGCGCAGGGGCACTTTCATGTGCTACTGACGAAAGCTACGTCAAAAAACTACTAACCTATTTTAAAGGCCGTGGATAAAGGGATACGCTTTTCACTTTTATTGTTAGTCACGTGTTGGAGCATGGCCCAAACGAAAGTAAGCCTTACGGCCGATACGCTTGAGGTACGCTTGGCAGAGCAAATAAACCTCGACTTGGTTGTTTCCACCGACAAACAAGCCAGCATACAGTTTCCGCCGCTTAGGGCATTTGCTCCTTTTGAGGTTATTGACAGCACGGCTGTTGATACAACCGTTGCAGCAAATACAGTTACGTATTCCAAGTCCTATGCGGTTATCCAATTTGACTCGGGGCAGTTTACCCTACCTCAACAACTTCTGGTTGTAGATGGAGAAGTCTTTAAAACAGACTCCCTTTTAGTAAGGGTAAAGGACGTGGCAGTAGACACTTTGGAGCAACCCCTTTTCCCAATTAAGACCATTTTGCCCATGGCCAAAACCACTACAGGTTGGTGGAACCCCTACAGTTACGGGGTTTTGATTTTAATCGCTCTTTTACTGCTCTATTTTTTTATTGTAAAAACCCAAAAAAGCATTCGTGCCAAGCGGGAAAAAATGCCCCCTTTTGAGCTCGCCTTACAAGCTTTGCAAGCACTGGAATCCAAGCATCTTGACAAACAAGAGGCCTATAAAGATTACTACTCAGAAATGACGGACATTGTACGCAACTATTTAGATGACGAGACCAATATTGACGCCTTAGAAAGCACTTCTGAAGAACTCTTGACAAAGTTGGAGTTGTTGCGAGATACGGGTAACCTTGAACTGACAAACACAACAATTGATCAACTTAAGGAGGTATTGTCAACGGCTGATCTGGTTAAGTTTGCACGTGCCCTACCAGAAGAGTATTTGGCGCGATTGGATTTAGAAAAAATCGAATTAGTTGTCAAGGACACCAAGGCGGCACTGCCCGAACCAACAGAAGAAGAACGCTTACAAAATGAGGCCTATGCCCGTATGCGCCGAAAGCAACAACAACTTCAGCGTTTTAAAATAGCAGGTTTTTCCTTCTTGGGAGTATTGGCCATTGCCGCGGGGATTATGATTTACAATTACGGCGCCGTCCAAGCCAAGGATCGTGTGTTTGGACATCCAACGTTAAAGTGGCTGCAACAAGAATGGGTTTCGAGTACTTACGGCATTTCTGCAATTACACTAAAATCCCCAGATGTCTTAAGCAGAAAGACTACCCAAAACCGCCTAAATCAGCAATTTGTATTGGGTTCTTTGGAGGATGCATTTATGATAGCGCTACACATGGAGCATTCAACATCAGAAGAGGAACAAACTATCGATTTGCAGCAAAAAGTAGACAAGGTAATTGGCACTTTTGACAGCATGGGAGCGACCAATATTTTCCAAAAACAGAACTATTACAAAACAACCTCAGGAATTGAAGGAATTGTGGCTTCAGGCTCTTTCGATTGGACCAAAAAGAACAAAGACACTCAGCGTAAAACCTATGAGGTTTACTACTTTACTGAAAACAAAGGCTTTCAACAGCTTCAGATGGTCTACGATCGCAACGATCGCTATGCTAAAGAACTAATTACCCGAATGCTGAACAGTATTGAATTTAAAAAGGAAAAACCATGATGGATTACAACTTTGCATATCCTGATTTTTTCTGGGGTCTATTGCTGATACCCTTTTTAGTGGCATGGCATATTCTCTCGCGAAAAAAACAAGTGGCGCATTTGCTTAGCTCTAGCATTGCCGCTTTTTCCAAGTCGGGTGGTTTAGCCAAATGGCGCCCCCTATTGTTGGTTTTGCGTTTGTTGGCTATTACTCTCATTGTAACCGCTTTAGCGCGTCCACAAACACAAGACGTCAGTACCCAAACTAAAACAAACAAAGGAATAGATATCGTTATCGCCATGGATGTTTCGTCAAGTATGTTGGCGCGCGACCTAAAGCCCAATCGCTTGGCGGCTCTTAAAAAGGTGGCGGCAGACTTTATTGCCAAAAGGGAAACAGACCGTGTAGGCTTGGTAGTATATGCAGGCGAAAGCTATACCAAAACGCCCATAACTTCAGACAAGGCCTTAGTGATTGATGTGCTTAACAAGGTTAACTATGATGGCGTGATTAACGATGGAACGGCCATTGGCATGGGGCTGGCGACTGCCGTAAACCGATTGCGGGACAGCAAAGCCAAAAGCAAGGTAATCATCTTGCTTACAGACGGCGTAAACAACACTGGTTTTGTAGACCCTAAGACAGCAGCGGGTCTTGCAAGTACATATGGCATTAAAACCTATACCATTGGATTGGGCAGTAACGGCAGCGCACCTGCACCTGTTGCCCTACGCCAAGACGGTACTTTTGTGTATCAATTGCGAAAGGTTGAAATTGATGAGGAATTACTAAAGTCTATTGCTGCGGAAACGGGCGGGAGCTACTACCGCGCAACAGACAACAAAAAACTAGCAGCGATCTACAAAGAGATAGATAAATTAGAACGAACAGATATAGAAGTGATCCGCTATACCAAATACCACGAAAAGTTTAGGTGGTTTGTGTTTGCGGCAATAGCTGCATTGTTTTTGGAATGGCTTTTGCGTCTCACGCTTTTTAAATCAGCGCTGGCATGATACAATACGAACAAACACAGTATTTCTATTTGCTCTTGTTTATACCGTTAATGGTTTTGGGCTATGTGCTTTTTAACCTTTGGAAGAAACGGGTGTTAAAATCGTTGGCATCTACAAAAATGATGGACCATATCGCTCCAGAACGCTCTTCGTTTAAGGGCTGGCTTAAACAAATTTTATTTTGGCTGGGTTGGGCTTTTATTTGCTTGGGCTTGGTCAACCCTCAGATAGGCACTGAGCTTGAAACTGTTAAAAGAGAAGGGGTAGACTTGGTATTTGCCATTGATGTGTCTAAGAGTATGCTAGCAGAAGACATTGCGCCAAATAGATTGGAAAAGGCCAAGCGCCTTGCCGGCGAGCTGATCAACCAATTGGTTAGCGACCGCGTAGGAATCATTGCCTATGCTTCAGGGGCCATTCCGCATTTACCCATTACAACAGACTATGCCGCATCTCGATTGTTTTTGTCGTCATTGGACACTAACATGATTTCTTCTCAAGGGACGGCTATTTCCGCAGCGATGCGCTTGGCGGAAACCTATTTCGACGACGAAAACCAAACCAACCGTGTGGTGTGTATTATATCTGATGGAGAAGACCATGGCGATGATGCCTTGACTGCAGCATTACGTGCTGCCCAGCTAGGAATTACGTTTTTCACTGTGGTTGTGGGAACCGAAAAAGGCTCTGTAATTCCCATAACCAAAGGGAATTCCACTTCTTATAAGAAAGATAATAAGGGAGAGGTGGTTATAACAAAAAGTAATTTTGAACAGATGCAGTCCATAGCAAAACAAACCAACGGCTTGTTTTTGGACGGCAGCAACACCGAGGAGGTGGTAACATCCATTATAGACCGTCTTAAGCAGATGGATAAACAAGAGTTTGAAGCCAAACAATTTGCTAAATTTAAAGACCAGTTTCAATGGTTTTTAGGTATTGGTCTGTTTTTGATTGTACTTGACTTGTTTTTATTCTATCGCAAAACCCAGTGGGTTAAAAAACTAAATTTGTTCCAAGATGCTTAGGCTATTGATAATCATAATGCTATTCCCATTTATTGTTTTAGGACAAGAGGCTCCCCTTGTTAAAAGCGCAGATAATTATATCTATGATGGCAATCAAGCATTTGATGCATCGAATAATGTTGAGGCAGAAAAGAATTACCGCAGGGCAGCTGCCACGGGCTTGAAAAAAGACATTGCGCAGTACAACATGGGAACCACCCTACAACAAGACAACTATGTAGCAGAGGCCCTATCGTTATATGCCGATGCAGTTGAAATCACCAAAGAGCGCCCAAACAAACACCGAAACTTTCACAATATTGGCAATGCGCTGATGCAAATAAAGGAGTATAAAGGGGCTGTTGAGGCTTATAAAAATGCGCTTCGCAACAACCCCAAAGACGACGAAACACGCTACAACTATGCCCTAGCTAAAAAAATGCTGGAAGACGACGATCAAAACGGCGATCAGGACAACAATGATAAAAAGGATAACAAGGACAATAAAGATCAGGACCAAGACAAAAAGGAAGACAAGGGCAAAGATCAAGAAGGGGATAAGGAGCAAGACCAGAAAGAGGGCTCTGATGATGAGGGGGAAAATGAAAAGGACAATAAAAAGGATGACCCAAAAGATCAAGACCAGAAGGAGGATAAGGATAAAGACCAACAGCAACCCCAAGGCAATCCTACGCAATTATCACCTCAACAGGTTAAGAACCTGCTTGAAGCCATGAGCAACGAGGAGAAAAAAGTTCAAGACAAAGTCAATGCCCAGAAGGTAAAGCCTGCGGGTGTTAAAAGCAAAAAAGATTGGTAATGAGACAGCTGCTTATTTGTTGTTTTCTGACGCTGGCGCTATCACCTGTTGCTTATGCGCAGGTTGATTTTACTGCTCAAATAAGCAAGCGTCAACTGGGCATCAACGAACGGCTGCGTCTCGAGTTTAGCATGAATAAAGACGGCGATAATTTCGTTCCTCCATCTTTTGATGGATTTAGAGTGGTAGCGGGGCCAAGTCAATCGGTAAGTAATGTGTATGTTAATGGAAAGCGATCGTTTTCAAAAAGCTATACCTATCTGTTAACTCCCTTAAAAAAAGGAAAGAATGTCATTGGGCAAGCATCTATAGAAATCGATGGGGAAGTTTATAAAACGACTCCAGTTCCTGTAGAAATAACAGCTGCTGTTGAAATACCCAAAAATCCAAACGACCCAAATTACATAGCGTCTGAAAGCCTTCATTTGGTAGCAACCTTGTCCAAAAGCAAGGTTTATATAAACGAACCCATAACGGTGGTGTACAAACTTTATTTTGACAGTAAAGTGCGGCCATCCGATGTCAACCCAATTGACATGCCTGAATACAACGACTTTTGGTCGCAAGGCATACCTTCTAGACGAACTATTGAAAGGGAAATGTTTAAGGGCAAGCAGTATAATTATGTGGCATGGCAGCAGACGGTTCTTTATCCACAACGCGCAGGCAAACTACCCATAGCCCCCCTTTCATTAGATGTCCAGTTAGACGTACCGACCAACCGCAGAGACTTTTTTGGAAATCAGGTTTATACTCAAGTTTCACGAACCATAACAGCTGGCAAGCGTACCCTAACGGTATTGCCATTTCCCGACAAGGGCAAGCCGACCAATTTTAACGGCGCCGTGGGTAACTTTAGCTTTGACGTAAAGACGTCCAAAAATGCACTTAATGCTTCTGAATCGCTACAAGCAACAGTGGAGGTAAAGGGTAAAGGAAACCTCAAGCTTTTTTCACTGCCAGAAATGGCAACGCCAAGTGCACTTGAACGATACGACCCCGAATACAGCGAACAAGTAAATACAACGCTTTCGGGCATGCGAGGCTCAATAAAAAACACCTATACATTGGTACCGCAATATCAAGGGAAATACCCTATTCCTCCCATTGCATTTAGCTATTTTGAACCCAAGGCAAAAAAATACAAAACACTTGAATCAGCGGAGTTGGTTATAGACGTTCTTGAGGGTCCAAAGGCAGCGACGCCCATAGTCAATGCACCAAACGCGGCCAAAGTAGCTGTTCCAAATGTTATAGGCTCTTTTCAATTTATTGCGCAGCAAACGTCTTTTATACCTATAAAGCAATTGCCCTTTTTTGGCAGCACATTGTTTTTTGCTCTGTTGGCTTTTCCCGTAATACTCCTCTTGTTGTATTTTATAATACGCAGTCAAACACCCGATGCCGCGGCAATTGCAAGACAGCAAAAGGTACGCTTGGTTAAAAAGTTTTTGGGCAAGGCCAAGAAAAATATGTCTGATGCATCCGCCTTTTATGTTTCGCTTGAAGCTGCACTCCATAATTATCTAAAGGCTAGGTTACAGATTAAAACATCCGATTTTAGTAAAGAAAAAATGCAAACGTTGCTTTCCGATAAAGGCGTTGAAAGAGATACCATAGGCTTGTTTATTCAAGTTTTGACCAACTGTGAGCTTGCCCGTTATGCGCCCACTTCTCGCAGCAGCATGGAGCAAGACTACGAAACGGCTGTAGCTGCCATAACCCAAATGGACAAACAATTTAAGTCATGAAAATCATCTTATCTTTTGCGCTTTTTTCTTGCTTGACTTGTTTTGGGCAAGACCCAGAAGATCTTTTTAGATCGGGTAATATTGCCTATAACAAAGGGGCTTATGACCGTGCCATTGTCTATTACGATTCCGTCACTTCTTTGGGTGTTCATTCACCAGAATTGTACTTTAACCGCGGTAATGCTTACTACAAAAAGAACGCAATAGCTTCCAGCATATTGAACTATGAAAAAGCCCTGTTGTTGGACGCAGACAACGAGCAATTGATCAACAACTTGGCCTATGCACAAAACATGACGTTAGACAGGTTTACGTCGCTGCCAGAGAGTGAGTTAAAAAAAGCAACTGCCGACCTAGTGTTCCTTAAGTCTGTTCGCGGTTGGAGCATGGTGCTTATTGCTGTTTTTTGGTTGGCAGTATTTTCATTCTTTTTGTTTAAGCGCTCTAACAGCAGCATGCTAAAAAGGCTGTTTTTCACAGGATTTGTTATTTCCCTGCTACTTTCCATTTTGACTGTAGTGATTATACTGCAGCAACAAAACACCCTGCACAACACTAACCCTGCTATTGTTTTTGTGCAATCGGAGTCTTTTCGCGCAGAACCCAACATGCGCTCAGAAGTATTGCTCACCATTCACGAAGGGGCTAAGGTTTTTATTTTAGAAGATGTAGAGGATTGGATTAAAATCAAACTTCAAAACGGCTCCATAGGCTGGATTCCGAGAAGCAGTGTTCAGCCCATCAGTTTTGCTAAAGAATAGGCGGGATGTTGTCTGTTGGGATTTTTTCCGTATTGATTTTTTCAAACAAATAAGCACCTAATTCTTCCAAGGGCAGGAAGACCAAAGAGTTGTCCTTTAGGGTTTCGGGCAAATAACTAAAAAAGACATCTATTTGCCCTAGAATCCAAACGAGCACCCCACAAATGATAAGCCATTTGCATGCACCAAAAAGGGCACCTAGCAATCGGTTAAAAAAACCGAGAAGCACCACTTTTGCTAACTTCGTCAGTAGCTTTCCTATCCAAGCCACACCAATTATAATACCAATAAAAGTCAGCGCAAAGGCCAACAACGGCAAGTAATCCCACTCAATATAATAGGCCAGTATCGATGCAGTAAAATTAGAAAAGTGCAAGGCACCGAACACACCTAAGACAAGTGCCAACAGAGAGGAAACTTCTACAAAGAAACCCCTAAAGGCGCCTCGGACAAGACCATACACAAGCAAACAAACAACAGCAAGGTCTATGTAGTTAAGTGGCATAACACAAATGTACGCATAGATTTCTTCGGTTTTGCGGTACTAAGCGCTTAATGTGTATTTTTGTGCACATGATAGATAACATCAAGGCGCATTTAAAAGACGTGGCTGCTTTTACTCCCAATACTGCATCCGAGGTTGAACAATTCCGTATTGACTATTTGGGCAAAAAAGGACACATCACCAAACTATTTGCTGACTTCCGCAATGTTCCAAATGAAGAAAAGAAGGAGTACGGGCAATTGTTAAACCAACTTAAGGCTGAAGCCTTCGCTAAAGTTAAGGCCTCACAAACTGAATTAAGCGGTTCGCAATCGAAAAGTACCATGGACGATATCAGCCGCCCAGGTCAGCCGATTCCGCTTGGGGCACGTCACCCCATCAGTATTGTAAGAGAACGTGTCATTGACGTTTTTAGTCGTATTGGATATGGTCTTTCATCAGGTCCGGAAGTGGAAGATGACTGGCACAATTTTACTGCTTTAAACTTGCCGGAGCACCACCCAGCTCGCGACATGCAAGACACCTTTTTTGTGCAAACAGACCCCGATGTCTTGTTACGTACACACACATCATCAGTTCAAGTGCGACATATGGAGTCTAACCAGCCACCAATCCGGATTTTATCTCCAGGGCGGGTGTTTAGAAACGAAGCCATTTCTGCACGCTCACACTGCGTGTTTCACCAGATAGAGGGACTTTATATCGATAAAAATGTTTCCTTTGCGGATCTTAAACAAACATTGATGTATTTCACCAAAGCTATTTTTGGAACTGCAGAAATACGATTGAGACCTTCCTACTTTCCCTTTACAGAGCCCAGTGCAGAAGTCGATATTTACTGGGGTATAGAAAACAAAGCGGATTATCGCATTACTAAAGGGACTGGATGGCTTGAAATTATGGGATGTGGAATGGTAGATACTAATGTTTTGACCAATTGTGGTATCGATGCGGAGGAATATTCTGGCTTTGCCTTTGGGATGGGATTGGAGCGTATGGCGATGCTTTTACACCAAATTGAAGACATCAGAGTGTTCTATGACAATGATGTGCGCTTCCTAAAGCAATTCACCCCTTTAAGCTAGTCAAGCACCTTACTCAATGCTTTCATTTTTTTCTTGGCACTTCCTTTTTCATAAAGGACCTGATAAACAAATTGTAGAATTGGGTAATCTCCATTAAAACAAGTGCCCAGCTCATAGGTTGTTTTGGCTCCGTAATAGCCTTCTGCAATCATGGTCATTTCCATAAGTGCGGCCTTTACGGTATAGCCTTTACCTATCATGTTTCCCAGCATGCGATTTCGACTAAAAACAGAATAGGCAGTAACGAGCAAATCGCCTAAGTAAGCTGAATTGTTGATGTTTCTTTTTTTTTGGTCTACCTTTTTTACAAAGCGCTTCATTTCACGCATAGCACTGCTAATTAATACACTAATAAAGTTATCGCCATAGCCAAGGCCGTGTGCTATACCTACGGCAATGGCATATACGTTTTTGAGTGTGGCGGCATATTCGGCCCCAATAACATCGTCAGATAAAGAAACTTTAATATAGTTGCACGCCAGCTTTTCTTTCATTTGCTCGGCCAAAGTCATATTGCTGCTTGCGATGGTTAGGTAAGATAGACGCTCTAAGGCTACTTCCTCTGCATGACACGGTCCAGCAATCACCCCAAAATGCGCTTCACCAACATCAAATTTATCCGCTAAATAAGCCCCAACCAGTACCTTTTTCTCAGGAACAATTCCTTTAACTGCCGAAAAAAAAACTTTGTTTTCAAGCGAGACGGTCAAAGGTTCTAACACATTATCTAAATAAAAAGAAGGCGTTGCAATGATTAACACATCGTATAGTTGTGTGATGTTATTTATGTCGGTATGTAAATCCAACATTGACATATCGAACGCTACGTTGCTCAAATAATTTGGGTTGTGCCCTTCATGCAGTAAGTGATCGTATATGACTTCGTTGCGGACATACCAACCAACGGTTGCGTTGTTTTCACAGAGAATTTTGACAAGTGCAGTTGCCCAACTACCCCCTCCGATTACAGCAACTTTTGAAAAATCTGGCATTAATTAAGCGTTTATGTTTCTAAAATACTTTAACAAATAATTCACAACTACGAGGAATAACTTGATTTATCTTGCAAGTGTAAACGTGAAGCAAGATAATATTGCTTAATTAGTTTTTCATAGTTTAATATGGTTGGTTATTAGAAAGCATCTCTCCAGGGTGCTTTCTTTTTTATGACCAGTTTAGCCAAGGAATCCTACTTAATAACAATAGCAGTCCAATGCCGTAGAAAACGGCAATTCTAAAATATTTTTTTCTGTCTACAACCGCCTTTTTGTGTAATGACCACCCCATGGTTATAGGCACAATGGCCAAGATATTTGTAGTGGGGTGTTCTACCAAATAGAGGCGTAAGGTGCTGTCTTTAAACACTGCCCCTATACCATTTTCCCAAGCGAAAAAATAAGGTGAGACAAAATAAGTAGCAATCCATATTAGCAGTTGAATATGAGAAAAAATAAGCGCGAAAAGCGAAAGGCGCAAGTCTTTGCTGCCAAAGCTACGTTTGCCAATCAAGCCCCAAAAAGCGTTTAAAGTAGCTAGGACCAAGAAGATTAGGGCCACATAGGCCAGCTTGGAGTCTAACGAAATAATGATATCCATAATGTTAGTGTTGGCACAAAAATACTGAATTCAAAGCGGTTGACACATTTATGAAACAGAAATGATTTCATCTTCACGTAAAGGCGGTTTTAGCGTCAGTTCAATATACACTTGCGTTAACGTAATTACGTCCTTTTCGCAATTGCGGATAATACGCCCTAAATCCTTTTCTTCATAATATACACGTGCCACATCAGATCCGTCCATATCGTCTTTTGGGGAAGGGATTCCAAAAAATTGCGCCAATAATTTTAAAGATGTATAATGCTTAAAGTTGCCAAATTTTCACAATTCTAGGGTGTCAAGATGGGGCACTTCTCAAGGCTTTTTTCCCATCAATTGTAATGTTTAAGGGAGTTCCAACTAATGCTTTAGCATACGCCTAGCAATAAAGAGAAAATCAAATTCTTTTTTATTGTGGGCACATAACTTGTGTTGGGCAGCCGAAAAATGGCTATCAAGCAAATCTTTAAACTAGACAAGCAATTCATTCTCTTCACTAAAAAAACTACACACTCTTAATCGGCGACCGTTTGTTGTGGTAGTCAAATAGCCAACCGAAATACAAATGATTTTTCTAAACTCAGCCCAAATGCCCGCAAGGTCGTAATAGTATCCAGCACTTAAGTCGTCTACTTTTCGCTTACAGGCGGTATTGGCAGCAAACAAATCTTGTGCTTGCTCACTAACCAGACTAAAACCGGTTGCTTCAGGAACGGTTTCAATATCTAGAAACAGTATGTTCTCAGGGGCTTGTGGCAGTTTCATTGTTTAACATTGCAAAGGCTTCTTCCATATAGCCCAAATAATCGGCGGAGTGTCTGACACCTGGCAAGTCGGGCAATTGTTCACGACCCAAACGCACCACAATTACATCATCCTCTGGAAACACAATCACATATTGCCCGTTGTGTCCACGCATGCTGTAAAAACTTTTTCCTATATGTGAGCCCAACCACCATCCATAGCCATAGTCTAGGCCATTTTCAAACTGTGGGGTTATGGATTTTTTAACATAGTCAGTACTTATCAATTGCTTGCCGTTCCAGAAACCGCCGTTTTTGAACAGTGCTGCAAAGCGTGCAAAATCACGTGCATTGGAATTAAAACAGCAATACGATTTTTCAATCCCTTTTTCCGAAGCATCAAGACGCCAGTTGGCATCGGCATGTGCTCCAAGGGGATTCCAAAAATAGCGTCTCACCAAATTTGAGATGGTTTCGCCTGTAGCTGCTGTCAGTACCAAAGACAACAACTGTGTGCTTCCGCTTTGATACACAAAACGTTCACCTGGAGGGGCTTCAATTGGAAGCGTTTTCATTACCCCAACAATGTCTCGTGTGATGTACGTGCGTGGCGTGATGGTAAGTAAGTTTTCATAATCTTCTTTCCACTTGAGACCTGACGACATGGTAGCCAAATTGCCTACAGTAACAACATCAGCATATTCTCCTTGCAACCAAGGTAGAAAGTCTTTAACGGGCTGGTCAAAACTTTTAACATCACCCTCTTCAATGCCCTTGGCCAGACTGGCCGAGACGATTGTTTTAACCACAGAAAAAGAGTTGGTTTTACTGTCATTTCCGAAGCCTTCAAAATATTGCTCGTGCCAAATCGAGTCATTTTTAATGACGAGAAACGCAACTGTTCTATGGTCTTGGTGAAGTTTTTGAAGTTTGGCGGTAGCAGGAACTGAATTGTAATCGGCGTGTAAGGGCCATGCTTGCGGATTGTCACTTTTGGGAATCTCACGAGAATCGAAATAAACGTAGTCTTCCAAACCAGCTGAGGTTCTTCCAAGCTCAATTACTTTGAGTCCGAGTTCAATCAGATAGCCATAGCCCGAAATGTAGAGACCTGCGACAAGGATTACCAAAACAACTAGAAGTCCTTTTAAAAATGAGGCAAGTCTATTCATGTATACTTTTTAGCAAAATACAAAAATTTACATTGCCACTTTTACAATAAGGAAATGGCGTGCTCTGCGTGATAGGAAACAATAATGGAAGCTCCTGCACGCTTAAAGGCGATAAGCTGCTCCATCATTACACTTTCGTGGTCAAGCAATCCTTTCGCTGCCGCTGCCTTTAGCATGGCGTATTCACCACTTACTTGATATACCGCAATGGGAACCTGTACTTCATTGGCCAAGTCACGGATAATATCCAAATAGGCCATCCCGGGTTTTACCATTACAATGTCTGCGCCTTCTTCAATATCACGTATTGTTTCAGTGATGACTTCTTTGCGATTTGCCACATCCATTTGGTAGGATTTTTTGTCCCCAAAACTCGGTGCTGAATCCAAAGCATTTCGGAAAGGACCATAAAAAGCAGAGGCGTATTTGGCACTGTAGCTCATTATTGCCGTATTTACATAGCCCGCTTTCTCAAGTGCTTGGCGGATGCTCAAAATGCGACCGTCCATCATGTCGCTGGGCGCAAGCATGTCGGCACCACATTCGGCATGACTAAGCGCCATTTTTGATAAGATTGCTACTGTCGCATCGTTAAGTATTTCATCCTCTTTTACAATTCCGTCGTGTCCAAAGCTCGAATAGGGATCAAGGGCAACATCGGTAGTAACTAGCAACTCTGGAACAGCTTTTTTAATCGAACGAATGCTGCGTTGCATCAATCCATCAGGATTTAAAGCTGCTGCGCCCGTATTGTCCTTTTGGGCATCATCGACTTTAACAAAAATAAGCACCCCCTTTACACCCAAATCATAAAGTCGTTTTGCCTCTGCTGTAGCAAGATCAAGACTAAACCTAAAATAGTCTGGCATGGATGGGATTGCTGTTTTGGTTTTTGAACCTTCCACAATGAATAAGGGCACGATAAAATCATTTGCCGAAAGGCTAGTTTCACGCACCAAGTCACGCATGGTAGCGCTAGCGCGCAAGCGTCGATTTCTATAAAGAGGATACATCATAGTTTAGACCCAGTCTATGGGCTTTTTTAGAACAGTTAATAATTTTGCTTCTTCCGAATCTTTTTCTGGCTGGTGGTCATACGCCCATTGAACCGTTGGGGGTAAACTCATTAAAATGCTTTCTATGCGGCCTTTGGTTTTGAGTCCAAATAAGGTCCCTTTGTCGTGTACAAGATTAAATTCAACATACCGTCCCCGTCTTAACTCTTGCCATTGACGCTGTGCTTTGGAAAAGGAAAGTGCTTTGCGTTTTTGGACAATAGGCAAATAAGCGGTCAAAAAAGCATTGCCCATGTCTGTTACAAAAGCATACCAATTTTCAAGACTGTGCGTGTCGTCAGGACGGCAATAGTCGAAAAACAAGCCGCCTATGCCCCTTGCTTCATCACGGTGGTGATTCCAAAAATAGGCATCGCACTTTTGTTTGTAGTTGGCGTAAAAGTGCGCACCGTGTTCGTCACAAACGGTTTTACAAACTTGGTGAAAATGGGTTGCATCTTCTTCATAAAGATAATAGGGTGTGAGGTCTAAGCCTCCACCAAACCATTGATCGACAACCTTATTGTATTTATCATACAGCTCAAAGTAACGGAAGTTAGCGTGTATCGTTGGGACCATCGGATTTCTGGGGTGTAGGACCAAGCTAATGCCACAGGCAAAGAAATCGCTGTGTGAAACACCTAGTTGTTTTTGCATTGACTCAGGCAGTTTGCCAAATACTTCAGAAATATTTACGCCTCCTTTTTCGAAAACAGCACCATTTTCAATGACACGTGTTCTTCCACCACCGCCACCGGGGCGTTGCCATGCGTCTTCTTGAAAGTGAGCTTTACCGTCTTCTCGTTCAATACCAGCGGTTATGTTGTCTTGTAAAATTTTTATGTATGCAGTGAATTGGGATTTCATGATATACAGATTTAGGAATTATAGGATTTTATGGCGTTAACAAATGCCTTGGCGTTGTCAACAGGAACGTTGGGTTGTATACCGTGACCGAGGTTGGCAATGTAATTTTGTGTACCAAATTCACTTACCATTTTATGGGCAAGTCTTTCAATTTCTGGTATGGAGGACAACAATCGGGAGGGATCAAAATTACCTTGTAAGGGGATTTGACCTCCCGACAAATACCGTGCATTTCGCGCTGAACATGTCCAATCCACACCAAGTGCGTGTACGCCAGAGCGTGCCATGGTTGGAAGCGCATACCAACAGCCTTTGGCAAAAGCGATTACTTTGGTTTCATCTTTAAGCGCATCGATGATCTGTTGCATGTATTGCCACGAAAAGGTTTGATAATCTTCCTCACTCAACATGCCACCCCAAGAATCAAATAGTTGTACGGCATCTACTCCTGCACGCACTTTTGCTTTTAGGTAGGCAATGGTAGTGTCGGTAATTTTTTGAAGCAGCTCATGCGCGAGGACGGGTTGCGAAAAGCAAAATCCTTTAGCCAGATCGAAGTTTTTAGACCCTTGCCCTTGAACGGCATAACACAAAATGGTCCATGGCGAACCGGCAAAACCAATTAGCGGAACCCTGTCTTCCAATGCTGTTTTGGTCTGCTCGATAGCTTCCATAACGTAGTGCAAACGGTCTTCTACATCAGGCACGATTACTTTTTCAAGGTCTTTTGCAGTACGGACTGGATTTGGCAACCACGGTCCAACTCCGTCTTTCATTTCAACAGCAATATCCATCGCTTGTGGGATTACCAATATATCGGAGAACAATATGGCTGCGTCAGTCCCAACTTGATCAATAGGCATAACAGTAATTTCTGCTGCCAGCTCTGGCGTTTGGCAACGTGTAAAAAAATCATATTTG
>DCBE01000043.1:19968-61056 GCA_002313325.1 Flavobacteriaceae bacterium UBA1115
AGTGCTTCGCCATTGAGTGCTCTTAAAAAAATATCATTCTTAAGCATGTTGGTGTTTTTTAAGGAATTGAATGGCCTTTGCCACCAGCGTTTTTATACTGGGGTTTTCCGAAACGACCAATTCTTTTGGTTGTTCAGGAATTGCTTTGGCAGTGGTTTCGCCAATACAAAAACAACTGCTTTTGCCAATTGTATTCATGTTTGTGTGACTTTCTACACCGCTTGGGCTGTAAAAAAGAATGGCGTCTGGCGCAGCATTGATTTTTTTGACATTAAGGGTGGTATCATACACCACAATTTCTTTAAAATTGGCCTTCCACGCAGTCATTTTTTCTGCCAAAAGCGCCAAACTTCTATTTCCACAAAAATGTAAAAAAGACGCATTTTTAGCTATTTTTTCTATAAAACTGACTAATTCTTCCATGTTTTTGGCTGTTTTCATCGTTTTTATGCCTCTTTTAGAAAGCAGCTCTTCGGACTGTTTTCCCACACAAAGCACCTGTGTGTTTGCCCATGCATATGCGCTTTTTAATACGGTCTTAACCGCGTTTTTACTGCTAAAGATGACGTAATCTGTAGGTGCAGGCAGTTCAAAAGCAACGGGATTGACATGAATTGCATCGTATTCCAAATAGGCAAGCCCGTTATGGACAATACGTTCACGTAACGCCGCGTCTAATTTTTTGGTCGATAAGATTAAGGGTTTATCCATTTAGTAGTGCTTTTGCGTCTTGGGACAAGAGCTTTTTAGCCGCAACGGTTCCAATATCATGGGCGTTTTCAATGGGTAGACACTGGTCAAATACCAGTTGTTCTTTTCCTCCTTTTTGAGTTATTTTTCCAACGAAATGAATTTGGTCTCCTTCTATTTTTGCCAATGCACCGATGGGTGCTGTACAACCCCCCTCTAGCTCACGTAGGAATATTCGCTCTTGTGCAACACAAAGGGCTGTTTCGTCGTCGTTTAGTGGCGATAATTTGGCCAGTAAGTCCTTGCTAGATTCCAATGCGGTAACCAACAAGGCTCCTTGGGCTGGCGCTGGAACCATCCAGTCTAAAACGGCATGTCGTTTAGGAAGTATTTCGAGACGTTTCAGGCCAGCAATGGCCATAATGGTACCTTCGCAGTCCAACACCCCCAATTTTTTAAGTCGTGTGGGCACATTCCCTCTAATGTCAATGATGCTATGATGCGGATATTTATGCATCCATTGTGCAGCACGTCGCAGGCTACTGGTTGCTACCACACTTTTGCAGCCTTCCCATGCCTCGTTTTTGTAAATAAAAACATCAGCTACGGGGCCACGTTTTGGTATAAAGGCAGTTGTAATGCCTTTTGGAAGTTGTGTTGGCACGTCCTTCATGCTATGAACAGCAACATCAATTTGACCTTCTAACAAAGCGGCATCTAATTCTTTGGTAAAAATCCCTTGAACCCCCATCTCGTAAAGGGGTTTTTGAAGAGCTTTGTCGCCACTAGCAGAAATGGGCACTAGCTCGCTCCTATGGCCAACGATCCCGAGCATGTTTTGCACCTGTCGGGCTTGCCAGAGCGCAAGCGCACTGCCACGCGTTCCTATCCTGACAAGTTTATTCATCAGCAGTTACGTTGAATAGCGTTTTCAATGCCTTGACACTTTCGCCAGCGTTTTCGCTCGTGCGCAAATGTGTTGCCATTCGGTTGGTTAGTTTTTGGATAAGGCGATCTGAAACGGCCAACGCGCTGTCAGCATCAATAGCGGGGTTCTTTTTGCGATGGGCTTCCAACTCTTGCAGTTGAATGTCTTCCATCAATTTTTTTACTGCGACAAGTGCAGGGGTAAATTTGCGTGTTTCGAGCCACTGATTAAATTCTTCCAATGATTGGGCGATGATTTTTTCAGCGTTAGGCACGTGTTTTTTTCGTTCCAATAGCGTTTTGTCTGATATTTTAGACAATTCGTCCAAGTGAAGCAGCGAAACGTTTGAAAGTTCAAGCACATTGGGGTTTACGTTTTTGGGCATGGATAAGTCCAGGATTAGCAGCGGCTTATCGGTATGTATTAGCGACTTTGCAATGGTGGGCTTTTCGGCACCTGTTGCTACCACAAGCACATCGGCTTTGCGTATTTCAACAGGAAGCTCGGCATAGTCTTTTACTTCTACATCAAATTTTCCCGCCAGTTGTTCCGCGCGTTCCCGTGTTCGATTGATTAGCGTGATGTGGGTGTTTTTGGTATGCTTGACAAGGTTTTCGCAGGTGTTACGACCAATTTTTCCCAAACCAAACAACACAATATTTTTGTTGTCCAAGGCGGTAATGGTATCCAGCATATATCGAACCGAGACGTACGAGACAGATGTGGCTCCGGAGGACAATTCCGTTTCTGTTTTAATGCGTTTGCTCGCGTTAAGCACAGCATTAAACATGCGTTCCATGTATGGGCTAAGCAAGTCGACTTTTTTGGAAATCTTAAAGCTCTTTTTAAGCTGGGATATGATTTCAAAATCTCCTAATATTTGACTCTCAAGGCCTGTTCCTACGCGGAATAAATGCGAAATGGCATCGGCTCCTTCATAGGCGTTTCCTGCCTTTTCGAAGTCTTTAAGTGTGCCTTCGGATTGCTGACAAAGCAATTCAACCAACATTTGGTGATTCGGGGCTTGTGCATAAAGCTCCGTTCGGTTACAGGTAGAACTCAAGACTAAAGAGCTGATGCCTTTGTTTTTGGCGTCTTCCAACAGAAAGGGAATTGCTTTTGAGGTTAAGCTAAAACGACCACGCAGGGCCGCATCTGCTTTTTTATAACTAACGCTAATACAATAAAAAGTATCCGTTGCCGGCATATCTGGGTTTTAGTTGCACTACAAAAATAATGCACAGCCAAGACATAAAATACCGCTAAAAGCACTTTTTCTAACGCTATTAGGGCTTGAGTATTAACGGTAGTAATGCTATTTTTTCTTTGTATGTTTGTTGTACACAAGTAAAACAAAAGTAAAGATGACTACAGAAAATAACGCTTTACGTCCTGAAATTGACCAAACCATTGAGGCCGGTTTTGACGTCCTTACCTATGAGAACGAGACGGATAAAAAACAACACGTTGTTCGCCACGTTGATGCCAGCTTAATTCAGTTTCACTTTTGTTTTCGCGGAAGCGCAACCTTTCATTTTAACGAACGCACGTACAGCCTGCCCATTATGGATGAGCACGTATTGCTGCTATACAACCCCCAACGTGATTTGCCAATGGAGCTAGACGTTGCCGTAAACACCCAGTTGGTTACCGTGCTTATCTCGATTAAAAAATTTCACAGTCTGTTTTCCCAAGAAGCTGAACAAATTAGTTTTTTATCGGACGAAAATGTTAACAAAAAATATTACAAAGACCACGTATTTACTCCTTCTATGGCCGTTGTTTTAAGTCAGATCTTGCAACACCAACCCAACGCTTTGATGAGCAGGCTGTATCTCAAAGGGAAAGTTTATGAGCTACTCAGCTTATACTTTAACCCCTCGGAAGCCACAGATATTGCCGAGTGCCCATTTTTGGTTGACGAGGAAAATGTACGTAAAATTCGAAATGCAAAAAAAATCATGCTTACTCGTATGGCGGCTCCTCCGAGTTTACCCGATTTGGCGGATGAAATAGGCCTAAGCTTAAAAAAATTAAAAGAAGGATTTAAGCAGCTTTACGGCAGTACGGTCTATCAGTTTGTGCTGGATCACAAGATGAACCACGCCCGTCAACTTTTGGTTACAGGTTCTTACAATGTTAACGAAGTTGCTATTCAACTCGGGTACAGCAATTCAAGTCATTTTATTGAAGCCTTTAAAAAGAAGTTTGGTACAACGCCAAAAAAATACCTTTTGTCTGTATCTTCGTAACGAAAAATGTTGCTATGAAAGGAGTACTAATGGTGAATTTAGGTTCACCCAAAAGTCCAACACCTAAGGACGTTAAGCCTTATTTGGAAGAGTTTTTAATGGATGAGCGTGTGATTGATGTGCCCAAGTGGTTTCGCTTGTTTTTGGTGAAAGGTATTATCCTAAAAACCCGTCCTAAAAAATCGGCTAGGGCCTATAAAAAAATATGGTGGGACGAAGGATCTCCACTTATAGTTTTGTCGGAACGTTTACACGAAAAGGTTGCTAAAAAAACCACTGTGCCTATTTCCCTTGCCATGCGATATGGCCAGCCGTCCATCGCTTCAGGGCTGGAAGAACTGAATCAAAAAGGAGTTGACGAGGTATTGATAGTACCGCTTTACCCTCAGCACGCTATGGCCACTACAGAAACCATTTTGGTTTTAGCAGAAGAAATTAGGGCAGCGCAATACCCAAAGATGTCATTTACACATTTGCCCGCATTTTATCATCATGCAGATTATATTCGGGTGTTGTCACACTCCATTCAAGAATACCTCCAAGATAAACCTTGGGAACACTTGCTGTTTTCATACCACGGGATACCAGAACGCCACATTCGCAAATCGGATATTACCAAATCGCATTGTAAGATTGATGGCAGTTGTTGTCAAACACCGTCTGATGCACATTCCTACTGCTACCGTCATCAATGTTATGAAACCACCAAGCAGGTTGCGGAATATCTAGAGTTAAGACCTGGAAGCTTTTCAACGTCATTTCAGTCTCGTTTGGCGGGTGATAAGTGGTTGCGCCCCTATACAGACAAAACAGTTGAGCAATTTGCCAAAACAGGTACCAAGAAGTTAGCGGTTGTGACCCCTGCGTTTATTTCAGATTGCCTAGAAACACTAGAAGAAATAGGCATGGAAGCTAAAGAAGATTTTGAAGAAAAAGGGGGCGATGAAATGCACGTGGTTCCTTGCATCAACGACCGAGACGATTGGGTAAATGTACTCAGCCGCTGGATTGATGAATGGTCAACAGCTTCTTAGTTTTGAAAAAGGCGTACCTTTAGAACAATACATAATTGTGGATTATTATCTATACATAAAAGCACTTCACCTGATTTTTGTGATCACTTACTTTGCTGGGTTGTTTTATATTCCACGGCTTATGGTATACCTTGTTGAGGCTGCTGACCGCCCTCAAGCGGAGTCTGACATCATCATACCACAGTTGCAATTGATGATGCGACGGTTGTGGCAAATTATCACTGTTCCTTCTGCTGTTTTAGGGCTTATTTTTGGGCTTTGGATGTTGTGGATTAACCCTTTTTTATTGGGGAAATCGTGGATGTTAATCAAACTGGTTTTTGTGGGACTATTGGTCTTATATCACATAAAAACCTACCGTTTTTACAAGGCGTTTTTACAAGGAAATGGGCAACGTAGTGCCCGTTTTTTTCGCATTTGGAATGAAGGCGCTACACTTATCTTATTTGCCGTGATATTTTTGGCCACACTTAAAGACAGCATCCATTGGATTTTTGGCTTATTGGGTCTTTTTAGCTTGGCTTTTTTACTGCTACTCGGCATTCGTTTATACAAACGTTATTGCAATTAAAACGGTTAGTATATGCGGTTGCCATCTCTTCGTGCTCGGATTTTCATAGCCCTTATTTTTTTGGTAATGCTAGCATCGTTATTAATTGCCGGGGTTACTATAGTGCAGTATAGCGAACAGTCCAATACCTACCACGAACAGCGTTTAGAGCGCAAAGAAAACCAACTTAAAAAACGACTCAAGTACCTTTTGGAAGGCACGTCACTGGATGTGGAGGCAGCAAACATTGCAGTGGTTTTTCATCCACATTTAAAGGAAACGGCAGATGTTCTAAACATTAACTTTAGGCTTTACAGCCTGTCTGGCGATTTACTTTGTTCTTCTCAATTGATGGAGTCGACCCCCTCGCAAACACTTTCGGCTGCGATTTTAGCACGAATGCAACCCAATACTGGGGAAAGGTTAATTGATGTGAGCACCACCGATGGCATAACAACACGCTCCTCATTTTCTTATATATATGACCTAAATGAACAACCATTGGCCATTGTTAACGTGCCTTATTTTGACGACGACTCGCTTAGTTCTATGGAACTTAATGCCTTTTTGATTCGTTTGATACAAGTATATGTGATCATGTTGATTATTGCCATCATATTGGCTTTTTTCGTCTCTTCTTATATTACACGTCATTTGGAAACCATCAGCATTAAACTCAATCAAACCAAACTTTCTAAAACGAATACCAAAATAGAATTGTCCAAGGCCAGCCGCGAAATCTCTACACTTGTATCGGCCTACAATCACATGGTCGATGAGCTTGAGGCCAGTGCGGTTAAGCTTGCCAAATCCCAACGAGAAGTAGCTTGGCGTGAAATGGCCAAACAGGTGGCACATGAAATCAAAAACCCCTTGACACCCATGCGACTAAGTATTCAGCATTTCGAACAACAAGTAGCAAAAGGCAGCTCCGAATGGAATGAAAAGGTGCACGAGTTTAGCCAATCGCTTATTCAGCAAATTGACACCATGAGCGCCATTGCATCGACCTTTTCGCAGTTTGCGACCATGCCAACAGGTCGGTCAGAACGCATCAATGTTAAGGAAGTTGTGGGGCGCGCTTTGGAGCTTTATGCAGATGCCCCCATTTCTTTTCAGGCCGATGCCGACGCATATGCCCATTTTGATGCCACCCAGTTGGTGCGGATCATTAATAACCTCATAAACAATGCCATACAGGCATGTGAAGAAGTTAAGAAGCCTCAGATTCGCGTGACGATTAATATAGAAACAAAAGGAATTGTATTGGCTGTTGAGGACAACGGGAAAGGAATTCCAAAAGACCTACAAGATCGGATTTTTGAACCAACTTTTACCACAAAAACGAGCGGCATGGGCTTGGGCTTGAGTATGGTGAAATCTATTGTTGAAACATATGATGGCGCTGTCGTTTTTGATTCTACACCCGATGCACTTACGCGTTTCGAACTTTGTATCCCAAGCGTTGATTAGGAAATGACATCATCGGTAATGGTTTTTTCTAACAGCTCAAGAGTCGCCATTGTGTTATCACTTGGGCAATCCACAGGCGTATGCACTTTAAGCTTAATTTTAGCACCTGCACCCATAGGGAAATAGCCATAGCGTGAAAGTTTCCAAGAGTTATTAATGGTAATACCTACCAACTTTGCATCAGGCATAACATCAACCAATTGTTTTAACCCGCCTAATCGGAAGGGTTTGGGTTTGGCACTATTGCTTCGCCTACCCTCGGGGAAAATCAACGTGCTGCTGTTCGTTTGCGAAAGTTTCGCTCCAAAGGCTTTGATGTTTTGCAATGCTTGTTTGGGGTTTTTTCGGTCTATGAGTACCGCACCACCATTTCTTAGATTAAACGAAATACTAGGAATCCCTTTGCCCAACTCTTTTTTGCCCACAAACCTTGGATAGCATTTTCGCAAATACCATATAAGGGGCGGGATGTCATAGGTGCTTTGGTGGTTGGCAACAAAAATATACGACTGGTTTTTTTCTAATCTAAAAGGACACTCAAAAACAAAACGGGTTCCCATTATGTTAAGACAGCGCAACAACAAAAAATTAAGTACAATGATGCTTGCGCGGTGCGCCTTAAAGCCAAAAATAAAATAGCAGATGCGTTGGATACCATCAAAAAATATGAGGGTACATCCAAATAAAAGGTAGTAAAGTACGCTAAGCGGATAGGCTATTAGCTTAGCCATTGAAATGTTTTAGCAGTGGACGTTGTATGCTTCTTTTAGGTTTTCAGCGATAATTTTAGCAGATCTGCCTTCAATGTGATGTCTTTCGAGCATGTGTACCAATTCTCCGTCATTGAACAGCGCAATACTAGGTGATGAAGGAGGAAAGGGCACCATAAAACCTCTTGCTTCTGCGGTAGCTTCTTTGTCCACACCTGCAAATACCGTAACGAGTTGTGCGGGTGTTTTGTCATTGTCTAGTGACATACGCACACCTGGGCGGGCGTTGGCAGCAGCACAGCCACAAACAGAGTTCACTACCACAAGCGTAGCGCCTTTTTGATTTATTGCCGAAGCAACACTTTCTGGAGTAGTACATTGGTCAAAACCTACGGCAGTAAGTTCGTCGCGCATGGGTTTAACAATTTCAGTAGGATACATAGCACATTATTTAGAGCACAAAGATAAGGAAGCTGTTGGATATTTAAGCACGTTCGCAGTAGACCATGTAGTAGCGGGGTGTAAAATAACGCAATAGGGGCCTTAGCCCAATTTTTTTAGGGTCAGGAGAAGCCCAAGTGAGACTGTCTTTAACAACCCATCCACTTTTTTCAAGCAAAAATTCAAACTGCTTTTGCTCAAACTCATGATAGTGTTTGTCCCAATCGTCTTTTGAGTTCCAATAGGCAGAAGCAAACCAAAGTTTAAGAGGGACAGATGCAATCAGCTTAGGGGTTTTAAGTTGACTAAGGATATTAAATGGCGCCAACATATGTTCAAATATTTCAAAAGCAGTAACGCAATCCACATCCGTATCTAGATATGGAAGAAAGTCTGTGTCTAGATCTTCCCCTTTGGTATTTTGCAGCTTGTATCCTGATGAGGCAATAAATTTAGATAGGTCATTGGGCGTACCCAAGTCTAAAATTTCACTGCCGTTTTCTAAGTGCTTTTGCACAAAAGTAAGGGTCTTTTCAAAACGTTTGGCTTCTGGAAATCGCATTAGGTAAAAGTAATATAATATAAGACTTTAAAAATAGGCCATAGTTTTTTTTCATTCGTACTTTAGCAGCATGCGTTGGCTATTTGCATTTGTTGGTTATATGATTTTTCGGTTTCCTGGAGCCTTGTTGGGTTTTTTCTTGGGAAGTCTTTTGGAAACAAATACACGCACCAAGTTCACCACCTCTTTTCAAACCACACGTGTTTCCCAGCAAGACTTTGAGTTGCGCCTATTGGCCTTAGCCAGTATGGTGATTAAAGCCGATGGTAAAACAAGCCAATCCGAATTGGATTATGTGCGAGCGCAGTTTGTTCAATTTTTTGGCAAGGAAGGTGCCAATCAAATTTTCCGAGTCTATAATGCGGAGTTCAAACAAACGGGAATTTCGGCTGTAGAAATCGGACAATTTCTTGCCAGCAGGACGCAATACGGCGCCCGTTTACAGATGCTAGACTTCTTATTTCGCATTGCCAAAGCCGACGGTCGTGTTTCGCCACCAGAGCTAGAAAAGCTCTTGGAGATTGCGGGCTATATGCGCATAAGCACCCTTGACTACAACAGCATTAAGGCCATGTTTGTTGCGCAAACAGACAGCGCGTACACCATATTGGAAGTACCCAAAACCGCTTCCAACAATGACATCAAAAAGGCATACAGAAACTTGGTTAAAAAGCACCATCCAGATAAAGTTCGTAACTTAGGACAGGCTGCTGAGGAGGCCGCGAAAGAAAAGTTTCAACGCATTCAAAAAGCATATGAAGACATTAAAAACGAACGCGGATTTTAGCACATCATGAACGATTTTTTATTTTATCTACAACTGGGATTTGAGCATATTTTAGACATCAACGCATATGATCATTTGCTGTTTTTGGTGGCCATGTCGCTTCCATTTGTCTTCAAGCAAATGCGGTTGCTGCTTTTGCTCGTAACAGCATTTACCATTGGCCATACACTATCTCTATGGGCGGCAACGGAAGGAATTATCCGCTTTTCCTCCAGTTGGATTGAGTTTTTGATTCCCATTACAATTTTGCTTACCGCCCTACACACCTTGTACTGGAACAACAGCTTGGAGCGCAAACCATCGCTGCCATTTTTTGTGCTTGCAGCCTTTTTTGGCATTATCCACGGACTTGGTTTTTCCGGCTATTTTTCCATGGTTTTTCCGCAAAAATCAGTAGGGCTTCCACTCTTGTATTTTACTCTTGGCATTGAGCTGGCACAGCTACTTATTGTGGTTTTGGTAGTTGTTGTCAACACTATTTTGAGCAATGTTTTTAGGTTCTCAAAACGCGATCGCCTTTTGGTAGGCAGTAGCATAATTATCGGTATTTTAGTGCCTGTTTTAATCACTGCAACCAAAGCACTATGACCAAAGCCGAAAAGAAACAATTGCGCTACGATACGGCCTATATGCGCATGGCTATGGAGTGGGCCAAACTATCGCATTGTCAACGCAAGCAAGTAGGGGCGCTTATTGTCAAAGACCGCATGATTATTTCAGACGGATACAACGGAACGCCTACTGGCTTTGAAAATGCTTGCGAGGATGAAGAACAATACACCAAATGGTATGTGTTACACGCCGAAGCAAACGCAATTATGAAAGTTGCTTCTTCTACGCAATCTTGTGCTGGCGCCACCTTGTATATTACTTTGTCGCCTTGCAAAGAATGCAGCAAACTTATCCATCAAGCAGGGATTAAGCGTGTGGTGTATGCAACCGCATACAAAGACAATTCTGGGATTGAATTTCTAGAACGCGCAGGCGTAGCAGTGGTTGCCCTACCTCATGACTAAGCCTTCATTTTTTCTTTAATCTTAAGGGCTATTTTTAGGATAGTAAGCAAGATAATGGCACAGAGACTTGCGCCAACACCCACCACAGCGGCAAAACTTTCACCCTCTAAAGGTTCTTCAAAATCAATATAGAATAAATTAAAAATAAGCAGGCCAGCGGCCAAGGAAAAAAAGATATATAAAAGTATTTTCATAAGACAAATAATTGTTGAACGTTTCCAGCAAATAAATTTACGGCAATTGCCATAAGCACTACTCCAAATATTTTACGGATTACTCCAATACCCGATGGGCCCAACACCCGTTCAATGCGCTTGGAGGATATCAATACGATGTATGCAATAATTATGTTAACAACGATAGCAACAATCAGATTTGCAAGGTCGTATTCTGAACGTAACGAAAGGATAGAAGTCAGCGTTCCCGCACCAGCAATAATGGGAAATGCAATCGGCACTATTGATGCTGTTTTTGAAGAATCGTCTTTGTAGAGCTGAATGCTAAAGATCATTTCCAATGCCAAAAAGAAAATAATAAGCCCCCCAGCCACCGCAAAGGAGTTGACGTCAATTCCAAAAAGACTTAGGATTTGTTCTACCAAAAAAAAGAAACCAATCATGATAAGCCCGGCTACTAACGAAGCTTTCTCTGACTGGATATGGCCAACCTTTTGGCGCAGCCCAATAACAATGGGAATACTGCCAACAATGTCGATGACGGCAAACAATACCATGGTACGGGTTACGATTTCTTTTAGGCTAAACATGTGTCAAAGATACTTTATTTATGTTTCAAAATTGTAGTTTAGCAGCATGTTTCAATTGGGCAAAACGCTGGTTTCAGAAACGCTTTTTGAGCAGGCATTTACGTGTGATTTAACAGCATGTAAGGGGGCCTGTTGTGTGGAGGGCGAAGCAGGTGCACCGCTAGAGACGGAGGAAATAAGCCAACTTAAAGAACAGTGGACAACACTCAAGCCCTTTCTTACCAAAGCAGGCATTGCGGCCATTGAGACACAAGGCGTGGCCACCCAGAACGCATTTGAGGAATGGGAAACCCCATTGATTGAAGGTAAGGCGTGTGCATATATCGCTTATGACAGCAAAGGCGTTGCGCAATGCGGCATTGAGCAAGCCAATAAGCAACAGGCCACCAAGCTACAGAAACCCATATCGTGCCATCTTTTTCCCATCCGTGTGAAAAACTACACTGCATTTGTGGCAGTGAATTACCACGAATGGGCTATATGTGCGCCCGGTTGTACGCTTGGTGCTGCGCTTAAACAACCGCTTTATCAATTTGTGCAAACGGCTTTGGTGCGAAAATTTGGGCAGGCGTGGTATGATACCTTGCACGCGGCGGCGCAAGAATTTGATGCCAGCAAAAATTGTTAATTCAAGCCCTTACCTTAAAAGGCATTAAAAATCACCGAAAATCAACAAATTAACAAGTGCCTTTTTTGCTGGCCTTTGTAGGAAAACCCTTAATTCTTGTTAAAAACTAAAAGGCATTGTGGAAAAGTATGACTTTCATTTGGTCATTTTTTTTTGGAATATTTGTAATGAAATTATTCATCCCATAAACCCTTTAATTAAAAATTATGTCAAATGCTATAGAACCCATATTGTCTGAAAACAAAAATCGCTTTGTAATTTTCCCCATTGAACACCACGATATTTGGGAATGGTACAAGAAATCAGAAGCATGTTTTTGGACAGCTGAAGAAATTGATTTACATCAAGATTTAACAGACTGGTCTACCAAGCTAAATGACGATGAGCGCTATTTTATAAAACACATCTTGGCATTTTTTGCAGCATCTGACGGAATTGTGAACGAGAATTTGGCTGAGAACTTTGTAAACGAAGTGCAGTATAGCGAGGCAAAATTTTATTATGGGTTCCAAATCATGATGGAAAATATCCATTCAGAGACATACTCTCTTTTGATTGATACCTATGTTAAGGATGAGGCGGAGAAGAATAGTTTATTTCGAGCGATTGAGGTGTTTCCTGCCATTAAGAAAAAAGCAGACTGGGCATTACGTTGGATAGATTCAGATTCATTTGCAGAGCGTCTTATCGCTTTTGCGGCTGTAGAAGGAATCTTTTTCTCGGGGGCTTTCTGTTCCATTTTCTGGCTCAAAAAACGTGGCCTTATGCCAGGATTGACATTTTCAAATGAATTAATTTCTCGCGACGAGGGGATGCACTGTGATTTTGCTGTTCACTTGCACAACAAGCATTTGGTGAACAAAGTACCACCAGCCCGTATTAAAGAAATTATTCTTGATGCCTTAAATATTGAGCGCGAGTTTATCACCGAATCACTACCAATAAGTCTAATCGGAATGAACGCCAAACTGATGACACAGTATTTGGAATTTGTTACCGACCGTCTGCTTGTTGAGCTTGGCTTAGAAAAAGAGTTCAACGTATCCAACCCATTTGACTTTATGGATATGATTTCGCTTCAAGGAAAAACAAATTTCTTTGAAAAGCGTGTTTCGGAATACCAAAAAGCGGGTGTGATGAACCAAGAGACAGAGGAAAAGGAAAAGTATTCTTTCGGCGACGACTTTTAGTCACAAAAAAGGACACGTGCAGTACCAATATTCACCAATAGTATTGGCACATTGTTTAACCATTAAAACGAAACGACATTATGTATGTAGTAAAAAGAGATGGGCGCAAAGAACCCATCATGTTTGACAAAATTACCGCCCGGGTTCGTAAGCTCTGTTATGGATTCAACGGACTTGTTGATCCCGTAAAGGTGGCCATGAAAGTTATTGAAGGCCTTTATGATGGGGTTACCACATCTGAACTCGATAGTTTGGCAGCCGAAACAGCCGCTTCCATGACAACCATTCACCCTGACTATGCCCAACTGGCCGCTCGAATATCTGTTTCTAACCTCCACAAAAACACAAAGAAATCATTCTCTGAAACTATGGCAGACCTCTTTGAGTATGTCAATCCTCGCACAGAAAAGAAATCACCGCTACTCTCAGAAGAAGTAAAACAAGTAATTCAAGACAATGCTGAGTTGCTTGACTCCACCATCATCTACAACCGTGATTTTGGGTACGACTACTTTGGATTTAAAACCCTTGAGCGTTCTTACCTGCTCAAAATCAACGGCAACATTGCCGAGCGACCGCAACATATGTTGATGCGCGTTTCTGTTGGTATTCACCCAACAGACTTGGATGCTGCCATAGAGACCTATCACTTGATGTCCAAAAAGTATTTCACACACGCCACACCAACGCTGTTTAACTCGGGTACGCCCAAGCCACAAATGTCCTCATGCTTTTTGTTATCCATACGCGACGACAGCATTGATGGGATTTACGATACGCTAAAGCAAACGGCTAAAATCTCACAGTCTGCTGGAGGAATAGGGTTGTCTATTCACAACGTCCGTGCAACAGGATCTTATATTGCAGGGACCAATGGTACCTCAAACGGGATAGTGCCCATGCTGCGCGTTTATAACGACACAGCCCGCTATGTAGACCAAGGGGGGGGTAAGCGCAAAGGATCATTTGCCATTTATGTGGAGCCGTGGCATGCGGATATCTTTGACTTTTTAGACTTAAAGAAAAACCACGGTAAGGAAGAAATGCGTGCGCGCGATTTGTTCTATGCCATGTGGATTCCCGATTTGTTCATGAAACGTGTGGAAGAAAACACAGAATGGACGTTGATGTGTCCAAACGAATGTCCAAGACTGTATGACTGTCACAGCGAAGAATTTGAGAAACTTTATTTAAAGTACGAATCAGAAAAACGTGGCCGTAAAACCATCAAAGCACGTGAACTATGGGAGAAAATCCTAGAATCTCAGATTGAGACAGGAACTCCTTACATGCTTTATAAAGACGCGGCGAATCGCAAGTCTAATCAAAAAAACTTAGGAACCATCCGTTCGTCAAACTTGTGTACTGAAATTATGGAGTACACCTCAAAAGATGAGATAGCGGTTTGTAACTTGGCTTCTATTGCGCTCCCTATGTTTGTAAAGGATGGTGCTTTTGATCATCAAGAACTATTTGATGTAACCAAGCGCGTGACTAAAAACCTAAACAAAGTTATTGATCGCAATTATTATCCTGTTCCCGAAGCGGAGAACTCCAACATGCGTCACCGCCCTGTTGGACTGGGTGTGCAGGGACTGGCAGATACGTTTATCAAGTTGCGCTTCCCGTTTACCTCAGAACCAGCACAAACGCTAAACCAAGAGATTTTTGAAACCATTTATTTTGCTTCGTTAACAGCCTCAAAAGAACTGTCAGAAGTAGAAGGGCCTTACAAGACCTATAGGGGATCCCCAATTTCCAAGGGGGAGTTCCAACACAATATGTGGGGCATAAAAGACGACGAGTTAAGTGGTCGGTGGGACTGGGCAGGTTTACGTAAAGAGATCAAAAAGCACGGCGTTCGCAATTCCTTACTGATGGCACCGATGCCAACAGCGTCTACCTCTCAAATTTTAGGAAACAACGAATGCTTTGAGCCGTACACCTCCAATATCTACACAAGACGTGTGTTATCGGGTGAGTTTATTGTGGTGAACAAACACTTGTTGGAAGACTTGGTTAATCTGGGCCTTTGGGACGAGGACATGAAGCAAGAATTGATGCGTGCAAATGGATCCATTCAGCACATAGAAACCATTCCAGCCGATATTAGAGAACTGTATAAAACCGTTTGGGAGATGAGCATGAAGGACATCATTGATATGTCACGTCACCGTGGCTACTTCATCGATCAGTCGCAGTCGCTTAACTTGTTTATGGAAGGCGCTACCATGTCCAAACTTACCTCGATGCATTTCTATGCGTGGAAGTCTGGCCTAAAAACTGGAATGTATTATTTACGTACAAAGGCTGCGGTTGATGCCATTAAGTTTACGGTTAATAAGAAAACGGAACCTGCAGAAGTACCTGCAACAGCCGGTGCTGCTCAGCCAAAAACCAAGGCTGCTGTGGCAGTAGAGCCCCTTTCTCCCTCTGAGCTAAAAGAAATGTTAGCAAATTCTAACGAAAGTGAAGACGATGACTGCCTCATGTGTGGCTCATAATAAACCATAAAAGACAACACAAAAGCGCTTAGAAATGAGTGCTTTTTTTATTTGTCCTTTTGTTCGTCTACCAATTTTTTGGGCGCTACCGTGGGATCGTAATGCAGGTGGTAGTGCTCAATCAAATTAATGGTTGCTACAATAAGGTCTTTGGTTTCTACCATAAGACTAAAAAACAAAGTGGTGTTTTTTGGACTCTTTTCTTCCTTGCTTCTTGTACGCTGCACTTGTTGATTAATCTTCGCATCGATATTAGCAAAAAGCTCTTCTTTTTTATCCGCAAAAGTGGCAAAGGCCTCATACCCATTAATATCAAACGCAAAGCGTACGTCAGATAGCAAGCCTTCCAAATCAGATTGCGTTTCTTCAAGCTCTTTAATCTGCGAGTATTTTAACTGGCGATGGTTGTTATTTACGTGTTTGAAGGAAGCCTTAGTGATGTATTCCAAGGACTGCGCCATGTCTTCAAGAATGCTTATTAGGCTAATGTAAAAATTACTTGCCCTAACGTTTTCTTCTTTAAGTTCCTGGATGAAATAAAATAGCTCATTTCGCAGTTTGTCGATTTCTTTTCCGAGACGATTTACTTCTTTTTTAGAAGTACGAAGTTCTTCAGCGTTTAATTTAGCCAAACCATTTATAGAACCCAGGTAAATATCGTTACACTTGCTGATTACCTTAGACACGTCCTGTGCGCTTTCCATAATAAGACTTTGCACAGATGAGCTTGAAATCATTTTTAAGTCACGCTCTCTTTTCGATTCTGCCACATTGACCTTATGCTTGCGGAAATTGCTCCATAGCACGCCCCCAGTGAGTATAAACATACCAATCATCGCAGGGAGTTTTCCTGTATAGACGATGACAGCTACGATGCCACATGCCGTGAAGGCCGTAAGGGCAGTCAAGAACCAACCCCCAATTACATTAAGCACTCCTGCAACGCGGTAAACAGCACTGTCAGCACCCCAAGCACGATCGGCTAAAGAAGTACCCATGGCAACCATAAACGTAACGTAGGTAGTCGATAGGGGAAGTTTATAGGATGTAGCGATGGAAATAAGCACTGCGGCTACTGTAAGGTTGATGGAAGCCCGTACATTATCAAAAGCGGGGGCATCTTCTGGGTTAACGTAGCGCTGTGATTTAGGAGGCGTGAAACGCCCCTTTATTTTTTCTTTTAGCCCACTTGGGGCGACAGCTTCAATGCTTCGCATTGAACCAGTAAATGCACGAACCAAACCTCTTGAAAAGGCATTGGAATCAAAGCGTTCTTGTGTGCGTTCTTGGCGGGATAAATCGATAGATGTTTTTAATACTTCTTGCGCTTTGGTTGAAAACCAAAGTGTCACAACCATGACCATACCAGCTATGATTAGCAATAGAGTGGGCGTTGATACTTTTGCAGACAAAAATGCCATATTAAAGAGTTCAGCAGAAACTCCAGAAGCTTTCCAGGCTTCAAATGACTGCCAGGCAGCAATGGGCACACCAATAAAATTGACCAGATCATTTCCAGCAAAAGCTAGGGCAAGCGAAAAGGTACCCACAATAATAACACTCTTATAGATGTCTGTGCGAAACAGGCATACTCCCAACATGGACAAGGAAGTCCAAAGGACCAAGCTTATGCCAATGACATTATTGGATTGTGTTGCTACGTATTCTTTAAGTGACATGCTTCCCAAAAAGGCATAGGTGTTATCGGCAAATGGAGTGCCTTTAATGCCTTTGGCAAGAATAAAGTAAGTGATGGCAGTCATGGCAATACCGCCAAAAACAGCCCCCATCCACTTTGGGTTGTCCTTGAAATGGAAGGTGAGTATAAGCCTACTTATATATTGCACCACTGCACCAACGGTGAAGGCAACAAACACCGAAAGCAGTATGCCAAAAATAATCTGAGAGGCTTTGCTGACATTGATAAATTCATACAGTGATGCATCTGCATTGCCCCAGTATATTTTAACAAGCGATATGGCAACTGCCGCACCAAGCAATTCAAACACAATGGATACCGTGGTTGAGGTGGGTAGTCCGAGGGTGTTAAAGAAGTCGAGTAGTAGAATATCGGTAAGCATCACCGCCATAAAAATGACCATGATCTCATCGAAGTAAAACAGTTCTGGATTAAAGATGCCTTTTCGGGCAACTTCCATTAGTCCGCTAGAGAAGATGGCCCCAGCGGCTACCCCTAAACTGGCAATAATCATAACCGTTTTAAAGTTTATCGCTTTGGACCCAATGGCAGAGTTTAGAAAGTTTACTGCATCATTACTTACACCTACTACTAGATCAGCGGTAGCAAGCACTGCCAAGGCAATGATGATGATGAGGTAAAAATCCATTTGGCAATAATATAAAAAAGCCTCCAGTAAATGGAGGCTTTTTGTTTAACCTTTTGTTAAGCAAGGATATTTGTTATTCAAACCAAGTCCAAGACGAAATGTCAAGGCCAGTTCCATTCCAAACATCTTCTGCTGCGGATGCCAGGCCAGTTCCTTCAACAATGATATTTGTTGTAGGGCCGTTATCTTTCATGTCAACAGCTGTAGTGTAACCCGAAACAGCTGCATTGGTAAAAGTAGCACCTGACTGCTTTTTGAATTGAAGCCCTGTTCCACCAACAGTTGAGACTGCGGTAAAGTTGACAAGCGATGGGTTGTTGTTGACACCATCTGCTTCAACTGCCGTAGAGAATCCAGCTATAGAGTGCTTAACGTACGTGTTTGTAACCGTTCCATTCCAACCTTCTGTCCAATCCACAGCATCATCGTCGTTGTTTTCTAAATATAAATTGGTAACAGAAACCGTTCCGCCAAAAAATTCAACACCATCATCTGCACCATCAATAATGGCTACATTTTCAATGGTTGTTCCTGAGCCAACAGCATATAATGACAACCCATTGTATTGCGATTCTGAATTGATTTGCGCCCCCGCACCTTTAATAACAAGGTATCTTACGCTACCAGAGTTGTCGGCATCATCTGAGCCACCATAGATTAAGCCACCTACCTCAGCAGTTGCATCTACGCCTTCTGTTGTAGCAGCTTCTCCACAAATCACCAATCCACCCCAATCACCTGGGTTGCTATTGGCAGAACGCATAATGACAGGATTGCTAGAAGTACCTTGAACGTTAATTTTCCCACCTTGTTCCACGCCAATGAAGTTTCCCGTACCAACGTCAGACACCAATACTGTGCCTGCAGGAATGGTTAGCGTTGCTCCGTTTTTAATTAAAAAAGAACCTTGAATAGCGTATTGTTCCGTTGCAACAAGTGTACGATTTTCGGTTAGTGAACCACTAAGGGCTGTTTCTTCAACTGGTGTTGAAGGAGTTTCTTCCATGACATTATTGTCATCACATGAAATTATAAATGATGTAAAAGCAATAAAAAAGAAGAGTTGTAAACAGCGATTATTTATGGTGTAATTATGTTTCATTTTAAAAAGCGTAATTTAAATTAAGTCTTAGTTGTCTGCCTTTTTTGTAGTTCAGTACGGTTTCATTGGTTTCAATTCCTGTGTTAGGATTTTTAACCAATTGGGTTAGCGAGATATTGGGGTTAATAAGGTTTTTGGCGATAATGCCAATTTGTAAGCGATCGCTTAGCGTCTTTTTTACAATAAAATCCATTGTTGGGATTCCATTCTCTACAATTGCGTCGTTGTAGTCAACGTCTTTAGTAGCTTGATCCTCAGGACCACCTAAAATCACAATCTTTTCTGAAGCATAATTAAATGCCAATGTAGATTGTATGGGTTTTTCTGTAAGGGTGTTATAGTTTAGCGACGTATTTACGATTAAGTCCGAAGCCCCTTGTAGTCCAACCTTGGTTAGGTCTTTATACTTAAAGGTTTCTGTAATAGCCCCGTTTGCATCGTACACATCTTTTAAATCCTGACTGTGCCACATACGGGTTGCATTCAGGTTCAATCGAAGCTTTGGGCGACCTTCATCAGTAATCAAATTAATTCTTGACTCCAATTCTAATCCATAAACGGTGGCCTTATCGGCTGTGTTAAAGAATGAAAAATAACCGGTAGAACCACGGGTTACAGAAGTGTTTATAGGGTCTTCAATTTTTTTGTAAAAAGAAGTTAAAGAAATCAGCTCACTATCAGAAAGGAAGTATTCCCACTTTAGATCTATGTTCGTGTTTTTTGAAGCGATAATATCTGGGTTACCAAAAGTAATTAGGCCTGTTGGCGAAACGTATTGAAAGGGTGCAATTTCTTTAAATTCTGGAAGTGTTTGTGTAATGCTTCCCGCTAAACGAAGGCTGTGTTTTTCACTCACTGCATATTTCACATTAAAAGACGGAAATAAACGATCATAAGCCTTTGTTCTGTTTCCAGTCCGTCCACCGGGGGCTTGCGCGGCATTATAAGAAATGTCAATTTGTGAGCTGTCATAACGCAGTCCTCCTTCAAGCGTTAAATTCCCAGACTGATAAGTTATGGACAAATAACCCGCATAGGCAAGCAGCTCTCCATAGTATTTATCTGCAGGTTCGACATTTAGACTTAAGCGATTTGCATCAAAAGTTCCTTGGCTGAAAATTGCAGATATTTCATCAATAGAAGCAGGTGTTACGGTAAACCCTCGACGAGGGCCAACACCAAAATACTGAGAAATAAAGTTACGTGTCCTGTTACGGAAATTTCCGCCAAAATCAAGTTTTAAGCTTCTGCTGTCTTTGTCAATAAGGGTGAGTTGTGCATTAGCCAATCCGTTGAATTCGTTGTCTTCAATTAGTTGGAAACTTTTTCTTTGTTGGGTATTTCCGGTTCTTCCAAGCTCTACAATGTTTATATTAAAGTTTACCTCGTTACGAATTCTATTTGGCTCATCTGCATTTAAGTTGTTATATCCTGTTGACCAGTTTACTCGAAACGTATCTGAGAAAAGATGTTTCCCATGCAGTTGGCCAACAATAAGCGTTGTTTCTTTAAGATTTTGGTCTCTTATAAATTGAAACAGACCCTCACTTGGATCCGTTTCTTCAAAAATGGTTGCAGTTCCTGCACGTCCACCTTCAAATACCTCGTCAGAAACCTTGTTGATGAAAAGTGTGTTTCCACGCAAAGTGGTTTTTTCATCAATCTTATAATTCAAATCTAGAAGTGCTGTTGTAGCAATTGTTTTTCTCCAAGTGATTGCATCGGGAATAGAATCATCAATAAAGTTAGATCTGAAACGTCTAAACTCACCATTTCGGTAATCATATGCGGTGCTTTGTCCTAGCGTTGCCAAGACCTTTAATTTATCACCAATTTTTTTACCAAAGCTTATTGCAGCGGATCTGTCCAATGGCGTATTTTCAGTTTCTGGAGTCCATGTTTGTTGTGTGATGGCTTTTCGTGTACTTGTGTTTGTAGCATAAAATCCACTTGTCACATTTCCTTGATTGGGAGATACCTTAAAGTTTGAAAACACATCTTTTTTTGTCACATTTTCGTTACCTCCAGTTCCAATGGAAATGTCAAAAACATCATTAATTCCTAATTCTTTAGAGTCAATATTGATATTCCCTGATGCTTGATCTGCTGAAATTGCAGCCGTTGTTGTTTTGGAAACAGATACATTTTTTATTAGTCGGGTAGAAAACAAATCCAAATTGATGTTTTTCTTGTCTACATCGTCTGAAGGAATGGGAAGTCCGTTCAGTGTGGTATATAAATAACGATCACCTAGGCCTCGAACATATACATCTCCTGAACCTTGTGTTTTTCCAATCCCAGCAATTTTAGTAGTAGCTGCTGCCGCATCGTTAACGCCTAACCTGGACAACTCACTTGCGCCAATACTTTCTTTAATGGAAACTGCTTTTTTTCTGTCTAACAATAATGCTTCTTCGCGTTCGCGACTCGTAACAACTTGTACAATAACCTCATCCAAGGCATTGGACCCTGGGCCTAGGCTCACCGAAAGTTGTGTAAACTTATCGGCTTCGACGACTATATTTTCAAGCGTTATTGTTTCGTAACCAACAAAGCTAAAAACAAAACTATAGGTTCCAGGATCTAGGTTTTTTAATGAAAATTTTCCATCAAAATCTGTTACGGTACCTGTTGCAGTCCCCTTAACAAGAACGTTAGCAAAAGGTAGGGGATCATCATTCATCTCCTTATCTAGCACCACTCCTTCTACGGTACCGTTTTGTGATAACCCAGATAAAGAAATAGCGATTAATAATATTAACGTGATGTTGTGTTTAATACGTAGCATATGATTATTTTACAATGCAAATAAAGAGTGGCTAATTGAACTAATGTTTACCTACCTGTTATTAAAACTTTCCTTGTACGTTATCTTAGTGTTATGCAATTTATTTTTTGTTCCTAGACCAGTCTTTTATACCTTTCAAACATGTATTGGGAACAACTTTTATCACTTCGCCGATACGGCGATAAGCAAAAACGACTACGCACAGAGCAAGATCCAACCCGCAGTGGTTTTGAGGTGGATTATGACCGTATTATTTTCTCTGCTGCCTTTCGAAACTTGCAAGACAAAACGCAAGTCATTCCGTTCTCCAAAACCGATTTTGTGCATACACGCCTTACGCATTCGCTTGAAGTTTCAGTTGTTGGGCGGAGCTTGGGGCGTATGGTCGGACAACGTTTATTGGAAAAATATCCTGAGCTAAATACCACACACGGCTATACCATTAACGACTTTGGCGCCATAGTAGCTGCTGCATCGCTAGCCCACGATATTGGCAATCCACCCTTTGGTCATAGCGGGGAGCAGGCTATAGGCGATTATTTTGCCAATGGCGCAGGAGCCAACTATAAAAATCAACTCACACAAACGCAATACCAAGACCTTACCCATTTTGAAGGCAATGCCAACGGGCTTAAAATTTTGATGGAAACTAGAAAAGGCGTTCCTGGCGGCTTGCGTTTAAGTTATGCTACATTAGGAGCTTTTACCAAATACCCCAAGGCATCTCTGCCGCACAAACCCTCAACACACGTTGCCGATAAAAAATTTGGGTTTTTTAATGCCCAACAAGCCGATTACCAAGCCGTAGCAACAGACCTTGGGCTAGTTAAAGGGGATAAGCTGATGCGTCATCCTTTAGCGTATTTGGTTGAAGCTGCAGACGATATTTGCTATACTCTTATTGATTTTGAAGATGGCATTAACCTAGGCTGGATATCGGAAGACTACGCCTTGGAATACTTGATTAAACTGGTAAAGGATACTATAGACACTAACAAGTACCAGCAACTGACTACTAAAACTGATCGACTTGCCTACCTGCGCGCGCTGTCCATTAGCACCCTAATTCAAGAAGCCGCACAGCTGTTTATGCAGCACGAGCAGGAAATCATGGATGGAACATTTAAAAATTCGTTTACAGATAGAAGTCAGTATAAGGCCCAAATCAAAGACATCATCGACCTAAGTATGCGCAATATTTATCAAGCACAAGAGGTTATCGAAAAAGAACTCAAAGGCTATCAAGTCATACACCGATTGCTGGATGTTTTTGTAGGAGCAGCTGTCCGCAGTCAAGCGGATAAGGCGTCTGCCTTTGACAAACTTGCGCTTCAGTGTCTTCCGGATACACTTTCACTTCCACAAGACGACACCTATAAGTTGCTGTTGAATATTAGTTGCTATGTGGCCAGTCTGACAGACGGAAAAGCCTTAGAGTGGTATCAAAAAATGGCGTAATGGAAAACGTTTGGGATGACACTTTTTTTATGAAAAAGGCGCTTGCTGAAGCGCAACTTGCCCTTGAAAAGGACGAAGTCCCTGTTGGTGTAGTTATAGTAGCCAATAACAGCATCATTGCTCGGGCACACAACTTGACAGAAACACTAAATGATGTTACGGCCCATGCCGAAATGCAAGGCATTACTGCTGCTGCCAATGCTATAGGCGGTAAATATTTACAGGGCTGTACACTATACGTGACGCTTGAACCTTGTAGCATGTGTGCAGGTGCCTTGTATTGGAGTCAGCTGTCGCGCTTGGTTTTTGCTGCTGATGATGCCAAACGCGGCTACCGCCAACACGGAACACCACTGCATCCAAAAACGGAAGTAATTTCGGGTGTCATGGCTGAAGAGTCACGAGAACTATTGCTGCAGTTTTTTGCAAAAAAAAGAATGTAAATTTCTGCGTACCAATCGAGTATTTCAAAAGTGCTAACTAAAAGCACACCCCCAATTAAGCATTTGTTACAGCCTAAATATTTTTTATAATTAATACTGTAACTGCTTCAAATCCTTTTTTCTGCCAATAACCTACGGCATTAATGCTTAAACTTTTTTTTGGGGAATTAAATTTTTGGCGAAAATATGTTTCGTCTTATACAATGAACGTTTGTTACTTAAGCCTAAAATAGCAGCGTGGTTAAGTAAGTCGGGCACAACATTGACAAAAACTGTAAAACAAATTGAAACTCATTTAAATAAAAAGCAAAATTTTTTAAATTTACGTTATGAACCCAATTTGTGAAGGACCAGTAGTAACGTATAATCAATTTAATTTAAGTTTTACAAATTACACAAAGGAGCGAAAACTCATGCCACTCTTAAAATGGGCAGGCGGAAAAGAACAAGAATTAAAATATATCATTCCAAATCTTCCTGAATATTTTGAAAATTACTACGAGCCCTTTGTTGGTGGTGGTTCAGTATATACTGCGATCCAAGCAAAGGAATATTTTATAAACGACAAATCACACGAATTAATTGATTTATATAAAATAATAGTTTCAGACAAAAGAGATATGTTTTTCAAAGCAATTGAGGAAATAATTCACAATTGGGAAGTTTTAGGAAACATTTCAGAAAAAAATCAAGGGTTTTTTATAAAAATCTATGAGGATTTTGCATGTAACAAAATATCCAAAGACATTTTGTCCAGTAAAATATATGAGTTTATTTTAAAATACTCTAAAGAATTTAACGGACTTTTTTCATCATCTTTTAATTTTAATATTGAGAATTTCCTAAAAGAAATAAAGAAAAATTTAGTTCGTAAAACTTCAAGAATGAAAGTACTTGAAAAAGAAAAAGGAAAACTTCCAAACAAAGATATTTTAGACAATATCGAAACTGCACTGAAAAGTGCATTTTATATGCATTTCAGACATATTTACAACTTTTACAAAAAGTATGAATTAAATCAAGTGTTTTACACGGCAATATTTTTATTCATCCGAAATTATGCATATTCTGGAATGTTTCGTTACAATTCAAAAGGCGAATTTAATGTTCCATATGGCGGAATTGCATACAACAATAAGAACTTTAGAAAAAAAATAGATTATCTAAAATCAGCACCTTTACAAGAATTATTATCGAAAACAAACATTGTAAATGCAGATTTTCAAGACTTTTTTGATCTTTACGAGCCTACAGAAAAGGATTTTATTTTTTTAGACCCACCATATGACACAGAATTCAACACATATGCTCAAAACGATTTTGTTAAGACTGATCAAAAAAGACTTGCAGAATTTCTAATAAACAACTGCAAAGCAAAATGGATGATGATTATAAAAAATACAGACTTCATTTTTGATTTATACAATCATCCAAACATTAAAATCTCAACGTTTGACAAAACTTATTTAGTAAGTTTTATGAATAGAAATGATAAGAACGTTGAACATCTTTTAATCACAAATTATTAATATTAAGAATGGCTCACACAGAAGCACAAATAAGAAGGGCAATTAAACCGCTATTAACCGTCTATGGAGAATTAAACACATCAGATGTTAAAAATTTATTGCATACAGTTTTAACTTTTGATGCAGAAGACAATTTACCATCACCGACTCGAAACGAACCTCGAATAATACAACGGATTGGTAATATTGTTGCACATCAAGCTGATAAAGTAAAAGTTTATGATGAAGGTTTCATAGTTGACAAAAATCATAAACCAGCAAAATTCTCTCTTCTAAACCCTGTTACTAATGAAGTAATTCAGCCAGATAAAGTAACTACCGTTAAAGAAAAAACAAGACGCTTTACTACTCGTAAAGTTGACTGGGAAAAAGTAAGAGACCTAAACAATGAAATAGGAGACCAAGGGGAGGAATTTGTTTTAGAATACGAAATTGACCGTTTAGTTGAAACTCTTTCAATGAAAAGAGCAAAAGCAATGCAAAATGTTCAACATTTGAGTAGACTGCAAGGAGACGGATTAGGCTATGATATTTCCTCAATAAATGATGATGGTTCACCACGATATATTGAAGTTAAAACGACAAGTGGTGATTTTAGTCAAGCATTTTTTATGAGCGAAAACGAAAAAAGGTTTTTTCAGGAATATGGTGCTTCTGCCTTTATTTATAGGGTATATAACTTTAATAAAGAAGCACGACATGGGGAAGTTAGAATTATAAGCAGTTTTGAATTATTTTCTGATTTTAACTTTGACACTACTACTTGGAAAGTAACACCAAAGTAAAACCCAGCATATAATAATGTAGAGAGGTTTGTGTGTTTAACCAGAAAATTAGCATATAATAGTACCCAATCAACCATATATAAATAAATATTACAGCATTTTTTTAAAGATAAGCGCAAATAGAACTTTTTGGTGCTGAGCTTGTCGAAGTACCCGTTAGAGGTGTTATTTTTTTTTAGTTGTTTTTGTGGGCTCCAGCGTTTCTTTCATCTTTTTGAGATTTTCTGGAGAAAGCGTGTAATCTTTAAGTTGCTTTCCCTTCCAGCGGTGTACTAAAAAAATGGGCATATAGATAAAGAAACCCGTAGCTACTGAAAGTCCAATCCATTTTTCGCCCAAGGCCATATCCTTTTGGCGTATGACATAACCCGCAATGATGTTGGCAATAACAAGCACAAAAAAGGCACGTAAAAACCACTTCATATTACTCCGATTTGAGGTTTAAATGAAGGGAAAGCTCGTCTAATTGTTCCGTATCAAGTGGGGCAGGTGCATCAATCATCACATCACGACCGCTGTTGTTTTTAGGGAAAGCAATATAATCCCGAATGGTTTCCTTGCCGTCCAGTATGGCTACCAAACGGTCAAAGCCCAAGGCAATGCCTCCGTGTGGAGGTGCACCATAGGTAAAAGCATCCATCAAAAAGCCAAATTGCGCCTTGGCTTCTTTGTCGCTAAACCCTAGTAGAGAAAGCATTTTTTCTTGGGTACTTCTATCGTGTATACGTATTGAACCACCGCCAATTTCGTTTCCGTTTAAGACCAAGTCATAGGCTTGGGCCACTACGGCTTTTGGGTCACTTTCCAATAGCGAGAGGTGATCTGTTTTTGGTGCAGTAAAGGGATGGTGCATGGCGTGCAAGTCACCGCTTTCTTCATCTTCCTCAAACAGCGGGAAGTCCACCACCCACAGGGGGGCAAACTCGTTTGGCTTTCGCAATTCCAATGCTTCGGCTAGTGCCATACGAAGGGCACTCAATTGTGTTCTTGATTTGTTGGTTTCTCCAGCCATCACAAGAATTAAATCTCCTACTTTTGCTTCACAGGTTGTAGCCCAAGTAGCTAGCGCATCGTTATCAAAAAACTTATCTACCGACGATTTAAATGTACCGTCTTCGTTGCATTTCACCCAAATCAATCCGTTGGCGCCAATTTGCGGACGCTTCACCCAATCAATCCATTTTTCAATTTGTTTCCTTGACCAGCTTGCAGCACCTGGCACAGCAATACCAACGACAAGCTCTTGTGTATCAAACACGCTAAAGCCCTTTTTTTGTGCTTGTGCATTGAGTTCTGTAAAGGTCATCCCAAAGCGAATATCAGGTTTGTCGTTTCCATAGGTTTTCATTGCATTTTCGTAGGAGATTACGGGGAAGGGTTCTGGTGTAACTCCGTGAATTTTTTCTAACAAATGGGATAACAGACCTTCAAAGCAGTCCATAATATCTTGTTGATGCACAAAGGACAACTCGCAGTCTATTTGCGTGAATTCAGGCTGACGGTCGGCACGAAGGTCTTCGTCTCTAAAGCACTTTACAATTTGAAAGTATTTGTCCATCCCGCCTACCATAAGCAACTGCTTAAAAGTTTGTGGTGATTGCGGCAATGCATAAAACTGCCCTTCGTTCATGCGTGAAGGCACTACAAAATCGCGGGCTCCTTCGGGTGTAGATTTTATCAAATAAGGCGTCTCAACTTCTATAAAATCTTGTTCCGCTAGATAGTTGCGAACCAATAAACCAACCTTTGAGCGAAACAACAGGCTGTTTTGGACAGGGGTACGACGAATATCTAAATAGCGATACTTCATGCGGAGGTCTTCGCCACCATCGGTTTTATCCTCAATGGTAAAGGGAGGCGTTTGCGCCTCATTCATTACCGTTAACTCGGTCAGCAGTAGTTCAATGTTCCCCGTTTCTATAATTGGGTTTTTTGCCTCTCGGGCTACAACAGTGCCCTTGACTTGGATAACGGTCTCTCGTCCGATTTTACGTGCTTTTTCTAAAAGTGCCGCCGAACAGCGTTCTTCATCCAACACCAATTGGGTTATTCCGTAGCGATCGCGTAAGTCAATCCACAATACAAATCCTTTGTCACGAACCCTAGCTGCCCATCCTGATAGGGTAACTTCTGTTCCAATATGTGTTTCACGTAACGCGCCGCAATGATGGCTTCTGAACATCCTTTATTTTTTTTCAAAAATAGGACTAATCTGCGACTAGCAACTTAAAAATAAAACATTCCTTTTCAGCGACAAATTTATCAAATTTTAGCCTAATGTTAAGCCAATGTTAAGCCAATGTTAATTTTTTTGTATATTTGTATCGTAAATATCTATATAGACGCAAATAAAATACCGTGAGAGCATTCATTTTAACACTCGCTTTTTTTGCTGTAACAGTTGTTTTTGCACAAGAAAAAGAAGTAATTCGAACAGATAAAACTGTAAAAATAAGTACCTATCACGATAATGGGATATTGGCACAATCTGGTCATCAATTTAAAGGAAAAAATCACGGTATTTGGCAGTCTTATGACAACCAAGGAAACCGTATGACCATCGGTGAGTATACCAATGGAAAGAAAACCGGAACATGGTTGTTTTGGATTGACAAACAAGTTGTTGAGGTAACTTATCAGGACAATCTAATTGCAAAGGTTTCTTACTGGGAAACAGATACAAAAGCGGTAGCTAATTATTAGCTTCTAAAATTTGCCTTAATTCGAATGGCAGCCCTTTTACTTAAAAAAAACGCTACGGGAACAATCACCAATGTAAGAAAGGTTGCAAAGGAGAGCCCGAATATCACTGTCCACGCAAGGGGACCCCAAAAGATAACATTCTCCCCACCAAAGTAAATTTGCGGATTTCCTGTAGCAAACAAGCTAAAGAAGTTAATGTTGAGTCCAATTGCCAATGGAATTAACCCCAGAACTGTTGTGATTGCGGTCAATAATACGGGTCGCAAGCGCGCTTTTCCACCTGCAACAATAGCCTCAAATATGTCTTTTCTTGGAAGTAAATTATCGTCAGTGATATTGAGCGCCTCTCTTTTTCTGTCTAAAAGCAATTGGGTGTAATCAAGCAGTACCACACTATTGTTTACCACGATCCCTGCAAGAGAAATGATACCCATCATGGTCATGATAATGACAAAGGTCATATTGAAAAATACTAGCCCAAGCATTACACCAGTGAAACTCATAAAAATGGAAAATAAAATAATGAGTGGTTTGCTCACTGAGTTAAACTGGAAAACAAGCAGCAAGATGATCAGCAGTATCGCAAATCCAAGTGCACTTGACAAAAAGCGCATATTTTCTTCTTGCTTGGCAATTTCACCTGTAAAGGCATAATCGATACCTTTTGGAATATCGAACCCCTGTAATTGGTTTTGGACTTGACCTACAATCTCATTGGCGTTGTAGCCAGGTAAAATAGCCGAATAAACAGTTACTACACGGCGCATATTTCTGTGTTTGATGGCACTAAATCCCGCAACATTTTTGGTTTCTACCACCGCCGATACGGGAACACTTTTAATTTGTCCACTGGCCATATCACGGAAGGTAATGTTCTGGTTAAATAGCGCAGAAGGATTATACCTGTCTGTTTCTTGAAAACGAACATTAATATCATAGTCCTCACCGTCTTTTTTATATACGCCTGCTTTTTCACCAAAAAGCGCACGTCTCAATTGGAATCCAACCTGACCAGCACTTACGCCAAGACTTCCTGCCTTACGCCTGTCAACTGTAACCTCCATGCCAGGCTTGTTGCGGTTTACATCTACTTTTAACTCTTCTATGCCAGGGATGTTTTCCTTGATGATAAAGCTGCGCACATCGTTTGCGACCTTGATTAATTCAATATAATTATCTCCAGATATTTCAATATTGACAGGGTAACCAATAGGCGGACCATTAGCGTCTTTTTCTACTGAAATACTCACACCAGAAAACTTGCCTTGCAGTGCTTGTTGGACTTCGCTTCTGAGCACTTCACTAGAGAGTCTGCGGCGGAATTTGTATTCGCGCATGGTGGCAGTAATTTTTCCTCTGTGTGGCATTTCTGCTTGTGATCCGCCATCTGTTTGCGGGTTTCCAGCACCTTCGCCCACTTGTGAAACAAGAGACTCCACCATAAAATTGGTGCCCTCATCCATGTATTTTTCATTATTGACCGTTTCAATCACCACTTGCTCAATTCCTTTAGTAATGGCATTGGTTTTGTCAATATCTGTTCCCTGTGGATACTCAACATATACGATAATTTGACTCGGCTCATTATCTGGAAAAAACTCCACTTTTGGACTGGCAATACCGGCCAAAACAAATGAGGTAATTAACAACGCAATAGTTCCAAAAACAAAGGCATACGCGCGCCAACCACGCATGGCAAATTGAAGTAGTTTTTCATAATTACGCTCTAATCTGTTCAAAAAGAATTGCTGAAACTTATTTGCTAAACCTTTTATAAAATAGCGATATAGCCAAAACAGAGATGCAATTGTGATTAAAAAACTTCCAAAACCACGTGTTTCTGTAGAGATTACCATAAAAAATGTTCCAATAGCCCCTAAAACAATAGTGAGTTGTATCAACCCTTTACGAGTCATGTTTTTTTCTTTAACGTCCATAAATTTTGAAACTAACATTGAATTGAATAGCAGTGCAACAAATAATGATGAGCCTAATACAATGGATAGCGTAATCGGAAAATAAATCATAAACTGCCCCATTATGCCTGGCCAAAAGCCCAATGGAATAAAGGCAGCCACCGTAGTAGCTGTTGAGATGATGATGGGGTATGCGATTTCACTTACGCCTGTTTTGGCAGCTTCAATCCGTGACATGCCCTCTTTTTCAATAAGGCGGTATACATTTTCTACCACCACAATACCATTGTCTACCAGCATCCCAAGTCCCATAACTAGGGCAAACAGCACCATGGTATTCATGGTATAACCTAGGGCTTGTAGGATGACAAAGGAGATAAACATAGACATGGGAATGGCAAAACCAACAAATAAAGCGTTGCGGAATCCCAAGAAAAAAGTGAGTACTGTTACCACCAACAATACTCCAAACAAGATGTTGTTTACCAAATCGTTGACTTGGTTGAGGGTTAGCGATGACATATCATTTGAAACTGTCACACTTAGATCTTCGGGGAAGTCATTTTGTTGGGCTTCTGATACGATTTGGCGAACGCTGGTAGCTGCCTGTATTAGGTTTTTGCCACCGCGTTTTTTGACATCAAGCATAACAGTTGATACGCCAAAATCGCGCGCATAACTGGTCGTTTCTTGATCCTTAAAAGATATGGCAGCAATCTCACCAAGAGAAACGGATCCTTTTTCGTTTGTAACGACAAAGTCTTCAAGTTCTGAAGGCTTACTTACCTCTCCAACAACACGCACACTTCTGCGTTGCCCACCACCACGCATGCTGCCTGCCGAGACCGTCATGTTTTCATTGGTAACACTCTGAACCACATCGTTAAAGCTTACCTTAGATGCCATCATTTTTCGGATATCTACAGCGACTTCAATTTCCTTGTCTTGTGCCCCCCTAATATCAACAGCTTTGATTTCGTCCAACTGCTCAATGCGTTCCTCTAAAATTTCACCATAACTTTTGAGTCGGTTTATGGGATAATCTCCCTGTATGCTTACATTTAGAATGGGAAACTCTTCAGAAAAATTCAAATTAAAAACAGCAGGTTCTAGCTTGGCATTGTTAAAAGTTGGCCAGTCTTCAGAAGCAACCACTGCATCCACTTCATCTTTTACGCGTTGCTTAGCAAGGTCAACGTCAATGTCCTCATCAAATTCAATGGAAACAATGGAATAGTCATCCTGCGAGGTAGATGTAATTTCGTTTATGTTGCTGACTCCTTTGATGCCCTCTTCAATTGGATCGGTAACAAAGCGCTCAATGTCTTGGGCTGTATTCCCTGGATAAGGGGTGCTTATAAAAATGGTCGTTTCTGTGATTTCAGGGAAGTTCTCTCTTGGCATGGTTACATATGCCGTACCTCCTAGAAGTAGAAAAATGGCCATTAAAACATATATAATGGTGCTATTTCTTATGGCCCAAACCGATAGACCAAAAGAGGGGTTAGATTTATTTTCTAGGCTCATAAGGCATTGGTAATTCGAACGTTTTCATTTTCCTTAACCAAACGCGCACCTTCATCAATTACACGGTCTTCTGGCTTTAATCCACTAATGACCTCAACAAAATCGCCTTCGTAAAGCCCCGTTTCAATAAATCTTTTTTCAGCCTTATTACTTTCGGTTACCACATAGACATACTGTGTTCCTTCAAAGTTTTCAGAAATAATCTCCAGCGGAATGACTAGGGCATCTGATTTTTGATAGTCCACTAGCTTAACAACCGTTATGGTGTTGGGCGCAAGTGTTACATCGCTGTCTGCGGCAAGTGTGGCCTTAAAGGTTCTGTTGCCAAGGTTTATGTGCGTCCCTTTGTGTGTTATACGGCTTTTGTAGCTGTGCTTAAAAGATGGAATTTCAATGATTGCAGTTGTGCCTTTTTCAATGGCTGTAAAATAACGCTCAGGTACATCAACTTCAATATACATGCTTTGCAGGTTTACCAACCGAAGTAATGGAGAGATGCCAGGCGTGACCAATTGCCCCACCTCCGCTACAATGTCGTCTATTCGTCCAGAAAAAGGCGCGTAAAGAGTTGCTTTGTCAAGCTGTTTTTTGAGCTGCTTATAGCTGTTTTCTTGGCTTTCAAAAGCAGCCTTAGCTTGTAGGTATTCAATTTCAGAACCTATGTTTTGATCCCATAAGCGTTTTTGTCGTAAGTAAATCGTTTTGGCAAGATCGAGTTGTGTTTTTAGTAATGCCACATTTTGTGAAAGACCACCATCGTCTATACTAAGCAATAAATCTCCTTTTTTAACCGCCTCACCTTCTTTGACATGTATGGCTTTTACCTTGCCTAAAAACTCAGCACTGAGCATTAAGTTTTGGTTTGTTTTGGCCGTTCCTTGTAAGATAACCGTGTGCTGAAAAAACTTCTTTTTAAGCGAGAGCACTGTTACCAGCGACCGTTTTTTATTTTCATCCAAAGCATCAATGGCTTCAAGAACCGAATTCAACTCTTTTTTTATGGCGTTGTTTTGCTTAACAAGTTCTGCTTGTTTTGCTCGTAAACCTACCACGTCTTTTTGTGCAATTAGTGTTTGGGTATTTGGGGTCTCTGAAGAACTGCAGCCAAATAGTAGGCCGGCAATTAAGGTTATAAATGTTCTTTGTGTCATTTTGTTTGCGTTACAGGGTTTACTAAAAGGGATAATTTTGTTTTCGAAATAACCAGTTGTTGCATGGCGTTGAGGTAGTTATTTTGCGCTTCGTATAGCTGCGTTTGTATTTGCCTGAGGGTAAATCCAGAGATCAAACCTTCTTTAAATTTAATTTCATTTTTACGGGCGATGTCTTCTGCCAGCTTTAAGCTTTCGGATGTGGTTTGAATATTTTCCAATTGGAACTGCACGGTATTTCTCATGCGGCTTTCTTCAAGCAAGATGTCTTGGGCAATATTTTGAGCCTGATTTTTAGATTGATCCAAAGCTAATTTTGCTTGTTGCCGATTAGCCTTAGATTGAAAACTGCTAAAAACGGGCACACTAAGGTTAACTCCCATAATTGCGCGACCATACCACTCTTGGCTGGGCCGCGCAAAATTGAAATCTTCGCCAAAGCCGTCATAGCCACCGCTCAAAAATGCTTTTATGGCGGGTAATGCCTTAAAGCGCTCTAGTTTTAGCAAGAGTTCTTTGGAACGCACATCGTTTTCCGCCATTTGATAGTCAATGTTTTCTGCAAGCGATAAGGGGCTATCGGCTGTGTTTTGCATTTCAAGTACCAATCCTTCCAGCGAACTGCTCAACTTTAGCGGTTCGTCTAGATCCATGCCCATTACAAAGCGCAATACATTTTTGGCTACGGCATGCATTTGTTTGGCATAGTTAAGGGAGCTTACCAAAGTAGCAACAGCTAGTTGTAATTGCTGTACATTTTCTTCTTCAATAAAGCCATTCTCAAAAACTTGTTGGGCCTCTTTTAGGTTGTTTTCTGCTAGGGTTAGGTTTTGATTTATAAACACAAGTTGTGCTTTTGCCAAGAGTGTATTTACATAAGCTTCAACCGTGGCTTGTTCAACGGCTTGCTCGTTTTTGACATAGGCTTGTTGTGAAATGCGGAGGTATATTTCAGAGGCTTGCAGCCCTACCAAATAGGTGCCGTCAAAAATCGTTTGGTCTAGCATTAATCCTGCCGAAACACTTTGAGAGGTACCAAAAGTAACAGCGCTGTATTCTCCAGCTACTCCACCAAAATATTGACCGGGTACTAGAGATACGGGTTGCTCAAAAGCATTGTTATAGTTAGCGGAAAAAGATATTTGTGGAAGCCCAGTTGCTATGGTTTCTAGGCGCTTTTGTCGTGCGATTTTAATATCTGAATTTGCATTTTGCAGGTTTCTGTTGTTTGTTTTTGCCAACTGTATGGCGCCGTTCAGATCCAGCTCTTGGGCATTGACAGCAAAAACAAATAACAGTGCTGTTAGCGTTACTATTCTATTCATTGGCTGTTAGTTCAAGGGTATTATAAATGGCAATTCCCGACTCGGTACAAATTGCGCGTAAATGATATTCTAGGTAATCGGACATAAGCTGGCTGTGTTGAAACAATTCATTAGGGAAGAGGCGTTGATTTTTTATGCCCATCATACCGTTAAAGTAAAGGCGCGCTATAAAAGTAACATTCAAGTTATCACGGAACAAGCCCATGGCCAACCCCTCATTTAGGCTTTTACTGACACATCCTATCATAAAGTCGAGTTGCATGTCGCTGAGCTCATGAAAAATTTCCGGATAGTATTTTTTTAACTGGTATTGGGGTGAAATCTTTTCGTTTTTGATATGCCGCATCATAAACATTTTGATGTCGTGTAGTTCAATGATGGGGTTTTTGGATTGCAGGCAAATACCGTTAATTTCTTCAGTAACATAATTGAAAAAGTCAAAAACACAAGCCCTTATCAACTCCTCTTTGTTTGAATAATACGTGTAGAGTGTTTTTTTGGACATCCCTAGTTTTTGGGCAATATCGTCCATGGTTACGCTTTTAAAACCTAGCGTAAGGAACATTTCGGTACATGGGGTAAGGATGTTTTTCATAACAAATTCCAAACAAAAGTACACAGGAAACTTTAAATACCAAAAAAGTTTCCAACGTTTTTTCAATGTTAACGGTATCATTACAATTCCATAACGTATTTTTACATGCATGGAATTTTTAACTACATACCAACAACTCCTTGATGTATCGCTTATTTCTGCAAATAAAGACAAAGCACCACAAGGCCTATACGCACCTATTGATTATTTATTGTCCTTGGGAGGTAAGCGCCTTCGTCCTGTTTTGTTGCTAATAGCTTGTGAGGCCTTTGGAAAAGAAGCTAAGGCTGGACTTGCTGCGGCCAAGGCAGTGGAAATTTTCCACAACTTTACGCTCATGCACGACGATATTATGGACAAGGCAGCCGTGCGCAGAGGCCAGCAAACGGTACACCAAAAATGGGATGTAAACACGGCCATTCTTTCAGGCGACGCCATGCTGATACAAGCTTATGCATGTTTAAACGAATACCCGTCCGAGCAATTCAAAGCGCTTACGCAACTTTTGAGTAAAACCGCGTTAGAAGTGTGTGAGGGGCAACAACACGACGTAGATTTTGAGACCAGCTCTAAGTTGGTTAGCATTGCTCAGTATTTGGAAATGATTCGACTTAAAACAGCTGTGTTGGTGGGTTGTGCCATGGAAATGGGCTCACGCATTGGCGGTGCTGATCCGGAAGATGCCAAGCAGTTGTATCGTTTTGGTGAGCAGTTGGGTATTGCCTTCCAATTGCAAGACGACTATTTAGACACCTTTGGCGATGCGGCTACTTTTGGCAAACGCATTGGAGGAGATATTGTAGAAAACAAAAAAACCATCTTGGTACACCTTACCCATGCCCATGGTACGCCTGAACAGCAGCAAGAACTGACCCGTTGGTTTTCGGATACACCTAAAGATGACAGCACCAAAATAGCTGCTGTTACCGAGCTGTTTAAAGCCGCCAAGGCAGATACGGCTACGCTAGCTGAGGTGGCACGTTATACCAAAAATGCCTTTGCTGTTTTGGAAGGGATTCCCTTAAAAATGGCGCATATGCAGCGTTTAAAGGATTTTGGGAATTGGTTAATGAAACGTACGCAATAGTCGGCGGAATACTTGTCCCACAAACAAGCCCAACGGAAAACTACGCATGATTTGTACCTCTTCTTTTGGGGATGACCGTTCTTCTAGAAACCTAAAAATTCTTGCAGGTTTGTTGCGTTGAAACATACGCGAAAACAAAAAGCTTCCTTTGTGGTTGTGCCGCGCCAGTACGTCTAAAAAGAGTAGGTCATACCACCAAAACCGATTGCGTTTTTCAAATTGCCGCATGTCTGAGTTTGATTTAAGAAAATCTACCAAGGTCGTGGCCTTTCGTTCTATGAAAGAAAAGGTAAAGCCAGTGCTTGGTTTGGTCCAGCCGCCGGCAGAACCAATATGCAGTATGCGCTTACTGTTGTGCTCGGCAAAGGGATAACAAGTCATGGGAATGTTTCCCGCTTCTCTTTCTTTAATGGTATAATCACGAATATCTTTTTCCCTTAGGTAAGCACGTAACTCCCGCTCATAAGCGGCGGGTTTTAATTTTTCTTTTGAGAAAAGAGTGTATTCAATTAGGGCTTCCGTTTCGCTAGACGGCAATACATAAATAAACCTAGTGCTGCCCTTTTGGGCTACATTAAAATCCATAAAAGTTGCGGTATCTGCATCAAAATGGGGCTTTTGGGTTTTGATAAACCAACCGACAAAATGTTGCTGTAGCACGGGATAGCGTTTTTGCTGTTGCACCAACTCCCAATCAAAAATACTGTTGAAGAAAAGTTTGGTGTTGTAGGTTTTTTCGTTGGTGGTTATCCGCACTCCTGATTCATGTTCTTCAAAAGAAGCAACCCCTTCATACTTAAGCGTAATGTTGTTGTTCTGTTTAATAATTGTGCGCATGTAAGCGTAATAGGAGCCACTACGCATCATTTTATATGATAAGGGACTTATATGCTCTTTTAAAGACAGGTTTGTGGATCTAAAGGAAATATTATCCCATTCTTTGACAATGTGTTCGGACCATTGTGTGTTGGTTTTGGTTTCCCAAAAACACCAAGTACGATCGTTTTTTTTATTTGGATCCTGTTCCAAAATAAGCAGTTGCTTATCGGTAAATTTACCTGATTGCATTAGTTTTTCAACAATTTGAAGCGTAGCCGCTCCAGCACCTGCAAATGTAAAATCGTAAACCTGCTCTATTTCCACGTCGCCAAACGTACAAAATATGCCGATCAAGCACAACAGTAGAAACAGTTCAATCAATTATATTTGCAGCATGTTTGAATCGATTCTTAATTTCTTTGAAAATACCCCCCCAATATTGGGGGCTCTATTTGCGACCCTTTTCACTTGGGGACTTACTGCACTAGGTGCATCATTTGTTTTTTTATTTAAGAAAATGAACCGTGCTGTTCTTGATGGCATGTTAGGCTTCACAGGAGGTGTTATGGTGGCAGCTAGTTTTTGGAGTTTATTGGCTCCTGGGATTGACATGAGTCCGGGCGAGGGCTTTATCAAGGTCATACCGGCGGCTGTTGGATTTTCCCTTGGGGCTTTATTTATTTTTGGGCTGGACAAAGTCTTGCCACATTTGCACATTAACTTTAAGGATTCAGAGGGAATCAAAACGCCCTGGCACCGTACCACGCTTATGGTTTTGGCCATAACGCTTCACAATATTCCAGAGGGATTGGCTGTGGGTGTTTTGTTTGGCGGTGTTGCAGCGGGACTACCCGAGGCATCTATTGCTAGTGCTGTTGTTTTGGCTATTGGCATTGGCATACAAAACTTCCCAGAGGGCATTGCTGTTTCCATGCCCATGCGTCGATTGGGGCTTAGCAGGCGAAAAAGCTTTTTTTACGGGCAGGCCTCTGCCATTGTAGAGCCAATAGCTGCTGTAATTGGTGCTTTTGCAGTTACTTTTTTCACGCCTACCTTACCCTATGCACTTGCCTTTGCAGCTGGAGCCATGATTTTTGTCGTAGTGGAGGAAGTAATTCCTGAAACCCAACAGGACAAATATACTGATATTGCGGCCTTGGGTTTTGTTGGCGGTTTTGTAGTAATGATGATATTGGATGTTGCCCTTGGAGGTTGACATTATTTTCTATTGGCATTTGCAATTTCATAAAAACTGACATTTGTATAATTAAAAACCATTTTTTTAATTAAATAAGCTCCATATGATTCAACCCAGTCTTTGTGAAATGACAAATCAATAAATGTGGGAGGCATTATTTTAAATGCTACATTATATAAATCTGAATTATTTCCTGGAAGCGAAATGTTTCTCGCATAGTGAAAGTTGTCAATTAAATTTATGTGAGGTACCAAATCAACGAAACTTGTTTGACCAGTTCTGGCATTAGTTATTTTAGCTGAAATGTGCAGGTATGGGACAAAACCACCAGCAGGAGTACCAGTTGGAATATTTGTAACATCCCAATTTACTCTAGCTTCTAAATGTACATTTGTATCAGCTACACCAAGGTGTCTATTACTTGGCTCAATGTGGTCTTTGATAGCACCTTCAAAAATCATCAATATACCCTGATCAAGTCTTTCCTCTCCGATTATGAGCTCTTGTGAATTAATTGAAATTGTAGTTAATAAACAAGTTATAATTGCATATTTGACTAGACTTTTTTTATTTTTCATTTGCTAAAATATTAATATCTTTAATAATTGACTCTATTGAAGAAAGCTCAGTACCATCATAGTAACCCCTAATTCGTTTTTTGGCATCTATAAGAACAAAGTTTTCAGTGTGAATCATGTCATGCGGACCGCCATCGCCATTATCTTTTACAACCAAATAAGATTTGCGCGCTAACTCATAGATTTCTCTTTTGTTTCCAGTCACTAAATTCCAACGCTTATCATCTACTTTGTTTTCAATGGCATAGCCTTTTAGTTGCGCTACAGAGTCTATTTCGGGAGTTACACTAAAAGAAAGTAATTTAACATCTGGATAAGGGCTAAGTTTTTGCTGAAGCGCATACATGTTTTTGGTCATGATGGGACAGATGCTTGGACAGGTGGTAAAGAAAAAATCTGCTACATATATGGCATTGTCATAATCATCTGCTGTTATTGTTTCCCCGTTTTGATTGGTCATGGAAAAGGGGGCAATGGTGTGGTATTTCTTCACGTACTGTATGCTTTCGTCAACGAGCTCTGGATCCACCATGGCGGGTTGGTACACTGGCAGCACTGCTGTTGGCTTCAAAGCTGTGTAGAAGATTGCGATGATAATTATTGATAGCCCTAAAATAACGAGACCTACAAATCGAAAGCGTTTAAAAAATCGAAGCAATTCCATGTGACAAAGATACAACTTTCACGTTTTTTAGCTCGTTCAAATCTCGTACATTTGTCTACTAAATTTTTTCCATGGAGCTTTTCCTAATTAAGGGCGGTCAGCTGATTTTAAGTTTATCCCTACTAATTGTTTTACACGAACTAGGACATTTTATCCCAGCAAAACTTTTTAAAACACGGGTTGAAAAATTCTACCTGTTTTTTGACGTCAAGTTTTCACTTTTTAAAAAGAAGATAGGCGAAACCGTATACGGCATTGGATGGCTTCCGCTTGGTGGTTATGTGAAAATATCAGGGATGATAGATGAAAGCATGGACACCGAACAAATGGCAAAGCCCGCCCAACCTTGGGAGTTTCGCGCCAAGCCAACATGGCAACGGCTGATCATCATGTTGGGCGGCGTTACGGTCAACCTGGTGCTTGGCTTTTTGATTTATATGATGGTCATGTTCGTATGGGGAAAAACGATAATTACTAACGATACTTTGGCCTACGGATTGGCACCTACGCCCACAACCGCCGCATTGGGATTTGATGTTGGCGATAAGATATCATCCGTTGACGGCATGGTATTGGACGATGCCATGGACATCAACAAATGGTTGTTTTTACGTGATGTTTCTAACGTAGTAGTGGTTCGTGCCGACGGCACGAATGCATCCGTAGCCATTCCAGAAGATTTTGGCAAACAACTTTTTGCAGCAGGCGAAATGATTCCTTTTGTACCATATATTCCAGCCATAATAGACCGTGTGGTGGTAGGCTCTTCAGCCGAAGCAGCGGGTCTTTTGGCAAACGATCAAATCATAGGAGTTGACGGAACGGCAATCAACCCTCATCATCCAACGACGATACCTCCTGTTCAAGTAAGCAATGCCTTTAAGCAACGCCAAGCTGAAAAGGTAGTAATGCAAATCTTAAGAGATAACATCATAAATGAAATTGAAATTCAGGTACCCATGGGAGACACTTTGGGCATCTATTATAAAGAGACATTCCCAAAAGCGACCACCTATACTTATGATGCAGGTCAGAGCATCAAAGAAGGTTTTAATTACGGATACTGGACGTTGTACGATTACATTGCCCAGTTCAAATTTGTATTTACTAAAAAGGGCGCAAGTCAGTTGGGTGGTTTTGGCACCATCGGTAGTTTGTTTCCATCCGAGTGGAACTGGCGTGTATTTTGGGAACGTACTGCCTTGATATCTATTATTTTGGCGTTTATGAACGTGTTGCCCATTCCAGCTTTGGACGGCGGTCATGTGGTGTTTTTATCCTACGAAATGCTGACGGGACGCAAGCCGCATCAAAAGGTGTTGGAATATGCACAGGTAATAGGATTATTTTTACTATTAGGCTTGTTTGTTTTTGCCAACGGTAACGACATTTATCGTTTTATACTCTCATAGACGGTGGAATATTATTTTCTATATATGCGTTTGATAGCAACTAAATAAAAATTATATTTGGCCACATTTTCCTCCTTAGCTCAGTTGGTTAGAGCATCTGACTGTTAATCAGAGGGTCCTTGGTTCGAG
>DCBE01000043.1:61389-62499 GCA_002313325.1 Flavobacteriaceae bacterium UBA1115
CGAGCCCAAGAGGGGGAGCAGGTAGTAACCGCTATATCACACATTCTTAAAGCCCACCGCAAAGGTGGGTTTCTTCTTTTAGTTCTACTACTTTTAAGCCTCTTAAGTAGTTTTAATTATATTAGTACCACTAATAACAATTATAATGAAGAAACTATTATTATTTATAATGTTTATACTCTTTTCTTGCTCTAAGTCTGATGAAGTGTCAGATGAAAATAATAATCAATCAGAAAACATTTTATTAGTTAAAGAGATTACTCATCAAGATAGGGAACTATCCAATTATTCTTATAAAGATGAATATTTTTATGATGGAGCCAAACTAGTGCAATATGTTACAAAAAGTTATAATAATAATGATTTAACGGGATCAGCTACCTATAATATTACTTACACTAATAACCTAATTGTTGATATAACTAGTGAATATGGTACATACAAATTTTCTTATGATACTTCAGGAAGATTAGAACAATCAACATATTGTGATAATGATATTAGCTGTGGAAATCCAGACAGGGGATTATACTCCTACAGCAACTCTGATAAAACCATTACAATTGATGATTATAGTCAAGGAAACTTAATTTATACAACCATAGTTCAACTTGATTCGAATAATAACGTGATTAGTTTTAGGGAAACTGTATTATCAGACAACTCTTCTTATACTGTTGATCTTCAGTATGACAATTTTAAAAGCCCATTTTTAAACATAATCGGTGCTGCAGCATTAATAAATCCAACTCGTTATTTAACAAGTTCCGGTTTAGTTGCAATGAAAAATAACTGTGTTTCATTTCAAGGAGTTGAGGCTGATGATAATTATAATGAAACCTTTGATTATGATTATAATTATGATGGTTATCCCCGTCAAGTTATAAATAACTTTGGGTATGGCAGTAGTATTATGCAATTAATATATGCTTCAGTTAATAATGATTAACTAAACCATAGGCATATCTTCTTCTTTTAGTTTTCCTATTTTCAATCCATTGCAGCAACTAATCTTTCTAACCTCCCCAATCTTTTTTCTTGTTCTAAATACTTGATTTCTTGCTCTTTCATCATCGCATCTTGCTCTTTAAGTGCATTAATAAGCACAGG
>DCBE01000040.1:0-7013 GCA_002313325.1 Flavobacteriaceae bacterium UBA1115
AATATATATAAATTGGTATTCAGGCTCACTATTTGGTATTTGAGTAGTCACTGATATAGGTGGAATGTAATGCACCTTACTGAGCTGTCCAAACAATGATAAGGGCATGCACAAAAAGGAAGAAACAATGCAAAACGGCACTATGTTAAGAAGCAACTTTAGCATAGGTTTACGTAACTTGCACGAATGTAATAAATTCTTTACATGTTGGACAAGAAAAAACTATTTACTAGACCCACAGCCCTTCTTTTGATGCTTGTTGCCACAGCAACAGCACAATATCGCATGCCCATATATACCGATTATCTCACCGATAATTATTATTTGCTTCATCCCGCTATGGCAGGCGCCCACTATGAAGGAATGAAAGTTAGGACATCTTTTAGAACGCAGTGGTTAGAGATCGCAAACGCTCCCTCGATGCAAACATTAAATGTGCACGCAAGAGTAGGCGATAAATCCGGCATTGGCGGTATGGTTTTCAATGACAAAAATGGTTTTCAATCTCGAACAGGAGTACAAGCAACATATGCGCACCACATCAACACATACAGAGACGTAGACGAAGTAAACCAACTTTCTTTTGGACTTACCGTAGGCGGTTCTTTTCATCATCACGACCAAACGGCTTTTGCCCCTTCTACAGAAGTGGTGGTAAAAGGCGGGGAAGTGAATAGTTCAAGCATGTATGTGGATGTAGGGATGACGTATAATTTAGTCTCTTTTTACACGCATATTACCGTCCAAAACCTTATTTTTGTAGGCAAAGACATCAGCGATCAAGTATTACTCGACAGCCCAAGGCGTTTTTTGGTGTCGGCAGGAAATTTTTTTGAAATGAAACCTAAGTGGGCGTTGGAACCATCCTTTTTGGTTGACTTTATAGAATATGTAGACCGCCCCAATGTTGATGTAAGTTTTAAATCACACCACAGCATTCGCCAAACACAATTGTGGCTTGGCACTTCTTACCGAAAAGGGCTTACGGATACGCTAGCCAACAGCGCAACCGCTGCTTACAGCGAACCATTTACCCAACTTACCCTTTTAACAGGTGTAAAACACCAAAACTGGACCTTTTCATATGCCTATACCGTAGGCCTTGGAAATATAAAAATCAACAACACTGGCTTTCACCAGTTCACACTCGGCATCGACGTTTTAAGCGATAAATACCGCCCAACCATTATACGAGGAATTCTGTAGTTTTGTCTCATGAAAGCATATTTGCTCACAACATTTTTCCTGTTTTATTTTGCCACACCACACTACGCCAGTGCTGAAGTTTGGGGAAGCACCGGACATCGCGTAATAGGTGCTGTGGCCCAAAAGCACTTAACCCCAAAAACAGCACAACAAGTGAACGCACTTTTAGGCGGAATGTCGCTCGCCTTTGTTTCTACATATGCCGATGAAATTCGCTCTGACAATAGATATGACCACCTAGCGCCTTGGCATTATGTCAATATGGATCAATACGCGCGATACAATGAGGCGGATAAAAACCCCAAAGGGGATATCGTAACAGCTATTAAAAGCTGTATAGACACCCTAAAAAACCCAGCCGCTTCCAAAGAAGACAAGGTTTTTTATCTAAAGTTACTTGTGCATTTTATTGGTGACGTACACCAACCGTTTCATGCGGGCAGAAAGGAAGATAGAGGAGGAAATAGCATAAACCTTTTTTGGTTTGGTAAACGCACCAACCTCCACCGATTATGGGATACCGATCTAATTGAACATTATAATATGAGCTATAGAGAACTGGCAGCTCATCTGCCAAAACGAACAGCAGATGAAAAAGCTGTTGTTATGGCAGCACCATTATTGGATTGGGTAAACCAATCTCAAGACCTTGCGAATGCCCTTTATGACAAAACACCGCAAGGTTCCAGATTGGGGTATGTTTATCATTACCAACATTTTCAAACGATTCGCGAGCAGCTGTTAGATGCTGGATTGCGTCTTGCCGCTACGCTAAATGCCATTTTTGACCCAGTAGATTAATGGTTGAAATCGAGCGCAAATTTTTAGTAGATAACCCAGCGCAAGCCATTCTATATGCACGCCATTCTTTTCAAATTTTTCAAGGCTATATTTCCAACGATCCAGCACGTACCGTTCGCCTTCGCATAGGGCAAGGTAAGGGGTTCTTGACCATCAAAGGGGCATCTTCGCCCGAGGGTACCACTCGCTTAGAATGGGAGCAAGAAATACCCCTAGCGGATGCAAAAGCATTGATGCCTTTGTGCCTGCCTGGTCTTATCCAAAAGACAAGGCACCACGTTTTTGATCGGCAACAACTTTTTGAGGTTGACGTTTTTGAAGGCGCACTTGCGGGTTTGGTTATTGCCGAGATTGAACTTAAAAACCCCGAGGATAAAATTCAGCTTCCTGCATGGATTAGTAAAGAAGTTACGGGCGATAAACGCTACTACAACAGTCACTTAGCCGTTCACGGCATGCCGTCTTAAAACCCAAGGTCGCTAAGGTCTTCGTCTTTAAAGAAGGATTTTTGTTGTCGAGCCAACGACAACGAGTCACAGTCAAGCGGGATAGATACATACGCTGGCGCATCAAACCGCTCTTGTGATACGGTTAGTGTAGAATCTGCATAACAAGCTTTCATATAACTTGCCCAAATAGGCAGGGCCATCGTCGCGCCCTGACCATACGTTATGGTCTCAAAGTGGGTTGCGCGATCTTCGCCCCCTACCCAAACACCAGTAGCCAAATTCGGCACCATGCCAATAAACCAACCATCACTTTGGTTCTGAGTGGTTCCTGTTTTTCCGGCGATAGGGTTTTCGAAGGCATAGGGATAGCCTGTGACGAGATCCCTAAAAATGGGATTTGTTTTGTCTGCACCCACATGGCGTAGTCGAATACCTGAACCAGCCTCCGTTACTCCTTCAAGTAGCTTTAAGGTTACATATGCAGATTCCTCACTCAACACATCTTTTGTTTCAGGGGTTGCTTGATAAATTACAGTGCCGTTTTTGTCTTCAATGCGCGTGATTAAAACGGGCTTAACATAGATTCCTTTGTTTGCAAAACTGGAATAGGCCCCAACCATTTCATAAACGCTCAAATCTGCCGAGCCAAGGGCGATGGCAGGCACACTGGGGATATAAGAAGTTACACCCAAATTTCGGGCAAGGTTTGCAACAGGTCTTGGCCCAACTTTGTCAATAAGGCGAGCACTTATGGTATTAACCGAATTTGCAAGTGCATTTTTAAGCGTTCGTTTTCCGATATACCTGTCACCGGAATTTTTAGGACACCACGCATCGTGAGCACCAAATTTGGCAGGTTCAACACAGTAATATCCGTCTGGCAACGAATCACAAGGAGAGAGTTTCAATTGATCAATGGCAGTTGCATATACAAAGGGTTTAAAGGTTGAGCCAATTTGTCTTTTTCCCTGCATCACGTGATCGAACTGAAAATGGCGGTAGTTTATACCACCGACCCACGCCTTGACATGACCTGACTGCGGCTCCATTGACATCATGCCCGCACGCAAAAAATGCTTGTAGTATTTAATGGAATCAGTTGGTGTCATCACCGTGTCAATATCTCCGTTCCAGCCAAAGACTTCCATTTCGGCAGGTTTGTCAAAACTTTCCAAAATGCGTACTTCGTCTATTCCTCGGGCTTTCATTTTTCGCCAGCGCTCCGAACGCTGCTTGGCTTGTTCCATGATACGTTCAACTTCGTCGTCTTTAATTTCCAAAAACGGGGCTGTTGGATTAAACTCCTCACTGTTTTGTCTGAAAAACTCTTTTTGTAATGTTGACATATGCGCACCTACTGCTTGTTCTGCGTAGGTCTGAAGCCGAGAATCAATGGTGGTATATATGCTCAGCCCGTCCAAATAGAGGTTGTACAAACTGCCATCTTCTTTAGGGTTGTTAGCTATCCAGGATCGCATAAACTTTTGCAGGTAGGCTCTAAAATAAGTTGCGATACCTTCTCTATGTGATTGCGGATTAAAATTGACTTCAATTGGCAGCGCTGCCAAAGAGTCTTTTTCTTTTTGGTCAATCAGTTTGTTGCGTAACATTTGCTGATAGACAATATTTCGTCTTTCTCTAACAAGTTCGGGTCGCCTTAAGGGGTTGTACGATGACGAGTTTTTAAGCATACCGACCAGCATGGCAGATTCGCTTAAAGACATTTCCTTTGGCATTTTTGAGAAGTATATAGAGCTTGCAGAGCGAATACCGTCGGCATTATAATTAAAATCATAAATGTTCAGGTACATGGTAATAATTTCGCTCTTGGTGTACCTGCGCTCCAATCGGATGGCAATGACCCATTCCTTGATTTTTTGAATAACCGCCTCTAACTTATTACTTGAACGCACGCCCGTAAAAAGTTGCCGCGCCAGCTGTTGGGTAATGGTACTTCCGCCACCCTTGCTTCCAAGATATAACAACGCCCTAGCGGTGCCTTTAAAATCAATACCCGAATGGCTGTAAAAGCGCTCGTCTTCAGTAGCGATAAGCGCATCAATCATGCTGCTTGGAATTTCGTCATATGAAATGGGGGTACGGTTGTCGTTAAAATAGAATTTTCCCAAGACCGTGTTGTCTGCAGAAATAATTTGGGTAGCCAAATTCGTTTTGGGATTTTCCAATTCCCTAAAGTCTGGCATTGTCCCAAGCAAGCCCACAGAGGCAGCGCCAAAAATGCCAGCAACTCCCAGCGTGGCAGTGGCAAAGGCAATCCAAATAAATCGAACAAACTTTCGGTATTTGGTATTTTTAGTCATTTGGCGAGGTTCTTATTTCTAGTCCAATTTGGTGTAGCCCAAGAAGCACGCTGTCAGCAACAACGCTGTCATTAGGACGAACCGCAGGACGTAATCTAAACAAATAGTTTCCCGGCTCTTCAAACAAGAACCGTTCCATATATGCAAGTCTTAGCTCGTGCAGATACATTCCAGCGCCTAACCAACTACCATCGGCATTAGCCAACCTGTAATTGAGGGTGTCATATTGGGTAAGCCCTTTGGGTGTTGTCAACTCAGCGATAAAGAAAATATTTGCATAAGGGTAGTAGTTGTCGTGGCGTAGAATCCAATATAGTGAAGTCTCATTATCGGCTAAGCGATTTTTATATGAAAATGTTTTCCACTGGTCTTGTGGCCATCCCTCGTTTGGAAGCTCATTAAAAATAAGCTCAATAGAAGTATCGCAGCTGCCCACCGACACACCTAAAACAAAAATTAAGAAGCATTTTTTCACGATCGCTTTAGGGTCATTAGGTGATGGGCACGCCCTTTATCAAATATTTTATTGTTGTTGTGTGTGCCTTTTCTGAGATCTCTTTGTTTGTCCTCCGGTAAGGCAACAATAGCGGCACAGCTATCAGAACAACAATTGTCAAGTTTTTCAGCACACGATGGGCATTGAATGAAAAGCAGATGGCAGCCGTCGTTTGCACAATTGACATGGGTGTCACAAGTAGAACCGCATTGGTGACAAGTGGCGATTACATCGTCAGAAATAGCCTCACTCCTGCGCTCGTCAAAGACAAAGTTCTTGCCGATAAATTTATTGTCCAAACCTTGATTTTTCACTTGCCTTACATATTCAATGATGCCGCCTTTGAGCTGGTATACACGCTCAAAACCTTTGTGTTTAAAATAAGCACTGGCCTTTTCACAACGAATCCCGCCGGTACAATACATCACCAAATTTTTATTTGATTTGTGTTCAGACAAGACCCGTTCAATAATCGGCAACGAATCACGGAAGGTGTCCACATCAGGCGTGATAGCGCCTTCAAAATGCCCAATTTCGCTCTCATAATGATTGCGCATGTCCACCACAATGGTGTCCTCTGCACTAGTAATTGCATTGAATTCCGCAGCGTTGAGGTGCATGCCTTTGTTTGTCACATCAAAGGTGTCATCGCTCAGACCATCGGCAACAATCTTATCACGCACTTTTATTTTAAGCTTTAGAAAAGATTTGTTGTCTTGCTCGATCGCAATGTTTAGAGGTACGTCCTTTAAAAAAGCGATGGTATCCAAAAGTTTTTTAAAGGCATTAAAGCGTGGGGCAGGTAACGATAGTTGTGCGTTGATTCCTTCGTGAGCCACATAAATTCTTCCAAGAACACCTAAGGCATCCCAGCTCATAAACAGCTGGTCTCTAAATTCAGACGGGTGTTTGATGTGCGCGTAGGCATAGAAGGATAACGTAAATCGTTCTTCTTCCGCCTCGTCGATTAGGGCAGCGCGTTGTTTGGCGCTTAATGTATTGTACAGTTGCATTCCATACATTATTAAGGTTATTTAGCAAAGATATCAAATTAAATTTCTTCAGAAAAAACCTAAACAATAGGAAAAATTGTACTTTAGCATCACCACTAAAAAATGACTTATGAGTAACGAAAAAGAAGCTAAACTTAAAGCACTTCAATTAACCCTAGACAAACTTGATAAAGCCTATGGCAAAGGTACCGTCATGAAAATGGGGGATAACGTTACAGAAAATATAGAAGCTATTTCCTCGGGCTCTATTGGTCTAGACGTTGCCCTTGGCGTTGGAGGATATCCTCGTGGCAGGGTGGTCGAGGTTTACGGGCCAGAATCATCGGGTAAAACAACCCTAACACTCCACGCCATAGCAGAATGCCAAAAGATAGGTGGCATTGCTGCATTTATTGATGCAGAACACGCGTTTGATCGCTACTATGCCAAAAATCTTGGTGTTCAAATCGATGATCTTATCATCTCACAACCCGATCACGGGGAACAAGCTTTGGAAATTGCCGACAACTTGATTCGTTCGGGGGCTGTTGATATTGTTGTTGTGGACTCTGTTGCAGCACTTACGCCAAAAAGCGAGATAGAAGGCGAAATGGGCGACTCTAAAATGGGATTACACGCACGCCTCATGTCACAGGCTTTGCGAAAACTAACCGCATCCATCAGCAAAACAAACTGTACCGTTATTTTCATCAACCAGTTACGTGAAAAAATTGGCGTTATGTTTGGC
>DCBE01000040.1:7328-7469 GCA_002313325.1 Flavobacteriaceae bacterium UBA1115
TATGTTTGGCAACCCAGAAACTACGACGGGTGGAAACGCATTGAAGTTTTATGCATCGGTTCGCTTGGATATTCGCCGTTCTACGCAAATCAAAGACAGCGCAGGTACTGTTTTAGGAAACAAAACACGTGTTAAAGTGGT
>DCBE01000030.1 GCA_002313325.1 Flavobacteriaceae bacterium UBA1115
TCACCTCTTCCCATCTCGAACAGAGAAGTTAAGCCCAATAGCGCAGATGGTACTGCCACTGGTGGGAGAGTATGTCGTCGCCTTCTTATTTAAAACCCTCTACGTTTTACTTAGAGGGTTTTTTTATTGCCATTAGTTTTTATACATCCCAAAAATAAAATCTGACTGATTTTTTTTTTGATAATTGTCCTATATCTAAAATAGCGTTTCGAGAATTTCTTGCTTTTCAGTATTAATTGAAAAAAGTGGTCTGCAATATCCTTTAGCACATTCGATAATATACTCCATCCGAATGGCCTCTCAATGACAATTTTATAATTCTGATGAATTGATGGTAATATTTTTGACGACTCTATGCATTCTGAGGGATCTGCAAAAACCATTCTAATTATTCCAGGGCCTTTTACCTTATTTTTTATACATGGGTAAGCTTATAATGCAGTATTGCAGCCAGACCCAGGCCAAATAAGATTACCAGTACTTTGGACAGCTTAAGCTTATGATTTTCAGCGCTCTCAAAAAGTATGGATGTAGAAATATGCAGCATTACGCCTGAAACAAGTGCTGTAATAGTTACATTTCAAAAACTTCCCAATGGTGTTATCAATCCAAAAACAATGAGTATTAAAAATTTAAGTCTCAAAGACGATTTATTTTGCCATAATGCGACCACAAGAAGCATGGCTATGGGCAATTTGTGAATGGCAACTGCCCAAAGCAATTCTTGGGGTAGCGCAATGGAAAACTATCGATAAAGGCGTGTGGTGATAAACCAATAACCAAGGCGCAAGGTAAGTTGGAATTACCATGCGTATGGATATGTCCATGCCCAGCAACCTTGGCTAGGTTTTCGGGGGCTATTTGTACCACGATAGACGCTAACCCAATAACTGACATGGCCATTTCCATGTACAAATACTTCTGGAAATATAGCCGTGATGGTAGTAGCCAGCAGAAAGACACCATTGAACGTCAGCAGTAAGGGCAACTGTTTTCTTAGTGCCGAATTTCCTATTAACACAAATAATGCACCCAGCGCAATTGCTAAAAAAGGAAGAATATAATTCATTTTCTTGCTACCAAAATTAAACGTTCTGCGGTTTCTGCTACAAATGGTGTTAAAGTATAATCGCCAAATACGTCTTGAACGCTAAAACCAGCCGCATCAAGCATTAGCTTAAAATCGGCACGTTCAAGTGCCGCTACCCGTTCTTGAAATGTATAGGACACACCATTATCGTTAAATGAGATGTCTTTTTGTATCCATCCCGCTTCAAAAGTGCGCTTTAATGTAAACTGTATACCGCATTTGGTGACTACCTCATCTGCCACTAGGCCTTGTTTTACGCTTGGTACGTTTAAAAAATCAATGACGACATAGCCGCCAACTGCTGTACTGTCGTAGAAAGCCTGTATGGCCTTCAGGTTGTCGTTTTTATCTTCAAAATAGCCAATACTAGTAAATAAATTTAAAACTACTGCAGCTTGCTCGTGTGCCGGTGTTCGCATGTCGTGTACGTAAAATTCGACCTCTAAACTTTTGGATTCAGCTTCTTTTTGCGCAAAAGAAATACTGTTGGGACTCAGGTCAATACCCGTTACTTGAAAACCTTGCGATGCCAAGTATAAAGAATGCCTTCCCTTACCACAAGCGACGTCTAAAATACTTTGATGCTGTTTTAGCTTTAGGTAAGTAAGCAGATTTTGCAAGAAAAGTGTAGCCTCATCAATGTCTCTGTCTCGATATAATATGTGGTAATAAGGCGTGTTAAACCAAGTCTGATACCAAGCAGGATTATCTTCTGTCATCCTGCAAATTTAAACTATTTTAGCCCCATCAACGTGCAAAACGAGATTTATACGATAGGTGTAAATTTCTCAGAAAAGGAAATGATTAAAAATCAATAAGTTAACCTAAATATAGGCATATGTTTAAAAGCGATTCGGAATTGTTTCCTATGGTGGCCAAAACCTTATTTGGCTTGGAAGAGATATTGGCACAAGAGTTAAAAACCTTGGGCGCACAAGCTGTTAAGATTGGTGTGCGAAATGTCCAGTTTGTAGGTGATACAGGCTTTATGTACAAGGCAAATTTGTGTTTACGCACCGCCTTGCGCGTTCTTAAGCCCATCTACAGAACTAATATCTCCAAAATCGATGAAGTCTTTCAGGTCATGCACAGTATTGCTTGGGAAGATATCATGGATAAAAACAGCACCTTTGCTATTCGCGCTACCGTAATGACAAGCGACCCGCAAAACAGCATGTATGTGGCACTAAAAGCAAAAGACGGATTGGTAGACCGATTCCGTAGCCGAATGTGCTCACGGCCAAATGTAGACAAGCATTTTCCAGATTTTAACATTCATTTATATGTTAATGATAGGATAGTTGAGGTTTCCCTCGACAGTTCAGGTACATCCTTACACCAGCGTGGTTACCGCTCTGCTACCAACATTGCCCCCATAAACGAGGTATTGGCAGCCGGCATACTGATGCTTTCAGGTTGGCGTGGCGATACCGACTTCCTCGACCCGATGTGTGGAAGTGGCTCATTACTGATTGAAGCAGCCATGATAGCGTGTAATATTCCACCTAATTTAAATCGTAAAGCGTTTGCCTTTCAAAGGTGGTCAGATTGGGATAACGACCTATATGATAAAATAGAAGCATCGTCGCTTAACAAAACAAGATCGTTTTCCCACAACATAACAGGTTATGATAAGGCACCCTCTGCCATTCGAAAAGCGGCGCAAAATATCAGTAATGCCAACTTAGAAGATTTTATCAAAATTGAAAGAGAAGACTTTTTTAGAACTGATAAATTAGATCCATACAAATCGCTACATATAGTATTTAACCCACCTTATAGTGAGCGGCTACCCATCGACGTAGATGTCTTTTATAGCCGTATAGGAGACACCCTAAAACAATCATATGCTGGGACGCAAGTGTGGTTTATTACCGCTAATATGGAAGCCTTAAAACATGTTGGGTTAAGACCTTCAAGGCGTATTAAGTTGTTTAACGGCAAACTGGAAAGTAAGCTTGTGAAGTACGAAATATACAGCGGCACTAAGAAGGTTCATAAAATTAAGTCTGAGTAATGCATGCAAAGACAAAAGCTTTCTTGCTAAACCTGTTGTGCTTTACAGCATTGTTTGTTCTTTACCGCTTTGTTTTACTGTTGCTGATGGGTTTTACTTACCTGTTGGTAATGCTTATGGCAGCAATGTTGGTCAGTTTGAGTGAACCTAAATTTTTGGTCAAAAAAGAAATCTTGTGGATAAAGTTACCTTGGCGAAAATCGCCCCATAAATGTTGATTACTTCTTATAGATAGGCAACTGGTAGCTGATGGTATAGTTTATTCCTGTGCCGTAAGGGTTGTCGGTAAGTACCTTATTAAATCCTGGAATAAATAAATTCTCGAAATTAGCTGGGTCTTTGTCAGAAAGTAAGCGATGCATTTGCATACTTATACCCATATAGAGATTCCGCAGTAATTCCGCTTTAAATCCTAGGTGAAGTTCAATCCAATTGCCGTTTAGACCTTCATAAGCTATGGGTGTACTCAGGTTTACTCGGTTATTTTCTCCCCAATACTTGTCACCTATGAGGCGATTATACCCCAACAATGTTTGTTTGTGTTGACTTATGCCATATCGAAACCCAACAACAATCAGGTTGTCCATACCGCGCCAATTGTCATAAACATTGTAGTCGACACCAAGCTTTAGGTAAGAACCAGTAGTTTTAAAATGCACACCATCTTGATTTACATTTTTAGTTTCATTACCTATCTCACCTGCTAGATACAAGTTTCTTGTGAGTCTATAATCACTCACCAATTCAAGTCCTTTGTAGCCGGGTTCTATCAGCATGCGAATGGGTTTGCTGATGTCAATCCCAACTCGCAAACCATAGCGCAATTCATTAGACAAACTATCTTTTTTAACCTCCGTTTGAGACCAAACAGATGTAAAAATAAATAATGTGTAAAAATTAATGTAATATTTTAACATGTGTATTATTATTGTCTGAAATTGTGGTAGTTAGTATTTCTATTTTACTTATAAAATTCAGTGTATTTTCTGTTGTAAATGTCAAATTAGTAAAAATAGTTTTGTATCCACAAGCACGACTTATAAATTCATCTTCTGGGTCGTATTTAAAAGCAATAATGTCTTCAGCAGCATTGTTATTTTGCGTCGTAGTTAATGAAAAATAAGTGCTGCTGGCAAGGGTCTTTAGTGGGAGTGCAATGGAGTCTGTCGTGGCGCTGTACAATATTTCCTCCATATTCACGCCCCTAACCTGTAAATCAGTTACTGATTTCTTGGTATCGCTTTGATTCTTATCATAAAACACCACAATTAACTTAAGCGTTCCTGGCGTATCTTCAAGACAGATATCATCAGGTTCACACGAGTTTAGGCTTAGCAATACTACAGCGATAAAGGTTAAAAGCTTCTTCATGATCTCTTAGATAAAAGTACAATATTTTCAACGTGCTGGGTATGCGGAAACATATCAACTGCTTGACTGAGTTCAACCTTATACTCAGCTTTTAGCATGGCTAAATCGCGTGCTTGTGTTGAAGGATTACAACTAATATACAGTATTTTAACAGCGTTTACTTTAAGTAATTGTTCAATTACATCCTTGTGCATACCATCTCGTGGTGGATCTGTGATAATGACGTCTGGTGTCTTGTATCGCTTGACAAAACTTTCTGTAAAAACCTTACGCACATCGCCCACTTTGAATGTTGCGTTGTCAATTTTATTTCGCTTGGCATTTTCTTTTGCGGCCAAAATAGCGTCTGGAACAGACTCCACGCCAATTACTTTTTTACAAGCATGCGCCACATATTGTGCAATGGTGCCCAAGCCGGTATACAAATCATAAACCACGTCCGTTGGCTTTAGCTGCGCCATCGCTAAGGCTTTCGCATATAAAACTTCTGCTTGCGCTGGATTGGTTTGATAAAAGGCCTTTGGTGTGATGCGAAATGATAATTCACCCATCCTCTCTGAAATATAGGCAGTGCCACTAAAGCAGTGTATCTCTTGATCGTATATGGTGTCATTACCCTTTTTGTTTATGATGTATTGCAAGGAGGTGATTTCTGGGAAGGTTTCTTTAAGGTAGGTCAATAAGCCCGTTTGTGCAACTTTGTCTTCGTGGAAAAATTGCATAACGACCATCAATTCACCAGTAAGTGTAGTGCGAAGCATTAATGAACGTAAAAAGCCATCGTGTTCTCTAGCATCATAAAAGCTTAGCTTGTGCTCACGCGCATAGTTTCTAATCTCGTTTCGTATTTTATTGGGTAAGTCAGGCTGGATGTGGCAATGTTCAATATCTACAATCTTATCCCACATTCCTGGAATATGGAACCCAAGCGCCGTACGTTCTTCAATTTTGTTGTCTCCATTAATTTCTTCAAAACTGAGCCAGCGTCGTGCAGAAAAGCTAAATTCCATCTTGTTTCGGTAGCCAAAGGTTTCTTCACAGCCGATGATGGGTGCGTAGTTTATATTTTCAAGACCTCCGATGCGCGCCAAGGCTTCATTTACCTCAGTTTGTTTGTGTTTCAATTGCGCTTCATAAGACATATGCTGCCAACTGCAACCACCACACACGCCAAAATGATCACAAACAGCTTCAATTCGGTCTGGGCTGGCCTTAATGATATTGGACACCTTACCCTCTAGGTGGCGGCGTCTTTTCTTTTGAACGGTAACGCTTACAATATCTCCAGGGATGGCACCTTTTACAAATACCACTTGGCCATCTGGTGTACGACCGACACCTTTGCCTTTTTGTGCAATGCCGTCTATATTTAATTTTTCTACAGGGGGGTGTAGTTTGATTCTTCGCATGGCGCAAAAATACACATTGCATATGCATTAATCGGATATCTTCTTGTGGAACTTGCTTAAACTTTTTCTATATCTTAAAAAATTGTCATTTTCAGGCCTATTTTCATTTTTTTTCTAGGACCCTGCATGCAATTAAAAGAATATTTCGAGAGCACTAAAAAACGCTACTTTTAACTTAAACCAAAAAATTTAAATGCGCTTATGGTTTAAAAAATAAATATTACATTCACGTTCTAATTTCAAACTCACATAATGAGACTAATTATTTTCTTATTTTCTGCGCTTTTACTTTCTTATACCCCAGTTCAGTCACAAGACGAAGAAAAGGACAAGAGTTCAATTAAAAATGCCTTAGGCGGATTTTCCTTTCGCAGCGTAGGTCCTGCTTTTATGTCGGGTCGTATTGCGGATATTGCCATTGATCCCAATAATGAAAACGTATGGTACGCTGCCGTAGGTTCGGGTGGCGTGTGGAAAACAACAAATGCTGGAACTACTTGGAAGCCGTTAGCAGATAAGCAGCCGTTTTATTCCACTGGGGCTATTACGCTAGACCCCAACAACAGTAAAACTGTTTGGTTGGGAACCGGGGAGAATGTAGGAGGTAGACACGTAGGTATTGGTCATGGCTTGTATTTGAGCCGTGACGGGGGTAAAACATGGAAAAATAAGGGGCTTAGAAAATCAGAACATATCTCTAAAATTATTGTTCATCCAAGGGATTCAAATACGGTTTGGGTAGCCGCTCAAGGCCCATTATGGAGTTCAGGAGGTGAACGGGGTTTATATAAAACCACTGATGGCGGAGCTTCCTGGAGACAAACCATGAATTTAGATGAATGGACGGGAGTTACCGACCTTCTCATTGATCCGCGTGATCCAAATGTGCTCTATTCAGCCAGTTGGCAAAGACACCGCAACGTAGCGGCTTACATGGGCGGTGGGCCTGGAACAGCCATCTATAAATCTGTTGACGGTGGTGAAAGCTGGCGCAAACTTAAAACTGGTTTGCCATCCTCCAATATGGGCAAAATTGGATTGGCAATTTCTCCAATGCAGCCCGATGTTATTTACGCAGCAATTGAGTTAGATCGCAAAAAGGGCGGTGTTTATCGTTCAGCAAATGCAGGTGAAAGTTGGAAAAAGATGTCCAACACGGTTTCAGGTGGTACAGGGCCACATTACTACCAAGAGTTGGTGGCTTCGCCTCATCATTTTGATCGTATTTATTTGATGAACGTTCGTGTATTGGTTTCTGAAAATGGCGGTAGCGACTTTTATACCATGAGAGAATCCAATAAACACTCCGACAATCACGCTATGGTCTTTAAAGCCAATGATCCCAACTACATATTGGTTGGTACTGACGGAGGTATTTACGAAACTTTTGACGATACTGAAAACTGGAAGTTTGTCAACAACCTTCCGTTGACACAGTTCTATAAACTTGCTGTGGATGATGCTTATCCTTTCTATAATATTTTTGGAGGTACGCAAGACAACAATACCCAAGGAGGACCTTCACAGACCTTCAGTAGAAATGGTATCAGCAATTCAGATTGGTTTGTGTTATTAGGTGGCGATGGACACCAACCTGCCACAGAGCCAGGCAATCCAGATATTGTATATGCACAGTCGCAGCAGGGAAATTTACACCGTGTAGACCGAACAACAGGCGAAGCAGTGTACATACGTCCCCAAAACGGCCTAGACGAGCCTTATGAGCGCTTCAATTGGGATGCGCCCATATTGGTGAGTCAGCACGACTCAAAACGGATTTATTTCGGCTCACAACGTGTTTGGCGTTCTGAAAATAGGGGAGACAATTGGAGTCCCGTATCCACAGATTTGACAAAAAATGAAGAACGCCTAGCGCTTCCAATTATGGGTCGCCAACAGAGCTGGGATGCTGCTTGGGATGTATATGCCATGTCAACCTATAACACCATTACTTCTTTGGCCGAGTCTCCACAAGACGAAAATATTTTATATGCCGGTACAGACGACGGACTCTTGCACACTACTAAAGACGGTGGTGCCACTTGGAGCACCCAGACGGTTGACAAGCTACCTGATGTACCTGCAACGGCCTTTATTAATGATATCAAAGCCGATACGTTTGATGCAAATGTTGCCTATGTGGCATTGGACAACCACAAATTTGGTGACTATCGCCCCATGCTCTACAAAACAACAAATGGCGGCAAGTCATGGAAATCCATTAACAAGGGTATTCCAGGTGGAACGCTCATATGGCGATTGGTTCAAGATCACGTAAATCCACAACTATTGTTTTTAGGAACAGAATACGGGGTTTATGTCAGCTTAAATCAAGGGGATGCTTGGTATAAGTTCAGCAATGGCATGCCTACAATTTCAGTGCGTGATTTGGCTATCCAAAAACGTGAAAACGATCTGGTTGCCGCTACTTTTGGTCGTAGTTTTTATATCCTTGATGACTACAGCCCACTGCGTGCTATTTCAGGCGAAAATCTAGCAAAAGGAGATCAACTTTTTCCTATAAAAAAAGCCTTGCAATATGTGCAAGAGCGTGGCGGTACTTCTAGTCAAGGCGCATCTTTTTACACAGCGAAAAACCCAACGTATGGTGCACAGTTCACTTACTATATCGCAAACGACACCAAAACCATGAAGGCCAAGCGTAAGGCATCCGAAAAGAAGTTGAAGAAAGACAATAAGGATATTCCATTCCCAGGCTGGGAGGCGTTAGATGCCGAAGATTTTGAAAAGAAGCCACAAGCCATATTGCGTGTTACAGATGCTTCAGGCAAAGTGTTAACGGAAATATCGGGGGCATATACCAAAGGAATTCATAGAAAGCATTGGGATTTGCGCGAGCGTCTTGCATCGGCATTGGATATTTATTCCAGTCGAGATAGTGGCACAGGATTGCGTTCTGATGTAGCACCAGGCACTTACTATGTGCAATTGTTTAAAAAGTATAACGGCGCACTGCTTCAGCTCACACCAAAGGAAGCATTTGAAGTAGCACGACTACGTCAAAATGTTCTGACAAACCCAAAGGCCGCTTCGCATAATGCATACAAAGCCAAGCTTAATGCACTGTATGTGAAATCAGAAATCATGGATAAGAAGCTCGAGAAAATAAAGAAGAAAATAGATGCCTTTTCAAAAGCAATTGGTTTTGCACAAGCAAATCAAGATGTGCTTAACAAGACGGTATATGACTTGCAAAAGCAACAATATGATTTGGAGCGCAAGATTAACGGCAGTGATGCCAAAGGCGAAGTAGGGGAGAAAGACACCCCAAAACTTTCGTTTAGGATTTCTGTGGCCTCACGCGGTTTTTATTCCAACACCTACGGTCCAACAGCCATGCACATGGAAAGCTATGATATGGCAGTAGCCTTGCTCAATGAATTAGCGCCACAAGTGGATGCACTTGCAGCCGCAACAGCTAAAGCCATAAGCGATAGTGAAGCGCTGGGCTTACCTGTTTTTATCGATTGATATAGTCATCAACCAGAAGATCGACCACCAGCGAGTAGCTTTTAATCCCTGCTTGCTGTTGGTTGGCTTTTAGGTATTGGTCGTAACTGCGTTCAAAAACTACCACAAAAGAATTTTTATATTTTTCCCAAAACGCACGTACTTCTCTAATATTTTCTAGAATTCCCTCAGGCAGCTTGTCCATTAATGCTTTTGCTTGCTGTGCGTCTGCGCGATGGAGACTATTAATCAAATGCTGAAAAGCCAAGAGATGCCCTGCATAACGAACCATTGCGACTTCTGAAGCAGTTGTTGCCTTAATGCTGATATAGTTGGCTTCATCTTCTGCAGCTATTCCCCATTGATGTGCAATTTCATGACAGGCGGTCGTAAGCACACGAAGCTTGGGCTGTAAGGTGTTTACTTGGGCTTCGTGCGTAAAAGGGTTTAAATAACCACCAAAACCCATATAACTCAACAGGGTAGGGAATAGGGTGGCTTTAGCTTTTCCATGAATCTTGCAGGGGCGCAAGCTAGAATGTTCCATTGTGGAGGTAGCTAAGGCAAGCAGCGCATCAGTTTCCAAGGGGGTTACTACTGCTGTTGCAGGGTCTGGGTTTATTTGTTGGTGCAATGCTGTTAATGTATAGGTATAATGTTGCGTTGTCTCTTTTAAATGCTCCACAGATATGGTGGCTGGTAGTTTGCGCGAAACACGCAATGGGGTTTTAAAATAATGCATGCCCCAAGAGACATAGAACAAGCTAATGATGATAAAAACCGCAGCAAGGACAAGCCCAATGTGGCGTTTGAACTTAAAACGTTTTAACCTGATAAAGATGAGTAGTATTCCAATTGCATACCCTAAGTCACCAATCGAAAAGGGCACTTTTGACCACAAAAAGTGATTTACGGCTGCTATGTTGGGATAGATGCTTTGACCATAAAGGCTTTGCACCCATTCATTTTCTAAAGGTAAGATTTGAAAACCCAAAAAGAACAGGAAGAAACACAGCAGTATTAAATGCCGTATTCTAAAAATCATTCCCCAACGAGCTCAACAACTTCCACTTCAAAAATAAGTGTTGATTTCGGTGGAATTACGGAATTCCCCTCTTCGCCATAAGCGATTTTATAAGGGAGGTATAGCGTTGCTTTTTCACCTTCTTTAAGTAAGGATAAACCTTCTTTAAAGCCTGCAATAAGCGATACTTCTGGATCAACGCGCGCCTCAATGGGTTTGTAACCACCGCCGCTTTCACGTCTTTGGTCGTGCTTTCCATAAGCCCTTGCGACTTCTAAAATTGAAGTATCCAGCAAATCCCCATTTTCAAAATAAACCGCATAGTGTGTTCGTGCTGTTTTTCCAGGAACAACAGCGGCGCCATCCGTTTTGGAAGTGATGACATAGGCCAATCCACTTTTGGTCAACGTTGCATCTTCTTTGAGCGCGCTCAGTGCTGCTGCTTTTTCTGACTTTACTTTTTCTTGTGCGGCAAGCTTGGCTGCTTTTCTTTCTTCAATTCCGTCAAAATATGCATCAAAAATCTTATCCGCTTTGAATTTTCTTGCTTGGCTTCCCTTGCGAATAATGTTAACCGATACTATGGTGTCGTTTTGTTGAATGGAGTCTACCACTTTTTGCCCCGAAATTACCTTGCCAAAAACACTGTGTTTTCCATTTAGCCAAGGCGTTTCCTTGTGGGTGATAAAGAATTGACTTCCATTGGTGTTGGGTCCGGCATTTGCCATAGATAAGACCCCTGGGCCATCGTGTTTTAGAGTTTCAACAATTTCGTCCTCAAAAGCATATCCAGGACCACCGCTTCCCGTTGCTGACGGGTCCCCACCTTGAATCATAAAATCAGGAATGACACGGTGAAAAACTAAACCGTCATAATATTTTTTACCAAGATAAATACTGTCTACTTGGTTGTTTGTTCCTTCTGCCAAGGAGACAAAGTTCGCTACCGTATTGGGTGTTTGGTCATAGGTTAGCTGAAGGGTGATGATTCCTTTGTTGGTATTGAATTCAGCATAAAGCCCTTTGTCTAAGCCGTTTTTTGAAGTTGAGCATCCGACGATTAAGGCTAGAATAAATGCTGTGAATAAGGTTTTATTGTTCATGTTTTAAATTTAAGGTTGGAAAAGTACAAAATATGTGGTCATGATAAAAATGTAGCCAATGATTTGAGAAAATAGGCCTCAGTTTCTTGTAGTGATTTGTCTGACTTCCCGCCGGCTGCATTGATGTGTCCACCGCCTTTAAAATAGGTTTTAGCAAATAGGTTAACGGCCAAATCTCCTTTACTCCTAAAGGATATTTTAATCATGTTTTCTTTTTTGCTTTCTGTCATAAGTACTGCCATTTCTATTCCAGCAACAGATAGACCGTAATTAACAAAACCTTCTGTATCACCTTTTTGATATTTGCAGGCGTCTAATTCGTCTTGGCTAAGGGTGATGTAAGCCGTCTTATATTTTGTTATAAAAATCATGTTATCGAGCGCAATCCCCAATAGTTTTAATCTGTCTGGCCTAGCATTGTCCTTGATTTTTTCGTGAATCTGACTGTGGTTTGCACCCGCATCGATGAGCGTAGCCACAGCGAGATGGGTAGCTGCAGTTACACTTGGAAACCTAAATGATCCTGTGTCGGTTACAATTCCAGTATAAAGACAATTGGCCATTTCCTTACTAATCTTAGAAACCCATCCAAGTCCTTCAATAATCTGAAATACAAACTCACAAGTTGAGCCTATGGCGGGGTTTGAGAACATGATATCGGCATAGTCATCTGGCTCTTGATGGTGATCAATCATGATTTTTTTTGCAGAACTTTCTGCCACACGGATGCCCATTTGGTCGATGCGTTTGAGTGTGTTAAAGTCGAGCATGAAAACCATATCTGCAGCAGCGATAAGCTTGTCAGCCACTTCTTGATTGTTTTCATAAATCAAAACACTATCGTGTCCCGGGAGCCAATGTAAGAAGGTAGGGTAGTCGTTAGGTGCTATAACAGTTGTGCTATGCCCCAGTTGATTTAGTATGCCCTGCCAAGCCAAACAGCTGCCCATGGCATCGCCATCGGGGTTTTTGTGAGGTATAATTACGACCGCTGCTGGCTTGTCTAGCCATTGCTTTAATTGTTCGAGTTGGTTTTCAATCATAAAACAAAGATAGCTATTGTAGGTATTAGTCCACTTTTTGTACATTTGATATTCAATCCGAGACCGTGCGACTATCCTTTAACAAACAGCGAAACAATAGAAGATTTAACTACACCCCTCGCTACTACAAGGGGAAGGAGGAGACAAATCCCTATGCTTTTGAAAACACGTTTGAGCGCTATCGCGATATGCCAAACAAAAATGATTTTGGCGCACATTGGCGTGAAGCACGTAACATGAGTCGCAATCGAGGTAACAAAGGGCTATCACCTTTGTTGTTGATGATTATAGGGTTATTGGTATTAGCGGCTCTCTATGTGCTCGACTTTGATCTTTCTATTTTTTGATAAATATGGGAGACGTTATTCAATTACTTCCCGACCATGTAGCCAATCAAATTGCTGCAGGTGAGGTGGTGCAAAGGCCCGCTTCCGTAGTCAAAGAGCTATTGGAAAATGCCATTGACGCTGGTGCAACACGCATATCACTTGTTGTCAAAGAAGCTGGCAAAGCACACATACAAGTGGTGGACAACGGCAAGGGCATGAGCGAAAACGATGCGCGCATGTGCTTTGAACGCCACGCAACTTCAAAAATCAGCACTGCAGCAGATTTATTTAAACTAAGCACCAAGGGCTTTAGGGGCGAGGCCATGGCTAGTATTGCAGCGGTTGCACAAGTACAGCTTATCACCAAAACCAAGGCCGATGACTTGGGTGTTCGCATAGATATTTCAGGTTCTGAGGTAAACCAACAACAACGCACAACAGCAGCGCAAGGCACTTCCATAACAGTCAAAAACCTCTTTTTTAATATTCCCGCTAGGCGTAATTTTTTAAAATCGCCACAAGTGGAATTTAGACATATTACAGATGAATTCCACCGTGTTGCTCTTGTACATCACGACATTCATTTTGAGCTCTTACACAACGGCAGTGAGGTTTTTCAGTTGCCCGCATCGAGCAGACGCCAGCGTATTTCGCATATTTTTGGTGCAAAGTTTGACGAGCGTCTTGTGCCTGTCAATGAAAAAACAGAATTGGTTGAAGTCAGTGGGTTTGTGTTAAAACCAAAATTTGCAAAGAAGTCAAGGCACCAACAGTTTTTCTTTGTAAATAACCGTTTTATTAAGAACGGCTATCTCCATCATGCCGTTTTGGCAGCTTTTGAAGGATTGCTATCGCCAGATCAACAGCCAGGTTATTTTCTACTCCTTGAGGTTCCTCCGGCGCTGTTGGACATCAACATACACCCCACCAAAACCGAAGTTAAGTTTGAAGACGACCATGCGTTGTATGCCGTCCTCCGGGCTGCTATCAAACACAGTTTGGGGCAATTTAGTATTGCACCTGGTTTGGATTTTACAACGGATCCCTCCTTTGAAACACCATATGCCAAATACAAGGCTGCTCCCGTGGCGCCTAATATTAGCGTAAACCCCAATTTTAACCCTTTTAGTGCATCTCCACAATCGAAACAGCCAACAAGTGCTATGCGATTTGATGACATACCCGAGCAACAGCACGCAGAGCCGCTTATAGCACCACAGACCGATCATGTTCATGTCTCATTTCAATGGCAGCAGAAATATCTGATTGCGCCACACGACAACGGTATTATGATTATGCATCAAAGTAGGGCACACGAGCGCATACTTTATGAAGAGTTTATGCATAAATGGGACGATGAAGCTGTTGCTTCTCAAGCCTTGGCTGTTCCCTTGGCGATTACACTAGACAAGCCTAGTATCGATTTGTTAAAGGCACATAAAAGCGAATTGCACGACATGGGTTTCCGTTTGTTAAGCGCTGCGGCCGATACCATTGAGTTTGAAGCCACCCCTGAAGTTTTTGCAGCAGCCGATGTGCCACACTTTTTGTCAGCTTGGCTGACACCCCTTTCGAATGGCACGGTTCATGCCTTCTCTCAGCGTAATATCATGGCACTTACCCTTGCCAAGCAAAGATGCATTCGGTCAGGTAGGTCTTTGGCAGCACACGAACAAATAGAATTGATACATAAACTGCTTTCATGCAAAGAGGTTGACCGCACTGCCGATGGCAAAGTGGTCTTTAAAATGATAGCAGCAAATGCGTTAGAAACCTTTTTTAGTCAATGAGATCCATCCCTGATATTGTAAAGCAACTTATCATAATCAATGCACTGTTTTTTGCGGGCAGCTTTTTGATAAACCCCAACATCACAGCAATAGCTACAGACTTGTTGGCCTTGCACTATCCCGGCAACGATCGTTTTGGAATCTGGCAATTGCTCACCCATATTTTTATGCACGGAAGCTTTACACATATATTTTTTAATATGTTTGGCTTGTGGATGTTTGGTTCGCCACTAGCTCAAATGTGGGGTAAAAACAAATTCTTATTCTTTTATATTTCTGCGGGACTAGGTGCTGCCTTAGTACAGTTGACTGTAAACTACGTTCAAGTGAATGCCATCACAGAGCAATTGGTATCTGCGGGCTTTTCCGAGTCGTCCATTGTGGATTTATTGCAATCCGAGCGTTACAGCACTGCTTGGCAAGCTGTGATTTCAGAATCGCAACTTAACAGACTATACACTTCTTTTAACTTTTCCATGGTGGGTGCTTCTGGTGCTTTGTATGGGGTTTTGGTCGCTTTTGCCTTTTTGTTCCCTAACGCAGAATTGATGTTGTTATTCTTTCCAGTTCCCATAAAGGCAAAGTATTTTGTACCTGGTGTTGTCCTGCTGGATACCATATCTGCACTCACTGGCAGGTCGTTTTTTAGTCCAAGCAACACAGCCTTTATCGCCCATATTGGTGGTGCCGTCACGGGCTTTATTATAATGTGGTATTGGAAGCAAAATCAGTTTAACCATAAACGCTGGAACTAATGGGAATATGGCAAGACATAAAATTACGCTTTGATAAGCTCAACATCCTAGAAAAAATCATTGCAATTAATGTGGTGTTTTTTGTGCTGCCATTTATTTTAACTACCGTTTTATACTTATTCAGAATATCAATTTCAGGATGGTTTAACTATGTTGAACTTTCGGCAAATATCAAAACAGCCATCTTCCGCCCATGGACCATACTCACCTATGGCTTCTTCCACGCCTCCATAGGCCATATTTTTTGGAACATGATGCTGCTCTATATTTCGGGACGTCTGATGCTCAACCTGTTTAAAGATAAGCTCTTACTCAACACTTTTTTTGTCGGCATCATTGCAGGTGGGCTCACTTATTTGATTTCTTACAATGTATTCCCTGTGTTCAGTTCGATTGAGGGTAGCCTTATTGGAAGCTCGGCAGGGGTTATGGCCGTATTGATTTTTATGGCTTCTTATATGCCCAATTCACCCATTCGCGTCTTTATGTTTTCGATACCACTGAAGTATATCGCATTGGCGTTTGTATTTATTGATTTGGCACAAATACCTACCTCCAATGCTGGCGGTCACATTGCCCACTTAGGCGGTGCCCTATGGGGATATGTGTACCAAAAGCAGTTTCTTCAAGGCAACGATATTGGCGGTTGGTATATGAATACGTATGAATCCCTAAAAAAGGCTATAACAGGCACGCCCAAATCCAAGCGTCCCAAGCGAGGTGCAAAAACAACTACCTCTAATGCTGTGGATCAAAAGAAAATTGATGCTATACTGGATAAGATTGCATCTTCGGGATATGAGAGTTTGACAAAAGCCGAGAAGGAATACTTGTTCCGTGCGGGAAAACAGTGATCAGCAAGTAAAAAACGAAAATACACAGCCGCCATAGCCACGGGCATACCTAAAATGTGCGATATCAGACAAGTCGATTTGTTCGGCATGTTCCACGATCATGATACCATCATCCGACAGCGCCTTCTTTTCGAAAATGGAATTAATCATGATTTTATAGGTCGCCAGTTCAAAAGGATAAGGAGGATCGGCAAAAATAAAGTCAAAGCTATTACTGTTTCGTTCCAGAAACAACAATACGGGCATTTTAACAGGTGTAATGGGCAGTGAAAGCGCTGTTGCGGTTTGGGAAATGAAACGAATACAGCCTTGATGTTGATCCACGGCAATGATGCTTGCAACCCCTCTTGAGCCAAATTCATAGCTGATGCTTCCCGTACCTGAAAACAGATCCAGTACGTCGCAACGCTCAAAATCGTATTGATGGACAAGGATGTTAAATAGGGCTTCTTTGGCTCTGTCGGTTGTGGGCCGAACAGGAAGTTTTTTCGGAGGATTGATGCGCCTTCCTTTTAATGTGCCAGCAACAATTCGCATTAAAACAGGTTTAGCAAACAAAAATCTTGATGGGTGCTGGTTCGGGGTATCACGTGCTCCAAATCGTTTTCTACAGTAAGCGGATTGATGCTTCTTACAAATTCGTGTAGGCCCTTATAGATTTCACCGTCAACAGCAATATCACCTACTATAAAAAGAGGCACTTCATTCGGACTGATGTTTTTCTCTTTTGCTGTGAGCAATACGTAATAAACCACGTCTTTTGCTTTTGAAGCCTCAAAGCAATTGTAGAATTGCAATTTTTTATCTCGCAGAAAGGCAATGTGAAAGTGATCTTGCTCTTTGTATAAACTCCAAACCAAGGCGCCATCGGCGGCACTGTGATGGGATAGGGCGCTAAGCCATACGCTTACGGCATGGTAATAGCTAAAAGACCCAAATGAGTCCAGTAACATGTTGTTTACGTTGACAAAAGGTACATATACACAAATCCAATCTGTACTGGGCTCCACATCGTAGGTAATAAAGTCGTTGGGTTTTACGTCTAAGTCTTTTTGCACATATTCGTGAAGGGCAGCTTCTTCAAAAAGTGATTTAGGAACCAAAGTTGCTAGATTGTTCTCAACACTACAACGGACTTCATTGTAAGTCTGCTCCAGTATGCCATGCGTTTTTAGCGCTCCACGTATGTGTTCGTGAAGGTTTTCTACTGGTACATAAGCATCGAAAACGGCCCTGAAGATTTGAGAGGCCTTATTGGTTTTTTGGTTGTGAGTAAAAAAAGAAAGTCCATTCACGTACACGTGAATGGACAGCTTTAAGTCACTTTCTTTATTTTTATTCTTGTATTCTGGCATCGTAAATGGTAGGCCAGTTTCCGTTGGTGCTTACTTCTGTCAATGAGCCCAATACAATATCGGGGCCATTTACACCATCTACAGAAACGGTCGCTTTTTCTTGTTCCAGCAAATACGGATCTTGATCGTGAAGTATTATGTCTTTGGACACACTCACTTCAAATACCGCTACAGGATAATTGTTTTTTTCGATGACATCCGCTTTGATTACAAAAACGGTATCAATTCCTTTAACGGGAACTTTAATCATGGTCATATAATGATCAGATTTACCAAACAAGGAGTCTTTAACAGAGACAAATCCCAAAGTATCTACAATTTGTACTTCGCGCAGCATATCGATGCGGTATGTACGGTCGTATTCCATATAACTAGAGTCTCTTTTTTCTAAGATGATATATTTGGCAGTGTCAATAAACTTTATCAAGCTCTTGAAGTCTTGCGCGTAGTATCCGTTAACAGATTTGTGGGCTAATTGTGCTTTGCCAATGTCTTTCAGGTTTGAAATAACGTCTGCATAACGTTCTACTTTGACTTTATTGAATAGAATGGGGTCGTAAATGGAATAGAACAACTTATATGCAAAAAATACGATGAGGATCCACAATATGGGAAGTAATATTTTTTTCATGGTGGCCAATAAAATTTAATAGCATTCAAATTTACAATTTTTTTCAAACCCTGCGTCCTTCAATAAAACATTCCTACATTTATCCAATGGATTCCACAGTTTTAGTCAAGACACTTATTGACGCATTTCCTTTTGAGCCCACGGGCTCACAAAAAGAAGCGCTACATGCAATGGCGTCTTTTTTTGATGACGAATCAGCCATGGCGGTGTTCGTTTTAAAGGGATATGCCGGCACAGGAAAGACCACACTAATTGGCACATTGGTGAAGTCCATTGCCAAGTTGCGCTTTAAAACAGTGCTTCTGGCACCCACAGGACGGGCCGCAAAAGTCATGGCAGCTTATGCAAACCGCGCTGCCTGTACAATTCATAAACGCATTTACTTTACCCAACAAGAACGTCAAGGCAACCTTAAATTCAAATTGCAAAAGAACAAATTCAAGCGTACCCTTTTCTTGGTTGATGAGGCTTCAATCATTGCCAACCAACAGCAGCAAAGTAAACTCTTTGAAAACGGCTCGCTGCTCCACGATTTGATTGAGTACGTACGTTCGGGCGAAGACTGCAAGCTGATGTTTGTGGGCGATACCGCCCAATTGCCCCCAGTCCATACGGCGCTGAGCCCGGCGTTGGATGCAAACGTTTTGTCGGTAACATATAACCTAACACCAAAAGAGGTTGAACTGGACGAGGTGGTGCGTCAAGGAAAAGACTCTGGGATATTGTTCAACGCTACGAGAATCAGACAGCAATTGCTTAACAACCAAACGGATCATTTTCAGTTTGTTCTGGCCAAATTTTCAGATATAATCATGCTGCAAGATGGATATGAAATTCAAGATGCCCTAGAGACTTCTTTCAGAGAAGTTGGGCGAGAAGAAACCGCTTGCATTGTGCGTTCGAACAAACGCGCAAATAGCTATAACCAACAAATACGATCTCAAATTTTAGGAAAAGAACCCGACTTGGCCACGGGTGATTTGCTGATGGTGGTCAAGAATAATTACCACTGGCTGGAACCTACTTCTGGCCCTGGATTTATTGCCAATGGCGACACGGTAGAAGTACTCAAGATTAAGGCTATTAAGGAACTCTATGATTTTAGATTTGCTGAGGTAAGTGTTCGTATGCTGGACTACCCAGACGAAGAACCATTTGACACCGTCTTTTTGCTCGATACGCTTGCATCGGAAACTCACGCCCTTTCTTTTGAAGAAAATACAAAGCTCTATCAAGCGGTTAGGGAAGACTATGCCCATTTGCCACAGTACAAACAGTATTTAAACGTCAAAAAGAATTCCTTTTTTAATGCGCTGCAGGTCAAATATGCCTATGCCTTTACCTGTCACAAAGCACAAGGAGGGCAGTGGAAACGGGTATTGGTAGAGAAACCCCATATGCCCGACGGTTTAGACGCCAGCTTTTTTAGATGGCTCTACACCGCTGTTACCCGCGCCTCTGAACAATTATTCTTGGTGGGATTTGATGATACCTTCTATGATGCGGATTGATTTGATTACTTTTGTCCTATGCGTATAATAGCTGTTATTCCCGCCCGCTACGAAGCACAACGCTTTCCCGGTAAGCTTTTGGCTGATTTAGCAGGTAAGACCGTGTTGCAACGCACATATGAAGCTGTGCAACAGACCAAGCTCTTTGATGAAGTTTGGGTGGCTACTGATTCAGATGCCATCGCAAGGCATATCAAAACCATAGGTGGACAGGTATATAGAAGTCAGTTTGTACATGGTTGTGGCAGCAACCGCGTGGCAGAGTGTGCCGAACAGTTGGACGCTGACGTGATTATCAATGTGCAAGGCGATGAGCCGTTTATTTCTACGCAAGCGCTTTCCGATTTGATCAATGCTTTCAAGCAAGACAGCGGAGGTATTATTGACTTGGCTTCGTTAATGATTCCCATTACTAACAAAGAAATTATTGAAAACCCAAATGTGGTTAAAGTGGTGTCAGATAATAAGGGCAGGGCACTCTATTTTTCACGTGCCGCCATACCGTTTATGCGTGCTCCCGGGCAGGTCTATCGTCATGTGGGGATTTACGCCTTTCGCAAGGCAGCATTATTGGATTTTTACACTCAAGCGCCAACGCCCCTGGAGCAGGCAGAAAAAATTGAAGCCATACGCTACCTCGAAATGGGCAAGGTGATGCATATGCTAAAAACAGATTTTGTAAGTGTGGGCATCGATACTCCCGAGGATTTGGTAAAGGCTACTGCCTTAATCAGTTAAAACCATGGTGTGATAGACGCTTTGAACGTCGTCGTCTTTCTCAAGTTTTTCAATTAGTTTTTCTACTTCTTCAACCGCTTCACTGGACAAGGTAGTGGTGCTTGTAGGAATGCGCTCGAAGCCCGAAGACAGGATTTTAATGTCACGTTTTTCCAATTCTTTTTGGATGGCGCCAAAGCTTTCAAAAGGAGCATAGAGAAATATACCATCTTCGTCTACAAATACTTCTTCTACGCCAAAGTCGATAAACCCCAGTTCCAGTTCCTCGGCATCTTGCCCTTCTGTGGGAATATGGAAGTTGCAGGTGTGATCAAACATAAATTCTACAGATCCAGACGAACCCAGGTTGCCGTTGCATTTGTTAAAGTAGCTGCGAACGTTGGCCACCGTACGGTTGTTGTTGTCTGTGGCGGTTTCTACCAGTACGGCAATGCCGTGAGGGGCATAGCCTTCAAAGAGCACTTTTTTGTAGTTTTCGGTGCTTTTATCAGTGGCACGCTTTATGGCGCGCTCGATATTGTCCTTGGGCATATTGGCTGCCTTTGCATTTTGAATTACTGCGCGCAAACGTGAATTGCTCTCTGGACGCGGACCGCCTTCCTTTACTGCCATTACAATGTCCTTGCCAATGCGGGTAAAGGTCTTGGCCATAGCCGACCAGCGTTTCATTTTACGTGCTTTGCGAAACTCAAATGCTCTTCCCATAAAATCGTTTTGTCAAAGATAAAAAAGCAAATGGTGTATTTGCAAGCAGCAAATGTGTATCTTAATGAGGCTTCATCCCTTGCCTGGTGTATTGATGCCCAAGCAGTTTTGCAGCACCGCTTCATAAGTATAGCGCAGATGTTTGGGCAGCGTGTTGTATTTGGGTAGTACCGCTATATAACGGTCAATATTACTGGCATAGACATGTGTGTAGCAGGGCTTTTTGGAAAACTTCAAACCAGCTACCAGTTGGGCGATAAATTCGTCGTGGTGAATCAAGTCGCTGCTGCCCAAATGGAAAATACCCCACAAATCTCGGTTGATGATGTAGTGCAACTGCTGGGTAACAAAATAAGCCGCCGCAACATTAATGACCGAGTTGGGAAAAATCTCATACGGCGTTTGGTTTGCTAAGGCTGTTTTGAGTTCTAAAAGTCGGGGAGCACCTGCGCCAAAGACCATGGGTAAACGAGCTATCGTCCAACTAAAGTGCGGCATACGCATCAGCTTGTTTTCAATTTTTATCTTCCCCTTGCCATAAGCACTCTCCGAAAAAGTTTTGTCGTGTTCATAGCTAGGGTAGTGGCGAAAGCTGTCAAAAACATTGGCAGCCGATAGGAAAATCATGCGAGTCTGTTTTTTAGCTGCATATGCGATAAGCATGTCATGTGCCACAAACTGCCCCTCGTCCTCGCCCCTAAGCGCCGAAATGATCACATCGGGTTTGATGTATTTTAGCAATTCGGTGGGCGCGTCCTCTCTAAAGTCGTATTCAAAATAGCGTTTGTTTTTTGCGTAACGTTCTTGGGTACAGTAGGTGGCGTATACGTCAAAGTATGGATGCAGTTCTTTGTATAAGGCACGCCCTATAAAACCACTTCCACCAACAATGAGGATGCGTTTCATTCTAGGAAATAAAAGGGAGACGGCTTATGCACGCCTTAACATTTTTCTCACGTATGCGCACATAGATTTCGGTACCGATCTTGGCATACACCTTATCTATATAACCCATACCGATGCCTAACTTTAGCGAAGGAGAAGAGGTGCCTGAGGTAACCTCACCTATGGGGCTACCATCTGCTGTAACTAGCGCATACCCCTGTCTTGGAATGCCTCGGTCTATCATGCTAAAACCAACCCGCGTTTGGGCAGTACCTTCCGCTTTGTCTTTTTTGATAAGTGCATCCCCCACAAAGGATTTGCTAAAATCAGTACACCACGACAGACGGGCCGCAATGGGTGAGGTATTGTCGTTTAATTCGTTTCCGTAAAGGCAGTAACCCATTTCAAGGCGCAAGGTATCTCGTGCAGCCAAGCCAATGGGTTGAATGTCAAAGGCTGTGCCTTCAGTCAGCAACGCGTCCCAAACTGTTGTGGCATGGGCAACGGGTACGTAAAGCTCCACACCGCCTGCTCCTGTATAGCCCGTGGTGGCCACAAAAACATGCGCTACACTAGCTACGCTTGTTTCCACTACAGAAAAGCTTTTTTGTAACGCAGTATCAATAGTAGTGAGTCGCTTCATCAAGGCATGTGCTTTGGGGCCTTGTACCGCCAAAAGGGCATAGGCATCTGATTTGTTCTCTAGGTTTGCGCCAAAGTCCTTGTTCTGTTCTGTTAGCCAGTCCCAATCCTTAGACAGATTGCTGGCGTTTACGACCAACATATATTTTTCATCTTCTAATCGATACACCAACAAGTCGTCAACCACACCTCCGTTATTGTTGGGCATATAGGCATATTGCGCATCGCCTATGGCAAGCGCTGCAACATTGTTGCTGGTGGTATGTTGCAATAAGGCTGTGGCTGCATGGCCACTAATCATAAATTCTCCCATATGAGAAACGTCAAAAACCCCAACATATTCACGCACACACAGATGCTCGGCTTTAACCCCTTGATATGTGAGTGGCATTTCAAAGCCTGCAAACGGGTATGTTTTGGCGCCCATATTGATGTGATGCTGATGTAAGGACAATTGTTTCATACCTTCAAAAATACCACAGTTTTAGCTATTTTAGCTAAAAAGAAGCATATGTTACGCTCCATTTTATTGACAATAGTTGCCGTTTTTAGTCTCCATGCACAAGAAGTGTCTAACGATTACCTAACACCTGCTTTCCATGAAGGCCGTCGTCAAGCGGTTCGCTCGCAAATGCCGCCCAACAGTGTGGCTGTATTTTTTGCCAATCCCGTGCGCAATCGCGCCAATGATGTAAACTTCCACTATCATCAAGATCCAAATTTCTACTACCTCACCGGATTAAAAGAACCGCATGCCGTGCTGCTGATTTATAAAGAAGCAGAAGTTGTGGATGGCGTTGCCATGGATGATGTGTTATTTGTTCAACAACGGGACCCGTTGCGTGAGCAATGGGATGGTTACCGATTGGGCATAGCAGGTGCCAAAGAAAAACTAGGTTTTTCCAATGTGTTTTTTAATACCGAATTTGCTGAATTCAAAACTGATTTTGACCGCTTTGACCAAGTGCTTTTTTTTGACTTAAACAATGATGTTCGTGACGATGCTAGAAATGATGCAGACCTTTTTTCACTTATCAATAGCTTCAGGAAAAAAGCGAATTTCCCTGCCGATTTCAATTTAGAAAAAACCTCTTTATATCGATATATCGCCACCTCTGAGGCTCAGAGCTCTGCCAATGTTGCCCAAGTGTTGACGCGTTCGCTGCGCGCTAACAAAGATTTGGCTGATGACGAGCTGCTTACGGCCTACCAAAGCGCCATAAATGAGCGTCAACGCACAGAGCTCAAACAGCAGATGTTTGCCCAACTCACCAATCTTAACTCCCAAACCCTTCCCATGATTATGGATGGTTTGCGTGAGATTAAATTGCCCGAAGAAGTAGCGTTGCTAAAAAAAGCAATTTACATATCTGCAGTAGGCCAAGTGGAAGTTATGAAGGCCATGCACCCCAATATGTCGGAGCGTGAAATACAAGGAATCCATGAGTTTGTTTTTAAAAAATACGGCGCTGAATATGAAGGTTACCCCTCCATTGTGGGTGGTGGTCACAATGGCTGTGTGCTTCATTATATCACCAATGATAAACCCACTGTAGGTACCGATTTGGTATTGATGGATTTGGGTGCAGAATACCACAACTACACGGCCGATGTTACCCGCACCATCCCTGCCGACGGCACTTTTTCAGCGGAGCAACGTGCCATTTACGATATAGTTTACGAGGCCCAAGAAGCTGGAATAGCGGCATCAGTTGTGGGTGCTAGTATGCGTACGCCACATTATGCGTCAGTTGAGGTGATTGTCACAGGACTAATGGCATTGGGTATTTTACACGACGCTTCGGATGTGCGTAAATTTTTTCCGCATGGTACTTCTCATTACCTTGGTTTGGATGTACACGATGCTGGTACCTATAGTCCCTTTCAACACAACACACTTATCACGGTTGAGCCGGGTATTTACATTCCGGAAGACAGCCCTTGTGATCCTAAATGGTGGGGTATAGCAGTTCGTATTGAAGACGATATCTTAATTACCAATGACGGTCCCATTAACCTGTCTGCTTATGCGCCGCGAACTGCCGATGGCATTGAAGCCATGATGCGTGAAACCAGTGTATTGGATGCTTTTGTATTGCCCGAATTAGACAGCTTGGGACAATAGGTAGTCTTTGAAGCCGTCATAGCCACTCAATGAAGTCTTCTCTGGTGTTTTGTCGAGAATGTGTTGAATCTGTGTAGGAATTTCTAGCGTTAGCCCCAATGTTTCTTCTACCGTATCACGGAATTTAATGGGATGTGCTGTTTCCAAAAATATCCCGTAGTGATCTGAATTATTTGCCAAAAAGTGCTGTAAGCCCAAATAACCAACCGCTCCGTGTGGATCGGCAATGTAGTTGTGCTTCTGATGCAGCTCGGCTAATGCTAACTTTGTTTGCACATCGTTATAGGCATAAGAGGAAAAGTCTTGTTTTAGCGCATCAAAATCATTTCCGTAAAGAGACTGAATACGAACAAAATTAGATGGATTTCCCACGTCCATGGCATTTGAAATGGTTTGCTTAGACGGCTTGGGTTGGTAGCCTTTTGTTTGCAAATAACGCGGCACAGTATCGTTGCTATTGGTGCTTGCTATAAAATGGCTTACAGGTAAGCCTAGCCTTTTGGCTACGATACCCGCACAGATGTTTCCAAAGTTTCCACTGGGAACCGAGAAAGCTAATTTTTTATCAATACCCATACGCTGAAACTGCTGGTAGGCAAAGAAAAAGTACAATGATTGTGGCAACCAACGGGCTACGTTAATCGAATTGGCAGAAGTAAGGTTTAATTTTCCATTTAAGTCCGCGTCAATAAACGCCGACTTGACCATTTCTTGGCAGTCGTCAAAAACACCATCTACTTCAACAGCCTTAATGTTGTTGTCGTTGGTGGTGAGTTGTAGTTCTTGAATGTGGCTGACCTTTCCCTTTGGATAAAGTATGATGACTTCTGTTCCTTTAATACCCAAAAAACCTGAAGCTACCGCCCCCCCTGTGTCACCAGAAGTAGCCACCAAAACAGTTACTTTCTTGGGGCTTTGTTCGTTAAAATATCCAATACAGCGTGCCATAAAGCGTGCGCCTACGTCTTTAAATGCCATGGTAGGCCCGTGGAAAAGTTCTAGGGCAGCCGTATTATCATTGATTTTATTCACTGGAAAATCAAAGCATAGGGTATCCGCAATAATTTTTTCCAACCGCACTTCTGGAATGGTGCCTCCCACAAAGGGGCGCATCACTTCAACGCCAATCTCCACCATGGATTTAGCGGCAATAGCTGCTAGAAAGTCTTCGTTTAACCTTAGCGTGCTTTCAGGGAAATATAACCCCCTATCGGGAGCAATCCCTCGAATTACCGCTTCTGAAAAGCTGGCGGTGTTGTTGTTGTCGGTTAGGCTGTAGTATTTCATGTGAGGAGATCTTCAATAAAACTGACCCCTGTTTTTTTAACGGGACTGACGTGAATGTCAAAAGGAATATTTGTTTCTTCAAAAACAGACTGCATGGCTTGCGCAACCTTGTTGGCTACAGGCATGCCTTTAGATAGGGCAAATACGGAAGGACCGGAACCTGATATACCCGAACCTAGCGCACCAGCTTCTTTACAGGCTGCTTTTAATTCGTTAAAATGGGGGATTAGTATAGCTCTTGTTGGCTCTACGATACAGTCAATTAAAGACCGGCTCAAGAGGTCATAATCTTCTTCATAAAGGCTAGAGACCAAGGCGCCAACATTTCCCCATTGACTGATGGCCTTTTCTAGCGCTACACGTTTTTTGAGTACGGCACGTGCATCTGCTGTTTTTACTTCAATTTTGGGATGTATCACAGTTGCCACAAGCTCTAGTGGTGTTGGTAATGCACAAATGTCCAATGGGTTGGTATCACGAACCAAAGTAAATCCTCCTAAGAGTGCTGGTGCCACATTGTCGGCATGGGCACTACCGCAAGCCAGTCGCTCTCCTTCCATAGCAAAAGGAATCAATTCTTTATTAGTAAACGGATTGCCGAGCAAGTAATTTATGCCTGCTACTGTACCTGCAGCACTAGCAGCAGAACTTCCAATTCCGCTACCAGGTTTGATTTTTTTTTCCATTCGAATTTCAAAACCCAGTTGTGGATTATGCGCTTTTAGCATGGCCAAACCTGAAACACCTGCAACATTTTTCTCTGCTTCAAGTGGTAAATCTTGCCCTTTGATGGAGGTAATGTGTATGCCCCCCCTTTCACTGCGACGTATTTCCATAAGATCTCCTATGCTTTCGAGACAGAGTCCCAAAACATCAAAGCCACAAGAAATATTGGCTATACTGGCTGGCGCAAATAGTTTAACGCCTTTTACATCAACTTTTTCCAATTCTAATAATATCTGCAAATATTCCAGAAGCGGTCACATCAGCACCAGCACCCGCCCCTTTAACAATCAACGGCTGTTGTGCATATCTGTCTGTGTAGAACAACACGATGTTGTCACTGCCCTCAAGGTTATAGAAATCATGCCCTTGGGGGATATGTTTTAATCCTACCGTTGCTTTGCCGTCTTCAAATGAAGCAACGTACTTAAGACGTGCATTTTCACGCGTTGCCGTTTGGTAAAGGGCATCAAAATGTGCCTTGTGCTCGTCCAAACTTGCTAAAAAGGCTTCGTTGGTTTTGGTGTCCAAACAAGCCTGCGGTAAGAATGAATTGTTTTCGATGTCGGCAAGCTCCATGGCAAAACCACTCTCTCTTGCTAAAATCAATATTTTTCTGGCCACGTCAATACCACTTAAATCAATTTTCGGATTTGGCTCAGTGTAGCCTTCTTGCATGGCCTGCTCAACAACTTCTCGGAATGATATTTTTTTATTGAAAGAGTTGAAAACAAAATTCAAACTACCCGATAATACAGCCTGAATGCTGTGCACTTGATCGCCCGATGCAATGAGTTGGTTGAGTGTGTCAATAATGGGCAATCCAGCACCAACATTGGTTTCAAACAAGAAAGGTGCGTTGTATTTACGCGACAATTTTTTGAGGTTTTGGTAGTTGGCCAATTCATCGGCACAGGCAATCTTGTTACAGGTTACTACGCCAATATTATTCTTTAAGTAATGCGCATAGGTCCCTGCAATGATAGGATGAGCCGTATTGTCCACAAATATGGCATTGCGCATATTTAGTACTTTAGTTTTTTCGAAAAACAAATCCTTATCTGCTTTTTCGCCTTGATCCAATTTACTGCTCCAGTTTTCTAGGTCTATTCCCGCCGGTTCAAAAACCATTTTACGT
>DCBE01000045.1 GCA_002313325.1 Flavobacteriaceae bacterium UBA1115
CATTACCACTCTGGCACCTCTCCTCTAAAGTTATAAACGTCGGCAAAAATACGCTATCAAAAGCAATCCGACAACTAATTGTCGCGTTGTTCAAAATCTTCTTTTTCTTTTTGACGAATTCGGTTGAAGACAGCAAATATCACAACAATAATGATAGCAATCCAAATAATGCGACTCATCTAGTTTGTTTTAACTGCAGTACCAAATGCTAGAATTTCAGAAGCTCCTTGCGCAACAACAGATGTAGTAAAACGAATATTTACAACTGCGTCAGCTCCCATACGATTTGCGTCGTCAAGCATGCGTTTTAATGCCTGTTCACGCGCATCTGCTTGTAGTTTGGTGTACTCTTCAATTTCTCCGCCTACAATGTTTTTAATCATAGCGAAAATGTCCCTTCCAATGTTCCGTGATCGTACCGTACTTCCGCGTGCCACTCCTAAAGTTTCAATAATTTTTTTACCGGCTATTGTTTCTGTATTAACATATAACATAATTACATATTTTTAGTTATTTCTTTGACAATTCTATTCTCGCTAAAGAACTCACTTAGAATCACCTTCAAAACGGTGTATAATGGTACAGCCAACAACATACCCAGCGGCCCTGCTAAAAGTCCAGCTAAGATGATAATTAGAAATATCTCAAGGGGATGAGACTTTACGCTAGTCGAAAAAATAAAGGGTTGTGAAAGGAAGTTGTCTATAAGCTGGCCAATTATAAATCCGATTAATACATAAATGGTCTTGGGTACAATTACACTGGCTATGTCTGAATCAAGGTTGCTGACCATGGTTAGTATAATCATTAAAACGGCACCAGCGAGTGGACCAATGTAAGGAATGATGTTAAATAAGGCACATATAAGCGCAATGGTCAAGGCATTTGGAATGCCAAAAATCAGCAATACGCCAGCGTAAAATAAAAATAAGATTGTTATCTGTAATAGTATTCCAGAAAAATATCGGGATAGCAAAGTAACTACTCTAGTAAACGACCGTTTTATACGTTCTTTTTTATTATCAGGAAATATAAGTAAGATACTTCTCAAAAGTAGCGAACTGTCTTTTAACAAAAAGAAACTGATGAACAAGACAGAAAATAATGCAATGGTAAATCCGCCTAAAAATCCTAAAAACCCATTTAATAAGTTAGGAAGGAAGCTAAAATCAACTTTGGACAGCAGCTCCTTGATGTTTTCTGTGAGATTTATGTCGTATTTTTCAAAATAAATATCTAAGTCTGAAACAAGTCTGAGTAAATCAGCTTCCCACTGGTCGATTTGAAGCAGTGATAAGTTTTGTGCTTGTGCTGTAATAATGGGTACAATTAAGGATCCGAGCCCAAGTATGAGCAACAATAACACCAATAGCGTAATAACTGTTGCAAGTGTGTTTTTAAACTTTAGTCTATTCGTGAAAAAACCCTTTATGGGCTGACCCACAAGCGAAACAACAATCGCTAAAAACACATACCCCAGTAAGGACTGTGCCATCACAATAAGGTTAAATAGTGCTGTAAGCCCAACAATGATTAGAAAGGCTTGAACAATTCCACGGGTGAGATTATTTACATTCAATGCTCTAAGGTAAAAATTATTATTGATTCATAAGTAATGCAGTATGCAATGCTGCTAATGCAGCTGTTTCTGTCCGTAGTCTATTACTGCCAAGATGTACAGCTGTTATGTTTTGCGCATCTGCCCATGCGATTTCGGCCTTGGAAAAATCGCCTTCTGGACCAATGAGTATGCTGCATTTAGCTTGTGCATTAACCACATCTTTTAAGCTTTTTTTAGGACTGTCATCACAGTGTGCCATAAGGGTTAATCCGTTGACCGCTATTTGCTTTAATGGTCTTAAGGGCTCTAGAATGGGTGCATAAGCACGTAGGGATTGCTTCAAGGCTGCATGAATTATCTTTTCGCAGCGCTCATGTTTGATGTGTTTTCGTTCACTTTTGTCACATAATACGGGTGTAATTTTAAAAACGCCAAGCTCAGTGGCTTTTTCCAAAAACCATTCAAACCTATTGATGTTTTTGGTGGGAGCTACAAACATGTGAATAGCCGTTTTGGGTGCTGGAATTTCTTTGATTTCCAAAAGTTTAACACTACAATTTTTTGGACTTACAACACTAAGTTTAGCTGTTATAAGATGCCCTTTTCCATCTGTCATATGCAATAAGTCGCCAATATTTTTGCGTAATACTTTGGTTATGTGTTTGCTCTCAACTTCGATAAAGCTGTAGTTTTCTGATGTTAAATCTATATCGGGTGTAAAGAATTGCTGCATTAGATAGACATTCTTGCTTTTGGTTCACTAGATAGGTTGTCTAGCGCCCCTTCGTTATATTTTAAATAGCCAGCCATAGCAATCATGGCCGCATTGTCTGTGGTGTAGGGTAGTGGCGGTAGAAACAGTTCCACATCAAGGGCCTCAAGCGCTTTTCGCAAACCGCTGTTGGCAGAAACGCCACCGCCCAAAACAACTTTTTTAAGCCCCGTTTGCTTAACTGCCGTTTTTACTTTTCCAACAAGTATATCTACGATTGTATCTTGAATAGAAGCACACAAATCATAAAGATTGGTTTTAATAAAATCAGGGTCTTTGTCTTGTGCTGATCTTAAAAAATACAATACACTTGTTTTAAAACCACTAAAGCTAAAGTTTAAGTCGGCAACAGCTGGCTTCCCAAAAGTAAACTTTGACGTGCCAAGTGAGGCATATTTGTCCATGATGGGTCCAGCGGGGTAGGGCAATCCTAGCATTTTTCCTGTTTTATCAAATGCCTCTCCTGCGGCATCATCTAGTGTTTCACCCAAAACTTTAAAAGATGATGAATTATCAACATGGACAAGCTGTGTGTGTCCCCCAGAAACAGTTAATCCCAAAAATGGAAAACGGGGTCTGGGAAAGGAGTCGTCAATGAAGTGTACCAACAGATGTGCCTGCATATGATGCACAGCAACAAGAGGTATATTTAGTGCAAGAGAAAGCGATTTCGCAAAAGCATTTCCAACAAGTAAAGATCCAAGAAGGCCAGGGCCTTGGGTATAGGCTACTGCAGTTAGGTCTTTTTTGTCGATATTTGCTTTTGACAATGAAGTTTCCACGACAGCAGTAATGCGTTCTACGTGAGCTCTAGATGCCAATTCTGGAATGACGCCACCGTAATTTTCATGTTCAAGCTGTTGCGAAACGACGTTGGCACGTAGTTTGCCATCGACAAGTACCGCAGCTGCCGTGTCGTCGCATGAAGTTTCAATGCCTAAAATGATAGTTGCCAAAATAAATATTTAAGCACAAAATTAGCACTTTGGAAAAGAAGCATACCATAAAAAAGAAAATAAGACGCATCATTGCTGCTTTTTTATTTTTTATGGTATTGGTAGTGTTGGTTTTAATGCTTCCCGCAACCCAAACTTATTTGGGGCAACGCTTTACTCAAAATATTAATGAACGTTTCGGTGCTAATATCGACATCAGCAGTTTACAGGTATCAACCTTTGGCTATGTTGAACTGCATGACATATTGGCTTATGACCATAAGCAAGACACGCTTCTTTATGTAGGCCATGCCCGTTTAAATACCCTGCGCTTAAGAGCAATTTTAAATGGAGATAATGATCTAGGTAATGTCTTTTTAAAAGATGTGATGTTCAACAGCACCATTTACGAAAACGAAAGTAACTCCAATGTAAGTCAGTTTTTTGATCGTTTTAACGCTGATGAAAGCCCTAAAGCCAAAACAGAACTTGTAGCTGCTTCTATAAGCCTGGTTGATGCTTCCATACGTGTTCAAAACCAAAACAAAATTAAGAGAAGTCCTCAGCGGTTTATGGCACTTAATGCTGATATTCAGAACTTTCGTGTTTATGGAGGTGTAATTAGCGCTGACATAAAACAACTTAATGCAAACACAAATTGGCGAAATACAGCACTAACCTCACTTGCTGGAAAATATAAATTTTCTCCAACCCATATGGTATTGGAAAATGCAGTTATTCAAACTAAAGAAAGCGTGTTTGATGTGGATATTCGTCTTGCTTATCCCAAGGGCGGATTAAAAGATTTTGTTGAAAAAGTAAGCCTCAATATTGGCCTTAAATCCGCTTCAATTGGTGCATCTGAATTAAAAAAAATTATACCAAATTGGAATGGAAAATCTGTTAAAACAAAAGGAAATATTAATGGACTTGTTAATGACTTTACTACGCAAGACGTTAAAATCAATCATCAGAATGCTGAGCTTGTCGTTGCCGGGAAAATTAAAAATATTTTAGATGTAGACAGCAGGTCTGTTGAACTTAATTTGAAGATAGACGCTAATGATAATCCCACTTCCATTCCTTTTAGGTTGTCTCCCGAACTAGCTCGGTTTGTGTCGCGTTTAGGCAGCCTTTCTACTGACTCCAAAGTGATCTTAAAAGATAAGTTGTGGAACATCAAAGCTAACCTAGTAACTGCGCTTGGTCGCATGAAAAGCAGTACCACCTTTGCTTTTGATGAAAAAATTCGTGACTATTCAATTTCACTATCGTCCAATGATTTTGATATTGGGCAGCTTACTGCCGTACCAACAATTGGGCGCACAGGACTTGGTGTTGTCGTTTCTGGAAATGGTTTTGATATGTCCGATCTAAATGCGGCAATTAGTGGAGAACTTACAAATTTTAACTATCGCGAATACAGCTACGATTCCTTGGCAATAGAAGGAACAATAAACCCTGAATTATTCTTGGGTAATATGAATATTGTGGATAAATCCATCATAATTGATTTAAACGGCCAATTAGATTTTGCTTCGGATACCCAGAACTTTTCGTTTAATGCCGATATCGATCATGCTAATTTTTCCGCTCTAGGTTGGATGCCTAATGCTGTTGACGGTGTCTTTTCTGGCTCTGTTGATTTGGCCTTGCAGGGCAATACTATCGACGAAATGATAGGGGATTTATACATCGATCAGGGAGCGCTTAAAACGCAAAATGAAACCTACACGTTTTCATCGCTTTTAGCACAATCTAGACTTACGAATGGGCTTAGAGTGGTAAATATAAATTCTGAAGATGTGGCTACAGGCATATTGATTGGAAACTTCAAACCCTCGCAACTGGGAGTGCTTGCTAAAAATGCGTTGGGCAGTCAATTTAAAAGCTATAAACCAATTCCTATTTCTCCCAACCAACATGTCGATTTCAACTTCAATTTACGCGGAAAAATTGCATCTGCTCTTTATGGTGGTGTGGTTTCATTAGATGATAATACGTTTATAAAAGGCAGTATTAAGCCAGATGATGCCCTTTTTAAACTTGAAATTCGCGCGCCTAGCGTTGGTATAAACAAAACCCAATTAAACGGTTTGTCTTTGAAAATTGACACCAAGCAGCTTATCTACCATTCAAATATTAGTATTGAAGAAATTGCCACCCCAAAGGTTAATTTATATGGTGTCGAGTGGATTAACGCTCAAGTATTAGATAAGTTATACGGTCGCATCGAATTTGCTTCTGAAATGGAAACGGAAGCGCTTAATATCATCAATACGGCATTTACCATTAATGACTCTGCCCAAGCCATTTTAGAAATTCAAGATGCTGAAATGTTTTTTAATAACAAGCGCTGGACCATTGATAAGAAAAATGACAATCCCGTGTTGGTTGCTGCAAGCACCAGCGACTTTGCTTTTAGCAATCTAAATTTTATGACAGAAACTTCTACTATTAATGTCGATGCCAGTCAAAAGGGGAGTGATGCTTTTACTATTGATGTAAACTTTTCCAATGTTTATATGAACGATTTGTTATCTTTTCAAAAAAACCGTTGGAAGGGTATCGTAAATGGTTTCCTCAATATCCGCCAATCGCCAGCAGGTTTTGGGGGGAACTCTAACTTGCATTTGTCCGATTTGGCATTAAATGGCTTGCCTCTTGGAGAAGCAGCGCTTAAGCTCCAATCAAACAAAGATAACCAAGACTACCAACTGGAATTGCAAATCTCTGATGTCGGTAAAGAAGTTTTCCTTGCTACGGGCACCTTAGGGATAGAAAATTCCGTTCCCACTTGGGAGGTTGATGTGGCTTTATCAGATTATAATCTGTCGCTAATTGCAGGGCTTACAAGCGACGTTTTTTCACCTTTTAGTGGAAAAGCTAACGGAAACGTACACTTATCCTCTAAAGCTGGTAACATTATTCCTGAAGGTTCCTTTGTTGTTGATGAACTTAAATTGGGTGTTCCGTATTTGAACACGCTATACAACTTCTCCGATGCTATTCCATTTCGATTTAGTGAGGATCTTATTAGAATTAATCTATCTGATTTTAGTACTGGGAGCGAACAAACAGCTCAGCTTTCAGGGGTTTTAACCCATCAATCTTTTTCAAACTGGGGATTGGATATGAACATAAATGCTACGAATCTGGAGGTGCTTAACACTGCTTTTACAGAAGAATCATTGTATTATGGCAATGCTTTTTTCAATGGAGATGCTCACCTTCACGGTGCATTTTCAAACATGCAAATAGATGTTGTGGGCGAAACAGCAACGGGCACTAATATCTTTATTCCGATTCAATACGATACCAAAATTGGAGATGTTTCTTTTATCAATTTTGTGGATAAACAAACGGAAGAAGATACTGAACCAGCACAGTTCAACAAGGTAAAAGGCCTGCAATTAAACTTTGAATTGGATGTTACGCCAGAAGCAGAGGTTGAAATTGTGGTTGATCCAGAAACAAAAAGTTTTTTGCGCGGTCGTGGTGCAGGGGGTTTGCTACTCGAAATTGATACAGCGGGTTCGTTTGCCATGTGGGGTGACTTTATTGCCTTTGAAGGAATATACAACTTCAAGAACCTTGGGCTTATAGATAAAACGTTTCGCTTGCAACCTGGCGGTGTCATTTTTTGGGAGGGGGATCCGTATGGTGCGCAAATAAACATGCAGGCCGTTTATGAGGTACCGGGTGGTGCAAACCCAGCAGTGCTTTTGGAGGGCGATAATATCAGCCAAAAGATACCAACGGATGTTTCCATCACGCTTTTTGGAAATCTGCTTAATCCCGAAACACCAACTTTTGAGATTAACTTCCCCAACGCCTCGGGAATCGTTAGAAATGAATTGAATTACAGATTAAATGACGAAGAAAGAAGGCAGTTGCAGGCCATTTCGTTGCTTTCACAAGGAAGCTTTATTAATGAAGTTTCTTTAGCGGCTATTTCCAGTCAAACGCTAACAACCAATCTTTTTGAAAAAGCATCAGGTATTTTTGAAAACATATTCACAAACGAAAACGATAAATTGAATTTGGGCATTGACTACCTTCAAGGGGATCGCAATGCTGCCGTTTCCATAAAAAATCGCGATAGGTTAGGGGTAAGTTTGTCAACCAACATCAACGAGCGCATATTGATTGATGGCAAAGTGGGTGTTCCTGTTGGGAATGAAGAGGAGACCATGGTCATAGGGAATGTAAAGCTTGAATTCTTGCTAAATAAGATGGGAGACCTCCGTGCACGTGTATTTAACAAGGAAAATGAGTTCCAATATTTTGGTGACGAATTGGGATATACACAAGGTATTGGGGTTGGTTATCAAGTTAGATTCGATTCCTTCAGAGAGCTTGTCAATAAAATTTTTAACAAAAAAGAAAACATTAAGCCTTGAATTATTAGTTTAAAACGAGAGATTATTCGTTAATTTGCATTGCAATTCATACCATGGAAACCACAGTTTCATCTGACGCTTTAATTACTAACATTGCAGTCCTAACTTCAGGAGGCGATGCACCCGGCATGAATGCCGCCATTAGATCAGTAGTTCGTTCAGCAGCTTTTTACAAAATTAAGTGCTTTGGTGTTTTTCGAGGTTATCAAGGCATGATTGAAGGAAGTATCAAACCTTTAGGGCCAAGAAGCGTAAACAGCATAATTAATAAAGGTGGCACCATTCTTAAGTCCGCACGTTCCGATGAATTTAGAACCAAGGAAGGCCGAAAAAAAGCATTTGCTAACTTACAGAAAAGCAACATTGACGCAATTGTAGTTATTGGTGGTGATGGTAGTTTTACGGGTGGTTTAATTTTTCAGCAAGAATTTGGCATCCCCGTTATTGGCATCCCTGGAACCATTGACAATGATATTTTTGGCACCTCCCATACTTTGGGTTATGACACTGCCATGAACACAGTCGTCGAAGCAGTAGATAAAATTAGAGATACAGCCATTTCACATAACCGTTTATTCTTTGTAGAAGTAATGGGGCGCGATGCAGGTCATATTGCATTGAATACTGGTATTGGCGCAGGCGCTGAAGAAATCCTAATTCCTGAAGCAAATATGGGTCTTGACCGTTTGTTACAATCGCTAAAGCGTTCAAAAAAATCCGGTAAGCTCTCCAGTATTGTTATGGTTGCTGAGGGTGATAAAATTGGAAAAAACGTATTTGAATTAGCTGAGTACATAGAGGATAACCTTCCTGATTATGAAGTGCGTGTTTCTGTGCTTGGACATATGCAGCGCGGTGGTGCACCCACTTGTTTTGACCGTGTACTGGCCAGCCGAATGGGCTTGCGTGCTGTTGAAGAACTACGCAAAGGCACTTCTGGTTATATGATCGGAATCGGCAATGGAAAAATGACATTAACCCCTTTGGATAAAGCAATAAAGGGGGAATCGAAAATTGATAACGAACTTGTTCGTGTTTCTGAAATAATGAGATTATAAATTAATAACTAAGTCACTATGGCAAACCTAAAAATTGGAATTAATGGATTTGGGAGAATCGGTAGAATGGTATTCCGTGCGTCACTTAAAAGAGATGACATTGATATAGTTGCAATAAACGATCTTTTAGATGTGGAACACCTAGCATATCTGTTAAAATACGATTCTGTCCACGGAATAGTGGATTCTAGCGTTGAAATAGCTGATGGTCACCTTGTTGTTGACGGAAAAACGGTTCGTATCACTGCGGAACGCGATCCCAAAAACTTACAATGGGATGCGATTGGCGCTGAAGTTGTTGCCGAGTGTACGGGGATTTTTACCACCTTGGACATGGCGCAATCCCATATTGATGGTGGTGCAAAAAAGGTCGTTATTTCGGCTCCCTCAAAAGACGCTCCCATGTTTGTGATGGGTGTTAACCATGAAGATGTGACAGCATCAGACAGTATTGTATCAAATGCTTCGTGTACAACCAACTGTTTGGCACCTCTTGCCAAAGTCTTAAACGACAACTTTGGTATTGAAGAAGCGCTTATGACAACGGTACACGCAGTTACTGCCACGCAGATGACTGTTGATGGCCCTTCTAGAAAAGATTACAGAGGAGGTCGTTCTTCTTTATTGAATATTATTCCCGCATCAACTGGAGCTGCTAAAGCAGTAACCAAAGTTATTCCTTCTCTGCAAGGAAAGATTACGGGTATGGCATTCCGTGTACCAACTGCAGATGTTTCTGTTGTGGATCTTACCGTTAAACTTGCTACTGAAACGAGCTATGACGGCGTAATGAAAGTGATCAAAGCTGCTTCTAAAGGCGCCCTTAAGGGTATATTGGGTTACACAGAAGAATTGGTTGTATCTCAAGACTTTATTGGTGACTCTAGAACATCTATAGTTGACGCAAATGCAGGGATTGAACTAAATAGTTCTTTCTTTAAAGTTGTTACTTGGTACGATAATGAAGCAGGATATTCAAACAAACTTCTCGACTTAGCAGCACACGTTAGCCAATTATAATCAAATGAAACTTATTATTGATAGCGGCTCAACCAAAACGGATTGGATTGCATTTGATGCGCAAGAGGACGTGCTTTTCGAAACGCAAACACAAGGACTAAACCCGCAAGTGTTATCGGATGCTGTTTTGGAGGAACGAATTATCAATAATTATGACTTATACCGAAAGCGTAAATCTGTAAACTACATTCATTTTTACGGCGCAGGTTGTGGTACTAAGCCACCTAGAGTATTGCTGAAGAAAGTACTGCAAAGTATTTTTCCGAGTGCAAAAATAGAGGTTAAAGAAGATACCTATGCGGCTGTATATGCAGCAACTGAGCCTGCAGAAAAAAGCATCGTTTGTATTCTTGGAACAGGATCGAACTGTAGCTATTTTGATGGACAAGATATCGAACAACGCGTTGATTCATTGGGATATATCTTGATGGATGATGGCAGCGGAAATTATTTTGGACGTCAGTTGTTGCGTGATTATTATTTCAACAAGATGCCTGAAAAAATGGCTGCGGTTTTTGAAGAGTCTTTTGATTTGTCTTCAGAGTCTATCAAATCAAACCTCTACAAAAAATCAAATCCCAACACCTATTTGGCAACCTTTGCACGTTTCTTGATTGAAAACAAAGAAAACGCGTACAGCCAAGCCCTAATAAAAAAAGGGTTTGATTTGTTTGCACGTCATCAGATACTACAATTTGATAATGCTAAAAACTTACCTATCCACTTTGTAGGTTCCATAGCTTTTTACCTTAAAGATGAGCTAGCAGAAGTCTTAAGTGTTTTGGGTTTGACAATTGGAAATGTGCACAAAAAACCTATTAAGGGACTAGTGGAGTACCACTTAAAAATGTCCTAGGCAACGGCTATTAAGGATATCTCAACATTTACATGCTTTGGCAATACTGCGACCTGAACGGTTTCTCTTGCAGGTGCATTTTCATCGTCAAAATAATTACCGTAAATCTCGTTTATGGCAGCAAAGTCATCCATGTCTGAAATAAATATACTGCACTTAACAACATCTGAAAAATGCATGCCTGCGGCATCTAACACTGCCGCCAAATTTTCCATTACTTGCTTGGTTTCCACCTCAATACCACCCGAAATTAATTTGTTTGTAGCTGGGTTTATTGCAATTTGACCACTGGCATATAACGTATTGTTTACCAATATGGCTTGGTTATAGGGCCCGATTGGTAGGGGTGCCTTTTCTGTTTTGATGATCGTTTTCATATTCATAAATTATAGTCTTTTATTTGGTTCACGTCGTTTTTCGTATTTCAAATCGCGTAGTATTCCCGATTTAACTCCAATAAAGAAAAACCACGACTCACGATTTCCAAATGGTGTCCAAGAAATATTCATACTCCAACTGTCAAGGTCGCGGTCTATGCCTAGATTCGTAAACGTTACCCCTTTATTTTTAAAGTCATAACCAGAAGATATATTGACTTTCCACTTGGGCGTGAACGATACATTTGCCGATGCCATAAGGGAGTTATTGCTGATTTGACGTTGCTTCCTATTGTTTGCATACGTAAAACTGTGCCTCAAATTTATACTCCAAGGAATATTGGTTTTGTAGAAAGCATTATTTTTATCTTCCTCAGGCTCCTCGTCCTCTTCGTCATTAGAAGTGTCATAGTTCCGTTGTTCATCCAAACCTCTGTTGTTATCTAGGCCTGGAATGCTTCCGTTATTGTCATTGCTACTGTCCTTTTTACTGCCTTTACTTTTAAAGTTATACCCCCAGTTGATGTTAGCGCTTGTCATACGCAATAGTGGGCCACCATTGACTGCGCTAAAGGTATTGATGCGTTGCTTGTTTTCTCCCAATGCGTAGGGGTCAAATGTAGCACCCACATTAATATTGAGCTTATTATCCAGTAGGGGTATAACGGTACTCATACGTATTGGGCTCCAACGAAGAGAGTCGGATGTTATATTATAGTTAGTACTAAAATTAAGATTGTTTAAAATTTTAATTTTTTTCAACTCTGTTTTGGTTGAATCCCTATCCTTTACTTTGGCTTCTAAGTTATTACGGACAGTAATGCCTATCGAACTTGATTTTGTGTTGCCGGGTCTGCCGTAGAGACCTTCTTCAAAACGGGTGTAGTCTCTAGTATTTCCATCTGCATCAATGATGTATTCGTCATAATATTGTTCGAAGCTTGGGCTATTGCTATAGTTTAAGTTTGCATTGACAACGTGGCGTATGCTTTGAATTTTCTTATCCTCTTTAAAATTAAACACCCCGTACAATGTGGTGTTGGCCCCCATGCTAAAATTATACTGCGCAAACCTATCAAAGCCTGAGACGGTGTCCTGTTCGGGTAGTGCATCTAGCACTAGATCGTAATCATTTTTTTTGATGGTTTGATTGGTCCAAACCTCCTTATAACTACCACCCAAAGTAAAATTAAAATGTTTGGCTATTTTGAAATTTGTGTTGATGGGAACGTTGTGTTGCACACCTGATTTAGCACCATAAAATAAGCCCTTTTCAGAAACGAGATCATCAGTTGTGTTGATGCGGTTATCACCCCTCATGCTGTATTGGAAGTTGATGTTTTGAACAATCCCTTTTTTGATGCCGTTGCGCTTTGCAAATGGGTAAATACGTTCCATATTGGCTGTCAATGAAGGCAACGTCATGTTCACGGTCTCCGAGCGTGTGTTCTGGCTATGTGTGGCCGATAAAGAAAGGTTTACGGAAGGGTATTTGGGAAACGTCCTAGTGTATGAAACCGAGGAGTTTAGCGTATTGTTTAGAAAATTAGTGGTGTTGATTTGATTAAGTGACTCCCTAAAGTAGTTGCTGGTTCCCAAATTTACCGATGCAGAAAACCTGCTGTTCGGGTTGGATTTACTGTCCTTGCTGTGTGACCACCTTAGGTTGAATATGGTAGACTTACCATAGTTTGGAAGTCCGCGCTCCCCATTGATTAAACTTTCATATCTAAAGCTAAAGTTTCCTCTGTAGCGATAACGTTTGTTGTAATTGCTTTCTACTCGAAAACCATAACTTCCATTGGTATAATAGTCTCCGAGTGTTGCTACATCAAGGTTGTCGTTGATCACAAAGTAATATCCGCCATTTTGAAGGAAATATCCCCTGTTAAAATTTTCGCCTATGGTTGGAAATAAAAATCCTGTAGCACGGTTTTGTGTCATGGGGAAATATGCAAAAGGCAGAAACAAAGGAGTAGGGACATCGGCAATGTACAGGTTACTCAAACCTGATATCATTTTGCGTTTGGGAACAAACTTTGCAGTTCTAACACGAATGTAATATTCTGGGTCATCTACATCTTTCGAGGTTGTTATCCTGGCATTCTTAAGGTAATAGACCGAGTCGTTTTGCTTTTTTGTTGTAGTCGCTTTGACATTCATTCCTTGCTGTTCACTTCTAGAATTCCAGATTATGGCCTTTTTGGTGTCAAAGTTAAAACGTATGGAGTCTGGAAACACTTCGTCGCCACCTTGCTTAAAAGCGGGAGGCTGCACTAAATTACCTAACGAATCTTTAATACGTCCAGCAGAAACTTCATTAGTATTGTAATTTAATACTATTATTCCCGATTTTAACTCAGTATCTTGATAGTACAATTCAGCCCCGTCATACATATACAACTTGTTTTCCTTGCGGTTGACAATCATATAACCATCAGCATGTCTTTTAATTTTATCGATTAATGCGGGTTCCTTTAACGCTACACTATCTTGCACTATGCTGTCTTTAACCGCTTCGTCAGCAGCTGTTTCCTGTGCAAAAGTGAGGGCGCCAAATAAAAACATAAGATAGCAAATATGCCATTTATGTGAGGTGCCAGAATAATGTATTACTTTTGACAAAGACATCAGATTGAATGCCTCAAAAATACACATATTTTATCCAGAATGCGTTTCATTAAAATTGCATTATTTTTTGTTGTTGCTGCCCTAAGCTTTAGCAGCAATTTGTATGCCCAAAATGACAAGCCTTTTACAGTAGTAATTGACGCAGGTCATGGCGGTAAAGACCCAGGCAATAGGGGTAATAACTATTACGAAAAAAAAATAGTGCTCAATATTGCATTGAAGACTGGTGCCATACTCGAAAAAGAAAAAGACGTTAAGGTTGTTTACACGAGGAAGTCAGATAAATATGTGACGCTGAACGGTAGGGCTAATGTTGCCAACAAGGCAAAGGCCGATTTGTTTGTTTCCATTCACTGTGATGCACATACTTCTAACGCTTATGGTGCAGGTACATTTGTATTGGGTCTACACCGAAACAAGGATAATTTTAGAATTGCTCAGAAAGAAAATGCCGTAATATTTTTGGAAGATAATTATGAGCAAAAATATGACGGTTTTGATCCCAATAATCCCGAGTCGGTTATTAGCTTGGTGTTGATGCAAGAGGATTATCTCAACCAAAGTATCGAAGCGGCAAACTATATTCAACAGAGTTTTGTTAAATATCTAAAGCGCAAAAACCGAAGCGTAAAACAGGGTGGTTTTTTGGTACTTCGCAACACTTATATGCCTAGTGTATTGGTCGAAACAGGTTTTCTGACCAATTCAAAGGAAGGTGCGTATCTAAATTCAAAGCGAGGACAAACCGAAATTAGCAAGGCTATAGCCAAAGCCATCATGCAGTATAAATCTTCTTTAGACGGCACTTTGTTCACAGGTCTTGTTATGGATACGGTTCCTGTTGAAACCACCAGTGCGTCAACAACAAGCAGCAGTGCATCTGCTACTACCTTCCGAATTCAAATTGCTGCTAGCACCAAAAAGATGGCCTTAAAACCGTATAATTTTAAGGGATTATCAGAAATATCTCGTTTAAAGTCGGGTAATCTTTACAGGTATTACTACGGTTCATTTACTTCGTACAAAACGGCTAAAAAAGCGGTATCCAAACTCACTACAAAAGGCTACAGAGGTGCCTACATCAAGGCATTTAAGGGCAACAAAGAAGTGTCAATAACTCATGAAATGAAATCTAAATAAGGCTGTTGAGCTGCACAAATATTATGTATTTTTGAAAAAATACTTTGATTTTGAAATTTTCTAATGAAATAAAAACAGCCTTGCTCTTCATTTTTGGGATTAGCTTATTTTTTGTAGGATTTAGCTATCTTAAATCCAACGATGTTTTTGTTTCCGACCGATTGTTCTACGGGCTTTATGACAATACTGAGGGATTGCTAAACGGAACACCTGTTACGATAAACGGTTATGAAGTAGGCGCCGTTGAGACTAGCAAGTTGATGTATCCTGATGGGAAAATTTTGGTCACCTTTCGAGTAGAAAATGATTTCCCTTTTTCCAAAAGCAGTATTGCGCAAATTTATGAGTCTGGTTTGATAGGGGGTAAGGCCTTGGCCATAATTCCCGCTTTTGATGATGAAGCCAAAGCACAGTCAGGTGACACCCTCAATACTGCTGTAGCCCCTGGACTCACAGACTTGGTGAACGAGAAATTATCGCCCCTTCAGGAAAAAATTGAGAGCATGATTGTTCATGCCGATTCGGTGTTGATTGCGTTCAATAACGTCATGGACGCAGAACGTCAAGAGGCGCTGCGCCAATCTATCGACAAGTTTACAGAAACCACTGTCGCACTAACCAACTTGACAAATGCACTTAACAGTTCTGTTAATGACTCTGATGGAGCGCTTAACAATACGTTTGATGCACTTGCCCGTGCTTCGGAAAACGCTGCTGCAATAACTGATTCCCTGCAACAAGCACCACTTGCTGCTACCTTACGTATGTTTGAGCATTCTGCCTCGAACCTATCAGACATTACTTACAAGGTAAGTGTTGGCGAAGGAACATTGGGAAAACTCGTTCAAAGCGACTCCTTAGTAAATGCACTCAACGAAACCAACATACAAATAAAGTTGCTGTTGCAAGACATGCGCCTTAACCCTAAAAGATACGTCCACTTTTCTCTCTTTGGCAAAAAGAATAAGGCGTATGAAAAACCTGATAAATCAGAGTAAAACATGGGCGCTTACGTGTCAAATATATTATTTGGAATTCTTTTCTTTTCCCTAGTTGGCTTGTTTACACGCAACATTCGTCGCGTTATTCGTAATATAAAATTAGGTACGGCTGCTAACAGATATGATCAACCCAAAAAACGTTGGTTGCACATGGCACGCATTGCGCTTGGCCAATCCAAAATGGTGCGCAAGCCGCTGTCTGGTCTTCTGCATGTCATTGTCTATGTAGGATTTGTTGTAATCAATATCGAATTACTTGAAATTATAGTGGATGGCTTTTTGGGCACGCACCGTGTTTTTGCGCCATTTTTAGGGGGTTTCTATAACGTCCTAATCGCTACTTTTGAAGTGTTTGCTGCTCTGGTATTGGTAAGTGTTATCTTGTTTTGGACCCGTCGCAATGTGATGCGCATTAAGCGTTTTTGGCGTGCCGAAATGAAAGGCTGGCCCAAATGGGATGCGGATATAATCCTATATGCCGAAGTGGTGCTTATGGGCTTGTTCCTTACCATGAATGCGTCTGATTATTGGTTGCAGATCAATACGCAAGACCCACATTACCTCACGGCGGGTAGTTTCCCCGTGAGTCAATGGATACTTCCCCTTTTTGATGGATTAGGGGTTGCTCAGGTTGTTGCGGTTGAACGCATTTCTTGGTGGCTCCATATTACAGGTATTTTACTTTTCTTAAACTATTTATATTACTCAAAACACTTGCACATTATTTTGGCATTTCCAAATACTTGGTTTGCCAAACTCGCCCCACAAGGCCAGTTTACAAATATGCCGGAGGTTACTGATGAAGTTAAATTGATGTTAGACCCCAATGCCGATCCATATGCCGCACCTGCTTCCGATGTTGCCCCAAGCACTTTTGGCGCTGCAGATGTAGCCGATTTAAATTGGGTGCAATTGATGAACGCCTATTCGTGTACTGAATGTGGACGATGTACGGCTGAATGTCCGGCCAGCCAAACGGGAAAAAAGCTTTCGCCTAGAAAAATAATGATGGATACGCGTGACCGCCTTAGTGAAGTAGGCGCCGCATTGAATAAGGGTAAGCAGCCGAATGCGAATACCTTGTTGGATAATTATATTTCCAGAGAAGAACTGTGGGCCTGTACATCTTGTAATGCTTGTGTAGAAGCCTGCCCAATCGCCATTGATCCACTTTCCATTATCTCCGATATGCGTCGCTATCTTGTTATGGAACAATCGGCAGCACCAACAGGACTAAACAATATGATGTCCAACGTAGAAAATAACGGTGCTCCGTGGCCATTTAATCGACAAGACCGTATCGCATGGCGTGACGAAATTAATATATCAAAATGAACAAAGAAGAAGTGGAGAAATTATTGCAAGAAAAACTAGAAGATGGGAAACACATAAGTCCGGTACTTCCAGAAGGGGTAAAAAACTACCTAATTGATATTGATGGGACCATCTGTGATGACATTCCCAATGAGGAGCCTGAGCGTATGGTTACAGCCGAATTGTATCCCGATGCACTGGAAACGCTGAATAAGTGGTATGACGAAGGTCACATGATTTGTTTTTTCACCTCAAGAACTGAAAACCACCGAAAAGTAACGGAAGACTGGTTAAACAAGCACGGATTTAAATATCACTCAATGCTTATGGGTAAGCCACGTGGTGGAAATTATCACTGGGTAGACAACCACTTGGTTAAGGCAACACGTTATAACGGTAAATTCACCGATCTAGTAGAAAAACAAGTGACCATTGAGGTTTTTGATGATGGGCAACACGACTAACATACCAACCATGGCCGAATTAGCAGCGCAAGGCAAACAGCCTGAGGTGCTTTTTTGGGTGGGTTGTGCTGGAAGTTTCGACGACCGTGCAAAGAAAATAACAAAGGCTTTTGTGAAGTTACTGCTAAAAGCCGAAATTTCTTTTGCCGTACTTGGTCCAGAAGAAAGTTGTACGGGTGATCCTGCCAAGCGTGCCGGCAACGAGTTTTTGTTTCAAATGCAAGCCATGACCAATATTGAGGTGCTTAATGGCTATGAAATAAAAAAGGTAGTTACGGCCTGTCCGCACTGCTTTAACACCTTAAAGAATGAGTATCCAGGTTTGGGCGGGCACTACGAAGTGGTGCACCATACCCAATTCCTAAAACAATTGCTAGACCAAGGCAAGCTCAAGGTTGAAGGCGGTCAATTTAAAGGCAAGCGGATTACCTTTCACGACCCCTGTTATCTAGGACGTGCCAATAACGAATACCAAGCGCCAAGAGATGTTTTGACTAAGCTAGAGGGCGAGTTGATTGAAATGAAAAGTTGCAAAGCCAAAGGGCTTTGCTGTGGTGCTGGTGGCGCGCAAATGTTCAAAGATGCGGAAGCGGGTAACAAAGAAATAAATATTAAACGCACAGAACAGGCCTTGGAGACCAAACCAGACATCATTGCTGCAGGTTGCCCTTTTTGTAATACCATGATGACCGACGGGGTTAAGAACAAAGAAAAGGAAGGAGCCATTGCTGTAATGGACATCGCTGAGCTTGTCCAACAAGCCGAAGACTTATAATATGCTAGTACCCTTTGAGGCATTATCCGATGAAGCGCGTGTCTGGATTTATCCAGCAAGTCGTCCTTTTACTTCCGAAGAGTTTGAAGAAATTACCGCAACATTACATGCCTTTCTAACCGAATGGACGGCACATGGCGCATCCCTAAAAGCTGGGGTTAGCATTCCTTATAATCGTTTTATTGTTATTGCGATCGATGAAAGCCAACAAGAAACTACTGGTTGTTCTATTGATGCGTCAGTAAAAATTATAAAAGAAATTGAAGCTACTTACGGAGTTACTCTTTTGGACAAGATGAATGTCAGCTTTAAGCAAGGGGAGTACATTACCTACAAGCCACTGATGGATTTTAAGAAAATGGTCAAAAATAAAGCTGTTACGAAAAACACTATCATCTTTAATAATTTGGTGGTAAACAAAGAAGAATTTTTGACGCAATGGGAAGTCCCTGCTCACCAAAGTTGGCACGCACGCTACTTTTAACTTACCTTTAAGGTATGTTTCGCCTCATATTCACGATTTTGTTTGCGCTAACACTATTCCACGCACAATCCCAACAAGCATGGGTAGATAGTGTTTATTCCCAAATGACCCTCGATCAAAAAATCGGGCAGCTTTTTATGGTCATGGCTTATCCCGATGGGAATGCTTCCAAAAGGATGGCTACCGGCAAACAGATTCAAACACAACACATTGGCGGGGGTTTATTTTCTAAAGGTACTAGCAAACAACAATTGCGCGACACGCGTACCTATCAAAATCAAGCTTCAGTTCCCTTACTTATTGGCGCTGATGCAGAGTGGGGCATGGCTATGCGCCTAACAGATTTACCCGCTTATCCTTACGCCATGACTCTAGGGGCATTGCCACACAGCGATTTGGTTTATGCATTGGGAAAAAGATTGGGTGCACGTAAGCGCAGCATGGGGGTGCATGTTACTTTCGCACCCGTTTTAGATGTAAATAGCGAATCCAAAAATCCCATTATTGGCGTGCGATCTTTTGGCGATGACCCCAGTAGGGTGGCGGAACAGGGTGCTGCGTTCATGGAAGGCTTACAGGCAGCAGGTGTTTGGGCGGTTGCCAAACACTTTCCCGGTCATGGGGCAGCAGTTCAAGATTCGCATACCGCACTTCCGCTCATCAAACGCAGTAGCAAAGCATTAGATAGCATAGATGTATTGCCATTCCAGCATTTGATCGACAACAAGCTCAGGGGTGTTATGGTGGGACATTTGGCCGTTCCTGCATTAACAGCAAATGACAGCATTCCCATTTCAACTTCTCCTTTAGTGGTAAACGATTTATTACAAGATAAAATGGGTTTTAAGGGGCTTATTTTCACGGATGCCCTCAATATGAAGGGTATTTCTGATAGCGTTGACCAACCTGCACTGCAGGCCTTTATGGCAGGAGCAGACGTATTGCTCATTCCCGAGAACTTATCAAGCTCCATTACCAATATAAAATCCCATTACTTGTCTGGTGCCATTACACCAGCAAGATTGGAAAAATCGGTCAAGAAAATTCTTGCAGCCAAACACCAACTTGTCTTAAAGCAACCAAAAAAGGGCTTATATGAAATCTTGCCCTTTGCCTCTGTTGACCGCTACTTAGTCCAACAAATAGCCAGGCAAAGCCTTGTCTTGACACACCACGGCAAGGCTTTTCCCATAGAATCAAAAACAAAGTTGGCATTTGTTTCCCTTGGTAAACAGAACAATAATAGCTTTTTAAATGCTTTGCGCCAATACGCTGCGGTGCGACAACTCACTCACTGTGCAGCCATTGATATCAGTTCAAGCGAAACTTTGGTTGTGGGCATTTATGCAGATACGTCTACTCCTTGGACAAAACAGTACCTGTCGAGGGATGAACTCGGGCTGCTAACTAAATTGCTAAAACACCAAAATGTGCATGTAGTGGTATTTGCAAAACCCTACGTTTTGCAACAATTGTCAGATGTAAGCAGATGTTCAAGTATATTATTAGCACACCAACAAGAGCCGTCTTTTGTCAAGGCTGCAGCCCAAATATTATTTGGAAAAATCGATGCGGTGGGTGAATTACCCATTAATCTAGAAGTTTTTGACTGATATTTTGTGCTTCGAAGTATTACCAATACTTTTGTGTAATGCCTGTTAAAGAAACCATGTCCCGTAAATCATTTCTAACATGAAAATAGCGATTGTTTGTTACCCTACCTATGGTGGTAGTGGGGTAGTGGCTACCGAACTGGGCATTTCTTTAGCCGACAGGGATCATGAGGTACATTTTGTAAGCTATAAACAGCCCGTGCGTCTACAGTCTCTTAATGGGAATATCCACTTTCATGAGGTTCATGTACCACGCTATCCGTTGTTTCATTTTCAGCCCTATGAATTGGCACTCTCTAGTATGCTCGTAGAAATGGTGAGGTTGCATGAGATAGAATTATTACATGTGCACTATGCCATTCCACACGCATATGCAGCCTATATGGCCAAGAAAATGCTTAAAGAAAACGGTATTGATATTCCATTGGTAACCACCCTTCACGGGTCGGATATTACTTTGGTAGGAAGCCATCCGTTCTACAAACCTGCAGTTACCTTTAGCATCAACAATTCGGATGTGGTAACGGCTGTTTCCAAAGATTTGCGCAGCGATACCTTTAACTTGTTTGATGTGCACAAAGAAATTCATGTGGTACCCAACTTTATCAATATTTCGCGTTATGACAATATTCGCGTGAATTGCGAGCGTGGCACGGTTGCGACTGCAGGTGAGGTCATACTTACACATGTAAGTAATTTTAGACCAGTAAAACGTGTGCTAGATGTCATTGAAACGTTTGCAAGATTACGGGAACATATGCCTGCCAAACTATTGATGGTCGGCGATGGTCCAGACCGCTTGGCTGCTGAAAACCGCTGCCGTGAGTTGGATATTTGGGAGGACGTTGTTTTTTATGGAAAGACAAACGAGGTAAGTAAGATTTTATGCTACTCTGACCTGTTATTATTGCCCTCGCAAACCGAAAGTTTTGGATTGGCTGCTTTGGAAGCTATGGCCGCTGCCACACCTGTTATTTCCACCAATACGGGTGGATTGCCGGAAGTAAACATTCACGGAAAAACAGGTTATATAACTGCTGTTGGCGATGTGGATACCATGGCAAAACACGCCATAGCGCTCTTGTCTGATAAGGAAAAACTAACCTTGTTTAAGCACCAAGCTTATGCGTATGCATGTCGCTTTGACGTGCACCAAATTGTTCCAACATACGAAGAAATGTACCAAAAAGCATTAGCGTAAATTATATACGAAACACGCCAAAGGCATCACTGCCTTCGATGTTGTCGTTGTAAACAGTCGCCAAACACAGGCTCAGGTGTTTGCGTGTATCTCGTGGATCAATTACGCCGTCGTCCCAAAGTTCTGAAGTAGCATGCCATACACTTGCCTTTTGCTTGGCATCTTGATACATGGAGTCTTTGGCATGCTTCAGTGCTTTTTCATCCACTTTTTTATTAAGCGATGCTGCAGACTGACGCCTCACAATTTCCATTACGCCTGCTAATTGTTCTGCACCCATTACGCCAGATTGCACGTTGGGGTAAGAAAACAAAAAACGGGGTTGAAACGAGCGTCCGCACATGGCGTAGTTTCCAGCGCCATAGGAATTGCCAATCAGCAAGCTGATGTGTGGTACTGTGCTGCCAGAAACGGCATGGATCAGTTGCGCACCACTGTTAATCATACCTTTTTGCTCATATTGTTTGCCCACCATAAAACCGGTGGTATTGTGAACAAACAATAAAGGGGTGTTGGATTTATTTGCCAGCTGAATAAACTGAGTGGCTTTTTGTGCCGACTCGGCAAAAATAACACCATTGTTGGCAATGATACCTAAGGGATATCCATTGATATTGGCCCAGCAACATACCATTGTAACCCCGTAGTTGGTTTTAAATTCGGTTAACTCAGAATTATCTACAATACGAATCAATACTTCTCTGATGTCTATGGCTTTTTTGAGGTTAGCAGGCACGATACCCAAAAGTTCTTCTGCACTGTATCTTGGTGGTACAACTGGTGCATGTGGTTTTGCGTATGGTTTTGCAGGCTTCAATGTTTTGATTAAGTCTCTAGCAATGCTAATGGCATCTTGCTCATCCTCAGCCAAAAAGTCTGCTACTCCTGAAATACGGCTGTGCATATTGGCTCCGCCAAGTTCTTCGTCGTTTGCAATTTCTTTAGTGGCCATCTTCACTAGGGGAGGCCCTGCTAAAAACACTTTTGCAGAATCTTTTTGCATGATGGTGTAGTCCGACATTCCGGGAACATAGGCACCGCCAGCTGTGGCGTTACCAAAAACAACTGATATGGTTGGAATTCCTAGTTTGGAACGCCTAGACATTTCTCTAAAAGAAGCACCGTAATTGTTGAAAACACGGTCTTGGTCGGGAAGGTTTGCACCACCACTTTCTACCAAATTAATGGTAGGTAGTTTGTTTTCTAATGCGATTTCACCCAAGCGCAATACCTTTAGACTGGTAGCATAGTCCACAGCACCGCCTTTGCGTGTGCCTAGGTTTGCATTAACCAAACAAAGTCGCTTATTTACATAGCCAATTCCAGCCACCGTAGTACCACCTGGACCAAAACCGCCGTCGTGCATAAGTCCTGCCAATGGCATCAACTCTAAGAACGGACTGTCTTTATCCAACAACAGGGCAATGCGCTCACGCGCCAAAAACTTACCACGCTTTCGCGCACGCCCAATAGAAGCTTCTGTGCCTTGTATTTGGCTGTTTTTCAGCTGTTGATGCAATTCCAGCACCAGCTTTTCCATTTCAGCGTAGTTTTCTTTATAACTCGCTTTATTTATTTTTATGGCAGATTTAAACGGTCTCATGTATTGTAAATCACTGTAAAAGTACAAACTTGCTTTAACATCTACTCATAAGCTTAATTGTTTTAGTTTTGGTTGTAAATTATTTTGCAATGATTTATTCAAATCAAATCATAGCTGAACTTATAGCTGTGCTTCAAACACTCATCGAAAAAGGGCAGTTTAAAGATTCTGTGCATAAGATAAAATTGATGACCAATCTTGAAACTGTGCAACGTATGTCGAAAGGCAAGTAGCTTAAAATCAATATATTTGAATAATGGAAAGCCTGATCCAATATTTTGAAACCATTCCCTCACTTCACCGCAGTATCATATTGGTAGGGGGTATTACTTTTTTTTGGCTATTGGAAGGACTAATACCTATGCGTAGTTTGCGCTACAAAAAATGGCGTCACGCTTGGCCGAACTTCTTTTTTACGGCAACTTCTGTTTTGGTAAACTTCTTTTTAGCCTTTTTGCTTTTGCAAACAGCTGATTGGACACAGGCGAATGCATATGGATTGTTACAACTTGTTGCAATGCCTTTTTGGGTCTATGTAGTTTTGGGTGTGTTGCTGTTGGATTTTATCGGTGCTTATTTAGCGCACTTGGTCGAACACAAGGTAAAGCCACTGTGGATGGTACATTTGGTACATCATTCTGATCATCACGTAGATACCACAACCGCTAACCGCCATCACCCCCTAGAGAGTTTGTTTCGTTTTTCCTTTACATTATTGGCTGTTTTTATTTTGGGTGCGCCCATTGGTGTGGTGATGATTTATCAATCGCTATCGGTGGTTTTAAGCCAGTTTAACCACGCTAACATCAACCTGCCCACCAAGCTTGACCGATGGCTCAGTTATGTGTTGGTAACGCCGCATATGCACAAGGTCCATCACCACCATGTGCTTCCGTATACGGATAGTAACTATGGGAATATATTTGCGATTTGGGATCGTTTGCTGGGCACATATAAAAACTTGGATGCCGAACGCATTGTTTACGGCGTAGATGTTTTTCCAAAAGAGGATAAAAACAGTAGGGTAGGG
>DCBE01000013.1 GCA_002313325.1 Flavobacteriaceae bacterium UBA1115
ACCTTGGCTGCATTGGACGGGGTAGATTTGGTCTTGGGTGCCAACGAAAAGTTTAATGTGGTGGATTTTGTTGAGAGCAAAACGGCTTCTGAAACTGCTGTTCACGCTTGTGCCATAGATGCCGTAGAGCAGTATATTGGGAGTTATGCCATTGGCGAACGCACACGTGCGTTTTTAAAGGTTCAAGATGGTTGCGACTACAAATGCACTTACTGTACCATTCCCTTAGCACGTGGGTTTTCACGCAGCGACACACTTGATAATATCATTAGGCAAGCAAATGAAATTGCTGCACAAGACATCAAAGAGGTGGTGTTGACGGGGGTTAATATTGGTGACTTTGGCAAGGGAGAATTTGGCACAAAAAAACACGACCATACGTTTTTTGATTTGGTAAGCGCTTTAGACGAGGTTTCTCTATTGGAGCGCATACGTATTTCATCAATTGAGCCCAATTTATTGCGTCAAGAGACCATTGACTTTATAGCCGATTCCAAGCGTTTTGTGCCGCATTTTCACATACCGCTACAAAGTGGCAGCAACAAGATTTTGGCTGCCATGCGTAGGAGGTATCAGCGCGAGCTATATGTTAAGCGTGTGGCGCAGATAAAAGCCCGTATGCCCCATGCTTGCATTGGAGTTGATGTAATTGTAGGTTTTCCTGGTGAGTCAGACGAACATTTTATGGAAACCTATCATTTTCTCAACGAACTTGATGTTTCATACCTTCATGTATTTACCTATTCAGAGCGTGAGAACACCCTTGCGGCTGGTATGCCTGCTGTTGTTTCTAGAGAGGTTCGTGCCAAAAGGAGTAAGATGTTACGCGGGTTGTCTCAAAAAAAGCGACGTGCTTTTTATGAAAGCCAATTAGGTACTGAACAAGAAGTATTGTTTGAGTCTGAAAACAAGAATGGATTTATCCACGGATTTACTCCAAATTACATTAAAGTAAAAGCATTTTGGAATCCGGCGCTTTGCAATACTATTCAGCGCGTACATCTGACTGCAATTGATGATGATGGTTTGGTAAATTTGATGTAACAACGGGGGTTACATCCTAGCGAACCTAGATGCGTACGCCAATCGGGAGCATGCTTCTGTAGCGTTTGTTCTTGCGGATAAAACGTACAATCTCCGGGCTAGTTGGCATCATACTAATGTTTCGCTCTGCTATGATTGACAGAACTTCCTTGATAAAAGCATCGCTAAAATCGTTCGGACATTTTTCTTTTGGAACCACGAGTTTGGTTAGAAAGATTTTGCGTTCTTGCTGTGCGTATTCTATTTTGGCAAGTTCACCTTGAACTTCTGTTTCAAATTGGCGTAAAAAGGCGTTATCAGTGACATTTATTTTATACATTATTGAATTGCTAGTTTGCAAATTTACGAAAATTTTGTGTACATTTAGTTTGCAATGAAGAAGAGTGCTGCCATTCATGTCTACATGATGCCTGGTATGGCTGCTAATAATGAGATTTTTGAACGCATAAAACTCAGCAGCCCTTTCGAGGTGCACTTGTTGTCTTGGTTTATGCCCAAACTGAAAGAAACCTTGGTATCTTATGCCAAACGTATGTGCGAAAAAGTGACGCACCCCAACCCTGTTTTAATCGGTGTTTCTTTTGGTGGCATATTGGTGCAAGAGATGTCTAAAATCATTTCTTGTCGGAAGGTTATCATCATTTCAAGCGTTCGAACCTGGCGTGAGTTTCCCATTCATATGCGCATTACCCGCAAGACAAGTGCTTACAAGTTTTTCCCTGTTTTGTGGATTGACGATTTAGAAGATTTTGTGGGTTTTATTTTTGGTCCTACCGCACGAAAGCGAATGGATTTAAATAAAAAATACCTTTCTGTTCGATCGCCAGAATACCTGAATTGGTCGTTGGAAGTTCTTTTTAATTGGAGTCAAGATACGCCGCTGCCCAATGTGACACATATTCACGGGACTTATGATATGGTATTCCCAACCCTGCATTTAAAGGATTTTATCCCAGTTCCCAAAGGAACACACGTAATGATCATGAAACGAGCACAATGGTTTAATCAGCACTTACCGCAGATTATCTTAACGCAGGCTTAGTTAAATCTTCTTTAACTGCTGCTGCATCAGCTTGATTTGATCGGCAAGCATGTTCTGCTTATCTAATTTTTTTGCTTCGTTTAAGAGTAATGTGGCTTCTCGCTTGCGTCTTTTCTGCATCACTATACCAGCGAGGCTGAGTTTGGCCATAGCCAAATCGTGCTTCATGGAAAGCCCCAGCAAAATAGCTTTTTTGAAGTGACGCTCTGCTTTGGTCAGGTTTTTTTGTGCTTCTATCACACCGTGTAGAAAATAAAAATAGCCTTGTTGCTTTTGGGTAAGTGCAGATTCAGGTTTTTTGATTCTGTTCAACCAGCGTTGGGTTCCTTCAAAGTCTTGCTTGCGTAGGCGGAGGAAAGAGAGTAAGATCAATTCATTCTTGTAATAGAGAAAAACAAAAATACCAGCTAGGAAAATCATCGCAATTCCATTACCGATATAGCCTTCAATAAATTGGTAAACAGCATATCCTATAGAAGCGATTGCGAGTACTATTTTTATTAATTTTGGAAACATAGTTACAATTTCTGTAACAAATTTACATATTTCTGTTATAGTGTTGTTTGTCCTAATACGAGTTATTGTATATTTACTGCCGTCTTAAGAAAACATTGATGAAAAGAACATTTCAGCCCTCGAGAAGAAAGCGTCGTAACAAACACGGCTTCATGGAGCGCATGGCTTCTGCAGCAGGGCGCAAGATATTGGCAGCACGTCGCGCAAAGGGACGTAAAAAGATATCTGTCTCATCAGAACCACGTCACAAAAAATAAGTGAATAAAACGTTTAAAACTAAAAGGTGTTGCTGTCACAGTAACACCTTTTTTTATATATATTCGAGAGACTTTTGACCAACATTTAGTTGTAATTTATGCCAAAGACAAAAGAACTTAACAGCATCCTAATTATCGGCTCTGGCCCTATCATTATCGGCCAAGCTTGCGAGTTTGATTACTCCGGTTCCCAATCGCTTCGTTCTCTGAGAGAGGACGGTATTGAGACCATACTCATCAACTCCAATCCCGCAACAATCATGACCGATCCTTCTATGGCCGATCATGTTTATTTGTTGCCACTCACCACAAAATCCATCATTCAGATTTTGAAGGAACATACACATATTGACGCCGTATTGCCCACCATGGGTGGCCAAACTGCGCTTAACTTGTGTATTGAGGCAGATGAGAAAGGCATATGGAAAGACTTCGATGTTAAACTTATTGGTGTCAACATCGATGCTATCAACATTACCGAGGATCGTGAAAAGTTTCGAGAGCTTATGGAAAAAATCGATGTTCCTATGGCGCCACAAGCCACGGCAACCTCATTTCTTAAAGGAAAAGAAATTGCCCAGGAATTCGGTTTCCCTCTTTGTATTCGCGCTTCCTACACGCTTGGTGGTGCTGGAGCCGCCATTGTCTATGACGAAAAAGACTTTGAAGAATTGCTTAGACGTGGTTTAGAAATCTCGCCCATACACGAAGTCATGATTGACAAAGCCATGATGGGGTGGAAAGAATACGAACTTGAACTACTTCGTGATAATAACGACAATGTGGTGATTATCTGTTCTATTGAGAACATGGATCCTATGGGTATCCATACAGGAGATTCCATTACCGTTGCGCCTGCCATGACGCTTTCCGATAAGACCTTTCAGAAAATGCGTGATACGGCCATTAAGATGATGCGCAGCATAGGCGACTTTGCAGGTGGCTGTAACGTGCAGTTTGCCGTTAGCCCTGATGATAAAGAAGATATTATTGCCATCGAGATTAACCCACGGGTTTCGCGCTCCTCGGCACTAGCGAGTAAGGCAACGGGTTATCCCATTGCCAAAGTGGCTACCAAACTCGCCATTGGCTACAGACTAGACGAACTAGACAACCAGATCACCAAGTCTACTTCTGCCTTGTTTGAGCCAACACTCGATTATGTAATTGTAAAAATTCCACGTTGGAACTTCGACAAGTTCGAAGGTTCTGACCGCACCCTAGGCTTGCAGATGAAAGCCGTTGGTGAGGTAATGGGTATTGGGCGTTCGTTTCAAGAAGCCTTGCACAAGGCCACGCAATCGCTAGAGATTAAGCGAAATGGGCTGGGCGCCGACGGCAAGGGTTATAAAAATTACAATCAAATTATTGACAAGCTTACCCACGCCTCTTGGGATCGGGTATTTGTGATTTACGATGCCATTGCGATGGGCATTCCGGTCAGTCAGATATACGACATCACAAAGATAGATATGTGGTATTTGAAACAGTATGAGGAATTGTTCAACCTGCAGAAAGAAATTTCAAACTTTACGATTGAATCGATTGAAAAACCTTTGCTGTTAGAAGCCAAGCAAAAGGGGTATGGTGATAGACAAATTGCTCATATGTTGGGTTGTTTGGAAAGCGAGGTTTACAACAAACGCGATGCGCTGAACATTCACCGTGTCTATAAACTGGTGGATACCTGTGCTGCTGAATTTACGGCCAAGACCCCTTATTACTACTCCACTTTTGAGAGTACCATGGAAAGTGCTGACGGCAATTCCTATGTGCAAAACGAAAGTGTAGTGACCGACAAAAAGAAAGTGGTTGTATTGGGCTCTGGACCTAACAGGATTGGCCAAGGGATTGAATTTGATTACTGTTGCGTGCATGGCGTATTGGCAGCTGCAGAAGCGGGCTATGAAACCATCATGATCAATTGTAACCCCGAGACGGTTTCCACAGATTTTGATATTGCTGATAAACTATATTTTGAGCCTGTCTTCTGGGAGCATATCTACGATATTATCCGACACGAAAAACCCGAAGGCGTTATTGTTCAGTTGGGTGGGCAAACAGCTCTAAAGCTGGCAGAGAAACTGGAGCGCTATGGTGTTAAAATCATGGGCACTAGTTTCCAATCCTTAGATTTGGCAGAAGACCGTGGAAGTTTCTCCACACTTCTCAAGAAAAATAACATTCCTTATCCAGAATTTGGTGTGGCTGAAACCGCCGACGAAGCCCTTGCCTTGGCAGACGAATTAAACTTCCCCATACTCGTACGCCCATCTTATGTGCTGGGTGGTCAGGGAATGAAAATTGTCATCAACAAAGAAGACCTGGTCAAGCATGTGGTTGATTTATTACATAAAATACCCAACAACAAATTGCTGTTGGATCATTACCTAGACGGCGCAATTGAGGCCGAAGCAGATGCCATTTGCGACGGTGAGGACGTTTATATCATCGGCATCATGGAACATATAGAACCCTGCGGTATTCACTCGGGCGATTCCAATGCGACCTTACCTCCATTTAACTTGGGCGACTATGTAATGCAGCAGATTAAGGATCACACCAGAAAAATTGCGCTATCACTCAATACGGTTGGACTGATTAACATTCAGTTTGCCATCAAGAACGATATCGTTTACATCATTGAGGCCAACCCACGTGCATCGCGGACGGTTCCTTTTATAGCCAAGGCGTATAAGGAGCCTTATGTGAACTATGCCGCTAAGGTTATGCTGGGCGACAAAAAAGTGAAGGATTTTGATTTTCAGCCCACGCTAGAGGGCTTTGCCATCAAGCAACCGGTCTTTTCTTTTAACAAATTCCCCAACGTTGACAAGGCGCTGGGCCCAGAAATGAAGAGTACTGGCGAGAGCATTTTGTTTATCGACAGCCTAAAAGACGATGAGTTTTACGAATTGTATGGTCGTCGTAAGATGTATTTGAGTAAGTAGTTAGTTGGTCGGTTTCACGTATATTTAAGAAAAAATTTTTTGATGGAGTGGTTTCCTGTACTTGTTGTTGTTTTAGCACTTTTGGTCTTTTATTTTATAAGCCAAAAGAAACAGTCTAGTGCTGTGACCAATGAATTTTTGATGCAACTCAATGCGCAGTTGCGTGATGAGATTCAGGGTATTCGTAAAGAAACAGATGCCAATGCCAAAGAAATCCGAGTGGAGCTAGAGCAGAAGCTAGATAACATCAACAAGGGGATAAGCGACTACCAACGCTCTTCCAACCAATCCATTACCCAACAGTTTGCCGAGTCTAAAAAAGCCATTACCGACGTGACCAAGGCCCTGTTTGAAATCAAGGGTACCAACGAACAAGTATTGAGTTTTGCTAACCAAATGAAAACTTTGGAGAAGATATTGGGCAATTCCAAGCAGCGTGGAATTTTGGGGGAGATACAACTCGAAAACCTATTGGCTAACGTCCTGCCACCCGAATTGTTTGTTATGCAACACTGTTTTTCCAATGGAGAAATGGTGGATGCCATTGTCAAAGTGGGAGATTTTATCATTCCTATAGATGCTAAATTTTCTTTGGACAACTACAACAAAATGGTGGAGAGCAGCGACCCCGAGGCGATTAAGGCCTTGGAGCAAAGTTTTAAGAGCGATATCAAAAAGCGCATAGACGAAACCGCCAAATACATACGTCCCAACGAAAAAACCACCGACTATGCCTATATGTTTATCCCTGCCGACGGGCTATACCAAGATTTGCTAAACAGTAGGGTAGGAACCTTGCAGATAAACTCCCGTGACTTGGTGTCTTATGCCTACGAAAAAAAGGTAATGATTGTATCGCCAATGAGCCTGTTCCCGATGCTACAAATAACGGTAAAGGCGCTGCACAACCTTAAAATCGAAAACTCCATTCAGGACATCTTGAAGAACGTAGAAAAACTCGGCAAGCACCTCAACGCTTTTGAGGACGTACATGGCCGCTTAGGCAGAACCATTGGTACGGTCGTAAACCAGTACAACGAGTCTTCCAAGGAGTTTAAAAAGATTGATAAGGACATCATTCGTCTAGCAGGTGAAGAAAACGCCTTGGACTATCAAATAACGGCAATAGACCGCCCCGCTGCGGAGGAGTAAGAGTGGAGCTTATGTAAGCACGTTGGTAGGTATTAAACCGCACCGACTTTGTTGCATCCCGAACACTCAATGCGATTTGATCGAAAGTATATGAATTCGTGTATCCGTATTCAGCTATAAATTGTTGCTACAATTCCAGACTTAAGCCAAACTTTATGCCAACTGGAAACGTTTGGCAGCGTAGCGGTAACCAAAAAGTAAGGCTGCACTAAAAAACAAATCTCCCACAACAGTATACCCAAAAAATGGGATGGCAAGCGTAAAGCAAGTTATAAAGCCTTCGGGGGTAAGTGGGTAGTATAAAAACCAAACGCCAAGGTTTGTGAACACAAAAAACAGTAGGCTGCTTAAAAGCACAGATCCTACATGCATCTTTTTGACTACAAAGCCCAAGGTGGTAACGCCTGCAAAAGCCAAATAGACAATGGGACTAATCATCGAAAAGCCTAAAAAGACATCCGTCACCAACATGGCCAAAATAGGCATGAGTATGGCCCAGTGCTTGCGACTAAAGTGGGTACCGGCAAACAGCGCCACAGCCGTTATGGGAGCAAAATTGGGAGGGTGAGGGAATAAACGCACCAATACAGCTACAATGATAAAGCTTATAAGTACGCGTTCTTTTTTGTTGATGGACATCGTATTTTGTTATGGTACAAATGTACATATTTTTCAATAATCTTCCTTTATTTTTATGGTTAATACCCTAACTTTGTGATAGCTTTTGGGTTCTTCCACATGCGAAGATGAAAAGGGAAAAAGGTGTAATGCCTTTGCTGTTCCCGCAACTGTAAGTACTGCAACGCTCAATGCTTCAACCACTATCCGCCTTGGCGTATGGGAAGGTTTGTTGAGTAGTATGAGTCAGGAGACCTGCCTAAGAGATTCATGCTGTGCGTGCTCGGGATAAGTACTATCAGTTCATTATTATAACAACTTAAAATGCGATATTTATTAGCAGCAATGCTATTATGTATAAGTACCGTCCATGCGCAAGAGCAATTGGATGAAGTAGTCGTTTCAGATACGCGTACTCCGAAACCTAGAAAAAACAGCGGCAAGGCCGTTGTGCACATCAGCGCAGAAGCGATAGCTAGAAACAAGGGCATATCGCTGGCGCAATTACTCAATCAATACGCAGGAATATACATATCGGGTGCCCAACTGCACCCTGGACAAAACCTGTCCTATTTTATTCGCGGTGGTAATAACCGACAGGTGCTTATCCGCATCGACGGTGTGGTGGTTAGTGACCCCTCTCAAATCGAATCGGATTTTGATTTGCGCCTCGTAGCTTTAGACCAAATAGCTACCATTGAAGTGGTTAAGGGGGCGTCAAGTAGCCTTTACGGAAGCGGGGCAGCTACAGCCGTTATAGACATTACCACCAAACAGGAACTGACACAAAAAACCAAGCTTACGGTTGCCCAAGAATGGGGTACTCAAAATACATTTGACCAAAAATTAGGCAAGCTTTCTAACGTGAGCAAGCAGTTTGTGGAGTTGCAGTATCAACTAGGCGGTGTGGCCCTGGCCGGCTCAATCCAACGACTAGCATCTGATGGGATGTCGTCTGTGGCGGGTACGGAAACCGATCCAGTTGAAAAAGAAAACATACAATTCAGTGTCCAAAGTCAATACAACAGCCCATGGGCTTGGTCGGCCTATTTGCAACGAGATGTGTTTGATGCCAACTTTGACAGCACCTTTCCCAGTTTTGCTGATGCCGATTATTCATTTGTGAGCAAACAACAACGGATTGGTTTTATGCCTTCATACACTAAGGGTAACTCCAATATTCAAGCGCAGTTTTCTTGGACGGACAGCTCACGTTCTTATGCAGACGGGTTCCCTTCGGATTACACAGCAGATATTTTTACAGCGGAACTAACCTGGCGTCAACGTGCATCGGATGAGCTAACGCTTTTAGGGGGTCTTTTTTACCAAGACATTGATTCTGGTTTTAAGAATGCCTTTGATTCTGAAACCTATGCGCATGATAATGTTGCGGTTTTTGTTAGTGGGCAGTGGCAACACGTTAATGGATATGCCCTACACGCTAGTGTGCGAAACTCCGTACACAGCGAGTTTGGTTCGCATCAAACCTTTACGATTAATCCGTTTTATGTAAAAGAGCTTTCGTTTGGTGGATATCTTAAGTTTTTTGGTTCTTGGGCTTCATCATTTATTGCCCCATCGCAGTACAAGCTTTACAGCGCTCTTTATGGAAACACAGCGCTAACTCCCGAAGAAAACCAAACCCTTGAGTTGGGCGTAGAAAAAATGACCGATAACAGCCGTATTACTGTGGTTGCCTTCCAACGGGAAGAGGATAATTTTGTGGACTTTGTCTTTTTATCCAATTTTATCGGATATCAAAACCGTCCAGGGATATTTAAAGTGCGTGGAGTGGAGGTAGCGGCCAATTGGAGCTTAAAGAATTGGAATATCAACACCAACTACACCTATACCGAAAAGGTGGATCAAGCGCCTTTGCGCCTGCCCAAGCATGCAGCTAACATTGGTCTGAACTATGCAGCACCCATAACACAATGGGGATTGCATTGGCGTTATATAGGATCACGCTATGATGTAAACCAAGCCTTTGCACAAGAAAAATTGGATACCTATGCCTTGGTAGATGTACGTATTGCCTTTCCAACTTTTATTGGGAATACCACAGCCAGTTTAGCTGTAACCAATATTTTTGATGTGGAATATTCCGAGATATTTGGCTTTAGTACGCTGGGACGAAACCTAAACATAGCCCTGCGCTATTCCTTCTAGTTTTCAGTAAAATATATTGTCCTCCCGGCTTCTGTTTGAAGCTCAACGAATGATGCGGGTAAGCTGTTGGAGTCTATTGATATGCTCCCAGAAGTTTGCCCGCTTATGTATTCTAGTGCTTTTTTGAGTAGGGGTTCTTCTACATCGCCAAGCACACCCATATTAGATAATGTTTCTGGAAGCTCAATATCGGGCAGTAAGCCTTCGGAATAGTCGCCCACGCCTTCGCTGTTGTAGTTTTTAAAGGTGATAGGTAGCAACATGTACTTGTGTTTGGGGTTTATGGTTCTGTTGATGTCAATATAATCGTAAAAAGGATTTGAACCCACGTCTTTTCCTTCTGTTTTATCGCCAATTTGAGTCACGTTCATATGGGGCTTTAATCCATTGATCGTCATTTCGCTGGCTGAAGCTGAGTTTTGTGTGGTTAAGAAAATTACCCTAGATAACCCCAAGTTAATGTTTGAATTTGTTATTTCAACATCAGTATTATTTGCGCTTAATTTTTCATTGTATATGAGTTTTCCAAATATCTTGTTTGCGTGTTCTCCTGCAATAAGCCCTACTAGCAGTTGTGCCGTTGTTATTGCTCCTCCTCTGTTGTATCGCAAATCCACCACAAGTTCGTCTATGGATGCTGCGGCCAAATTAACAAAGGTTGTTTTTAGGGCTTCGTCTTGAGCGGTGCTAAAGCTGTTATACATCACATAGCCCACCTTTTTGCCATCGTGTTGAATTACTTTAGACAAATGAACACTTTGCTCGGTTAGTTCGGTATTGGTTAGGCTAATGCTGTTGCCTGTTTTTGTTATTTTGTTGTTGTTAAGGGTCGCTAAAGCAATTGTATAGCTGCTGGCATTACTGAACAATAATTCTCTGTAGTTGGAAATGGTGAGTTGATTGCTGTTGACCTCTACAAAAATATCTCCACGTTTGACGCCTTTTATTTCAGCATATGATCCTGGTAGTACATACTGCACATAACCGAAAATATCAGCGCTGTCTTGTGAAAAGCGAACCAAACCAAAAACCATCCCGTTACTCAGCGATATCCCTCTGATGCTGTTTTCAAAGACCTCGTGGTCGTCTATAAGTGCGCTATACCTGTCTTCTTCAAACTGCAGCCCTTTAAATAGAGATGATGGGCCATCAAAAGATTGCAAGAAGTTGGTGTATTCTTTGTCGTCTGTAAACCTATTGTCGGCAAGGTTAGGAACATCCTTTTGCCAGTAGTAGGCAAAATTCATCACCTTGTAGATAAAGTCCTCTACTTCTAGGTTTTCTGTGTTACTGACAACAATGTTATCGTCTATATCATCCTTACAACCTAAAAATAAAATAATACCAAAAAGCGGAATAAATTTTTTCATAGGTTTGAGTCAATGGAGCAAGCAAGTTAATAAAAATAAATTTCCCTAAATTGTAACAAGGTTTTGCCAAACTCGTTAATTCTCCAAACACACAATAAATCTTCTGCCTGCGACATGGATGAAAAACTTTTTTAAAACGAATCTTGAACGTTAAGGACAGTATGTTTCACTTAGCAAAGGGGTTGTTGATATCAACCGAAGAGGCTGGAGATGCAGTATAAGAAGTAATAATAAAATTGTGGACAAACATGACAAAGATGACAACATTATCGAATATTGAAGGCTACGCCATGACCATGACCAAAAACTATTGTTTGGACAGTTTAAAGGCAAAGCAAGCCTCACAACTGCGATTGGTGCATTATCATCACGATAAGGCAACAGCTTGTCTTGACAAGCAAATTGATGCACGCGAAAGTGTTTCAAAAACGATGGTCTACATGGAAGATCTCCCACAACAGCAACAACTTGCTTTACAACTACGGGATATTGAGCAATACAATTTTGAGACCATTGCCCAAATTACCGGACTATCACAAGGCGCAGTACGCGTAGCGCTTTCGCGAGCACAAAAAAATCAAAGCACAACTCATTATAGCACACAATCATGAAATTTACCCAGCTTCATAAATACCTAGACTTATATTTTGAGGGTCAAGCGACACTCGAGAAAGAGGCGATCCTCATGGACTACTTTTCGAAGCCAGTTGTTGATGTCAAACTTGCGCAACTCAAGCCCTATTTTGAGGCAATTGCTAGTGAGCATAAGCAAACTTATGAGGGGCCATTGCCCGATAAGCCGTCTTCCAAAACCAATTGGCTTAGGGCTGTAGCCATAGCTGCGGTAGCGGTTTTTGGAATTTTTATGACACAGTTAAACGATATACAAGCCATACAACCTAACCCCGAAGAACTCATGTTTGAAGAATTTAAGGTACATATGTATTTTGTATCTCAAAAACTAAACAAAAGGCACTAAGGTTTGGCTCATATGGAAACCTTTAATCAAACAACTAATAGATTTATAAAGACAGATTAATATGAAAAAGAGTATCCTTGTAATAGCCATTATAACAACTTCGTTTAGCTGGGGGCAAGACGTTTTCGAAAAATATGAATACCACGACAGTGTCAGTTATTTTTCGATCAGTCCAAAAATGTTTCAAATGCTTGCAAAGCTTAGCATAGAAACAAACGATCCAGAAGCGAATAAATTCATAAAGCTAGTAGAGGAAATCGAAAGTTTTAAGGTCATATCCACCGAAAGTAAGGGCATCGCCGAAGAAATCCAAACATGGATAGATAAACACATCAAATCCCAAAATTTAGATGAGCTGATGCGTGTACGAGACAAAGGGACAAATGTTAATTTCTATGTCAAATCAAAAAAAAATGACAAAAGAGTTAAAAAGCTGCTTATGTTCGTAAGCGAAATAAACGAG
>DCBE01000060.1:0-151 GCA_002313325.1 Flavobacteriaceae bacterium UBA1115
ATGGATGGTTATGAAGTAAAGAAACTAGAAACAGTCATTGGTAACGCAGACATTGTTGTAACGGCTACAGGGAACAAAGACATTGTTGCTGAGCGTCATTTCCGTGCCATGAAAGACAAAGCCATTGTATGTAACATTGGTCACTTTGATA
>DCBE01000060.1:467-16155 GCA_002313325.1 Flavobacteriaceae bacterium UBA1115
CACTTTGATAACGAGATAGATATGGCATGGCTAAATGACAACTACGGCGATAGCAAAGTAGAAATCAAGCCACAAGTTGATAAGTATACGGTGGAAGACAAAGATATCATTATACTTGCCGAAGGCCGATTGGTAAATTTAGGCTGTGCTACGGGCCACCCTAGCTTTGTGATGAGCAACTCATTTACAAACCAAACGTTGGCGCAGATAGAACTTTGGAAAAATGCTGATAACTACGAAAACAAGGTGTATATGCTGCCCAAGCATTTAGATGAAAAAGTAGCGCGTTTACACCTACACAAACTCGGTGTTGAGCTTGAAGAATTAGATAAAGATCAAGCGGATTATATCAGCGTTCCTGTTCAAGGGCCGTATAAACCAGAATATTATAGATACTAAGCATATATATCCATTGATTAGTGGCGGAACCAAAAACCCCGATGCTATGCATCGGGGTTTTATTTATTAATACGTTTCCGGTTACTACTCTGGTTCAACAGAAACGTACGAGCGGTTGTTTTTCTTTTTGGTAAAATGAACAACACCATCTACTTTGGCGTGAAGTGTATGGTCTTTACCTAGATATACATTGTCTCCTGGGTGGTGTGTGGTACCGCGCTGACGAACAATAATGTTCCCTGCAATAGCGTGCTGTCCACCAAATATTTTTACGCCTAAGCGTTTCGATTCCGATTCTCTACCGTTCTTGGAACTACCTACTCCTTTTTTGTGTGCCATAGTTTAATCTTTTTTTTTTGCTTCAAGTGCCACAATCAAGTCAGCTTTTTTCATAGATGAAATTCCCGCAATACCTGCTGCTTTGGCTAGCTCCTTTAGCTCCGCTACTGTTTTTGATGAAAAATCGGCAGCTGTCTTCGGGGCAACTTTTTTTGTGGCTTTTGGTGCTGCTGATTTAGTTTTTGGTGAAGCTTTTTTGGCTTTACCAACTCCAACAGATTGGATTACAATTTCTGTCAACGACTGACGGTGACCGTTTTTAACACGGTAACCCTTGCGGCGTTTCTTTTTAAATACTATTAACTTGTCATCTCTAAGGTGACGTACCACTTTTGCTTCTACAAAAGCATTGGCTACAGCTGGGGAGCCTACAGTAATCTTGTCACCGTCAGCCATCATAAAAACTTGGTCAAAAAAGACCTTGTCTCCTGTTTTGACGTCCAATCGATTAACAAATAGCTTCTGGTCTTTTGCAACTTTAAATTGTTGCCCTACTATATCTACTATTGCAAACATAAATTTTGTTTTTTGTGCTTTTTCATGAAGCGCTCGCAAATATACAATCTTGTATTATATCAGGCAATATTTTTTTATTATAACCTTAATATTAGCAAATCGCTTGGGATTTCATAAAAAATGTAAACAATGTGATATTGAAGGATCAAATATCCCACAAAATAATTAATTTAGATTTACTAAAATATTTTACTATGAAACAACTAATTTATTTAACCTTATTATTTGTATTGGGTTTTGTAAGTGCGCAATCGGTCTCCTTTGAAGAATACGATTTAACTAACGGCTTACATGTAATACTACATCAAGACAATACAGCTCCTGTGGTAACCACATCTGTCATGTACCACGTCGGTGCCAAAGACGAACAACCTGACAGAACGGGCTTTGCCCATTTTTTCGAACACCTTCTGTTTGAAGGCACTAAAAATATTGAAAACGGCGCGTGGTTTTCTATAGTCACCGAAAATGGTGGGTCCAACAACGCCAATACCACAGACGACCGTACCTATTATTACGAAGTTTTTCCTTCAAACAACCTTGAGCTTGGTCTTTGGATGGAATCTGAGCGGATGTTACATCCCATAATTGAACAGGACGGGGTGGATACACAAAATGAGGTCGTCAAGGAAGAAAAGCGCTTGCGCGTTGACAACCAACCTTATGGCAAATTTTTAGAAAACGTTAAAAAACACCTCTTTGTCAATCACCCTTATCGCGGGACGACCATTGGCGAAATGGATCACCTAGATGCTGCAACCCTAGATGAGTTTCTAGCATTCAATAAAAAATTCTATGTCCCAAACAACGCCGTACTCGTTGTCGCTGGTGACATTGATATTGATGAAACAAAAACAATGGTTGAAGCATATTTTGGCTCTATACCAAGAGGTGCGGACATTAAAAGAGTTTCTTTGACTGAAGAACCTATTCAGGAGGAATTAAAAGCAGAAGCCTTTGATAGCAACATTCAAATACCTGCTATCATTACAGCATACCGCACTCCCTCTTTTAAAAGCAGGGAGTCTCGCATACTTGATATGATTTCTACCTATCTGAGCGATGGCCCTAGTTCGAAACTTTACAAGCGTTTGGTTGACGAAAAGAAGATGGCACTGCAATCAGGAGCTATAAATATCGCACAAGAAGATTATGGTATGTATGTCATTTTCGGCCTACCACAGGGAGAATTTAAACTTACAGACTTAATATCTGAAATGGATGATGAAATTCTCAAAATTCAAAAAAATCTTGTTTCAGAACGTGATTTTCAAAAACTGCTCAATAAGTTTGAAAATGGATTTGTTAGCTCAAATGCATCTGTAGAAGGGATTGCCAATTCCCTTGCGCGTTACTATATGCTCTATGGAGACACCAATTTAATAAACAATGAGATCGATATTTATCGTTCCATTACTCGAGAAGAGATAAGAGAGGTAGCCAATAAATACCTGAATACAAATCAGCGTTTGGTACTTGAATACTTGCCAGAACCCGAACCAGCTAACTAAAAATTACTATTATGAAAAAATTACTCGTAACATTCGCATCCTTGTTGGTATTTTCTGCAGTTGGCCAAATTGATCGAAGTAAACAACCGGTTCCTGGTCCTGCACCCACCATTAAAGTTAAAGAGCCACAACAATACAAACTAAAAAACGGCCTCACCGTGATGCTAGTTGAAAACAGAAAACTGCCACAAGTAAGTGCTAGTTTAAGTTTGGACAACCCTCCCATTATGGAGGGAATCAAGGCAGGGTTGAGCGAGATCACGGGCAGCTTACTTGGAAAAGGCTCAAAAAAAATAGCAAAAGATGATTTCTATGATGAAGTAGATTTTATGGGTGCCAATGTTAGCATTAGTGCCTCTGGTGCATTTGCACAATCGTTGTCCCGCTATTTTGAAAGAACTTTTCAGATGATGGCCGATGCTGCCACAAACCCCAACTTTACGGAGGAAGAGTTTGTTAAGGAGCGAGATATCATCATTGATGCCTTGAAAGCATCTGAAAAAGATGTCACAAGTGCAGCCAGACGCGTCGAAAGACTCTTGGCCTACGGAGCAAATCATCCCTATGGCGAATACACAACCCCTGGAACCATCAATAACATAAAACTTGCTGATGTCCAGCGCTATTATGACTTTAGATTTAGGCCTAACAATGCTTATTTGGTCGTTGTAGGTGATATCGATATGGAAGCTGTTAAGCTGTTGGTGAAAAAGTATTTTGGGAAATGGAAGCCCAATCCCGTTGCCTCTAGTCCACTTCCAGAAGTGAATAATCTTTCAAGCCCACAAATAGATTTTGTGAATATGCCCAACGCTGTTCAGTCGGAGGTAGTGGTTCAAAGCACTACATATCTTGCAAAAAAAAATCCTGAATACTTTGCTGTTTTAATGGCAAATTCCATTCTTGGTGGCGGAGGAGAAGCACGGTTATTCTTAAATCTTCGTGAAGACAAAGGATATACGTATGGTGCTTACTCTAGCATTGGGAACAACAAACGTACAGCAACTCGTTTCCGGGCTTCTGCAAGCGTCAGAAACGAAGTAACTGATAGTGCTGTGGTAGAACTACTCAATGAAGTAAAGCGCATTTGTACTGATTTGGTTACAGAAAGTGAATTGAAAAAAGCAAAAGCTAAATATGTTGGTAGCTTTGTTCGCTCATTAGAAAGACCTGCTACTATTGCACAATTTGCTTACGACATCGCAACCGAAAATCTTGATAAAGATTTTTACAAAACCTATCTTGATAATATCAATGCCGTTACAGCTAAAGATGTTAGAGATGTGGCACAGAAATACTTTAATGTAAACCAATCAAGAATAGTTGTGACTGGAAAAGGGGTTGATGTTTTAGATAACCTTGAAAAGGTCGAATTTAACGGAAAACAACTCCCTGTCAATTACTACAATAAATATGGTATAACTATTGATCGGCCTAAGAAGGTTTCTGTTGGAGGAGGAATTACCGCTGAGACCGTTTTAACGAGTCATATTAAAAAAACAGGAGTAAATAATGTGAGCGACCTAAACGCTATCAAGCTTGTCTACAAAGGTACTTTTATGCAAATGGCCATTGTGGTTGAAGAAACGTATTCAACTGATAAACAAGAGCAAGTAATATCTGTTGGTGGAAACGCCATGATGTCAAGTGTTGTTAGTACCGAGGGGGCTTTTATGAAGCAAGGGCCTAATCGGATGGATTTGCCGAAAGTTATTTACGACGATCTTAAAAAATCCTTGGGGATTGTCGCTGAAATTGGCTTACTAGCTAGTGGAGAGGCTGTTTTAGAGGGAATTGAAACTGTAAATGATACAGAATCTTATGTAATTAAAGTTCCTGGGGTTGGCGTGAGTTACACCAACTACTACAGCAAGGAAACAGGTATGAAAATTAAAGAGTCTACTATGGTGAACTTCAATGGTCAGATGCAAACCAACAATACAAACTATGCGAACTATAAGGAATTCTCAAGCTTAATAATGCCAGGCGAGAAAAGCTTTGATCTTGGTGGTCAGGAAATTTCTTTAACGCTTGAAGAAGTAATTGTTAACCCTGATAAGTAGCAGGAATTCATCTAGATGACGCGTATTCCCAAGTGGTTCTAAACCCAGAAGTTTAAGACTATTGACGTTTCGCTGGCTTATGAGCTAACGAAACGCCAATTAATATTAAAGCAGCGCCAATAAGTTGAAAAGCACTCATATGCTCCCCATCCAATATCCCCCAAAAAAGGGCTACGATTGGCAAGGTGTATGTCACTGAAGATACAAATACGGTAGATGCTATTTTAACAAATCGGTTGAACATGACCTTGGCTATTGCTGTGCCAAAAAAAGCAAGTGTAGCAACGAAGCCTAAACTTGTAATTATTTCTGTTTTTTGTAGGTTTTGTAGCGAAAAGAAATCCGTAAAAAACAACAACAGCAAAGCTAATGGTAAAATAGCAATAAAATTTCCCAGTGTCATGGCCATCGCAGAAACTTCTGAAAGCTTGTGTTTTAAAAAGTGGATGTTTATGGCGTAGCACATAGACGCACTAATGATAAGCAGCACATAACCCACTGGTTGATTGGGGTTGATTTGTGCACCGCTCCAAACCAATCCTAAAGAACCTAAAAAACCAAGTAAAACGCCGACATACTGGCGGCTGAGCATACGTGTAGAAAAAAGTGTGATCCCTACCAGTACAGTAAATATTGGTGTAAGCGAATTAAGAATGGCCGCAACAGAAGAGTCGATGTGCTGTTGTGCAAAAGCAAAAAGGAAGGAAGGAAAAAAAGTGCCTACAAATCCAGTTATAATCAACCATTTCCACTGGTATCGGCTTAAGCCTCTCAAAGATTTATAGCCCAAAATAAGTAAGAAAACAGTGCTAATAACAATACGTGTGCTACCCAATTCAATGGGGGATAGTCCAACAAGTCCACGCTTTATTAGTATATAAGAACTACCCCATATTAACGAAAGTAAAAAAAGGTACAACCACTTTTTCTCAGGAATTTTAATCATAGCTAGGCAAAGCTGGTAAAAAAGGATGTAAAAAAGGCTTTTTTTATTATTTTTGATTAAAGTTTAATATTATGAAACGCCTTTTTTTTTACATTTTAATACTAACAATTCTTAGTTGTGCTTCAAAAAACCCAGAGGAAAAAACGATTAGTCAATCCGATGAGGCAGCGGTGACTATGTCTGACGAAAACCTTTCAAAAATATCTTTCCAAGTTGAGGGAATGACCTGTGAGGTTGGATGTGCCGCACGTATTGAAAAGAAAGTTGCTGCCATGGAAGGTGTTGCAATGTCTAAGGTTGATTTTGAAGCCAAAACTGCCTTTGTTTCTTTTGACCCCACGACAACTTCATTTGATAAGGTAAAAACTACCATAGAATCTCTTGGAGTTGATTACAAGGTAGGTGAAGCCCCACTGCCGTAGCTGCTTTTTATTCTGAACAGAATGGGAAAAAATATAATCCTGATTGTTAGAAAATTTGTTGTGCTAAAAACAAAAAATGCTATAAATCTTGCGAAAAAGCATGTTGCAAAAAAGAAGGAAAAAATAAAACGGCTTGTGAAGCTAATTGTGAAAAGTCTTGTCGCGCCAAAAAGAAAGAAAAAGCCTAACTATTGCCAGCGTAACGTCTCGAGCATTTTTTGTACATCATTTCTAATATATCCGATGGAAGGTGCCAAGGAATCGTAGTTGGGTGCTGTAAAAAAAAGCAATGAGCCTGATATAAAGTGTCTTTTAGTATCTGTAGCGAAAAAATGTAGGTTCGAAGGTGAGTCTCCAATCAATGTAACACAGCTACCCAAGACATCTTTTTCCTTATCTTCAAAAGTACTTTCATTGATGCGCTGGGTTCCTTTACCAAAAATCTTAAGCCGCTTTTCAAAGTCCATAAAAAGGGTATCCAAGGAAGTATTGCTCAAATCAAAGTAGGTAACATAGACTTTTGCCTTAAGTAAAGGGTAATCCAGCGTTGTACTACAAGAAGACAGTTGTACTGGCGTTGAGACTACATTATACTTAAAGCGATATGCGCAAGCATTGGGCTCTAAATCATTGTATTGTGCTGCTGGATAGTTCAATGCCAAGGCCGCATGAGGCTTGGGTACCTGATGTTGACATCCAAAAAAAAACAACACTAAAAGGTAGATTCGTATCATGCGCCAAGCTGCACTTTAATTTGTTTGATGCGTTTCCTGTCTAGAGCTTCAATGGTAAAAACAACTTTTTTGAATCGAAAGGTAGTATTCACTTTAGGAAAGGATCCCAATTGTTCTAACAAAAAACCAGCAATCGTTTCAGACTCCCCTTTGTTTTGCTCAAAATCTTCACTGCTTGAAAGCTTGGTTACCGAATAAAAATCTTGTAGAGAGGTTTTGCCATCAAACACAAAAGTATTGTCGTTGAGTTTAGAGTAGCTGATGTCTGTTTCATCAAATTCATCTGTTATATCCCCAACAATTTGCTCAATAACATCCTCCAAAGAAATAACACCAGAAGTACCGCCATACTCATCGACCACAATAGCGAGATGAATGCGTTTACCCTGAAATTCTTGTAGCAAATCGTCAAGCTTTTTATTTTCTGGCACAAAATAAGGTTCGCGTATAAGTTTTGTCCACTCGTAATTTTCCTTGTCAAAATGAGACAGTAAATCCTTTACATATAAAACTCCAATAACAGTATCAATGGTTTCGCGATAGACAGGAACACGAGAAAATCCCTTACTCACAATCTGTGAAACTACTTCGGCAAATGACGTTTCTTCATCCAGTGCAAAAAGATCTATACGGGGACACATAACTTGCTTGGTGTCGGTATTGCCAAACGTGACTATGCCTTTTAAAATTTTTTGCTCGTCTTTGGTGGTTTCAGAATCATGGGTCAATTCAAGGGCTTGCGACAAATGATCAACCGAAATATTTGTCCCTGTTTTGCCCAATCTTTTTTGAAGAACAAAAGTGAGATAACTCATGGGGTGGGTCAATGTGAAAAATACATATTTATCCAATAAATAAATAGGAAGAGACATCCTTTTTGCAAAGCCTTCGGGGTTTTTATTTGCATAAATTTTTGGGAGTATTTCGCCAAAAAATAGCACAATTGTGGTTATCAGACCTACCTCGGCTAAAAAACGCAAACTTGGCTGCGATATGGATTCAAAAAACAAGGAGGTCATGGACGCAAAAAGCAGTACAGTTGCGATGTTTATCAGGTTGTTCAACAACAAAATAATGGCCAATAAACGTCTTGGGTTTTTTCGCAGCTGTGCAATAATACGCAGCGGCTTACTGGTTGCGTTAACCGCTTCCTTAATGTAAGATGGCGATAGGGAAAAAAAGGCAACTTCTGAGCCAGAAACCAATGCAGAACTCACTAAAAGCAACAACAATATGAAAACTTTTACTGTTTCTAGCGTTTCTAAACCAATAACCAAAATAGGTATGTCCAACGATTAGCGTTTAGAATGGTAAGTCATCGTCACTAGCAGGTTGGTTTCCCTGAGTTGGCTGGGCGGGTTGACTGGGTTGTGATGGCTGTTGTTGGGCCGTTTGTGCTTGTGTTGTGCCTCCATCGCTAGAGCGTTGGGTTAAAAAGGTAAAGTCATCAACGTGAATTTCTGTTGAATAACGGTCTTTGCCGTCATCTCCTTGCCATTTACGGGTTTTTATACGTCCTTCTATATAGACACGGTCTCCCTTTTTTAGATATTTTTCGCAGGTTTCTGCTGCTTTGTTTCGCACAACAGCATTGTGCCATTCGGTATTGGTGACTTTCTCACCTGTTTGTTTGCTTGTGTAGGTTTCATTGGTCGCTATGGGGAACCTGCCAATGCAGTTTCCGCCCTCAAAATAGGTCACTTTGACGTTATCGCCTAAATGGCCTATTAGCATAGCTTTGTTAAGTGTTCCGCTCATAATAGATTTTACATCAAATGTACATTATCGGATGAACTTGTCCAAAAAACGTTCTATTAAGCGCGGTACTGCATAATCAGACACACTTGCCCAAGAAATGGGCAGGGTTTCGTCAATATTTTCTATCAGATAAAAATAGGTGTGTAGGGCTTGATGACTGAGTTTATGAATCACTGCTTCCTCTTGAAACTTAGTCCAATGAGCCGCTTTTGCCCATTTGGGGACATCGTCGTGTGCTTGAAGTGCATCAACACTCAGCATGTTTTGAGCTTCAATAAGCGGGAATTCATAAAGACCTTGCCAAATGTCTTTATGGTCGCGTTTGCTCAGTAGGGTGTTATTGTTTTGATCGATGGGTATTAGGTAATGAAAATACCGTTTCCTAACGGGCTTAGCCTTTATTTTAACGGGGCGTTCAGCCACGCGACCGTGTACATAAGCCAAGCAACTATCGTTTAATGGACACGTCGTGCAGCTTGGTTTTTTTGGCGTACAGTGCAAGGCACCAAATTCCATAATAGCTTGGTTATAAGCCCCTGGTGATTTTGAATCGATAAGGGTTTGGGCCAAGGCTTGAAACGTTTTTATTCCTGTGGGTTGATTGATGGGACTGTCAATATCAAAATGGCGTGCCAAAACACGGTATACGTTTCCATCAACAACGGCGCAAACTTGATCAAAACAAATGGATGCAATAGCGCTTGCGGTATAGGGTCCTACTCCAGGCAGATTGATAAGCTCTTCAAAAGTACTTGGAAAATTGCCATTATATTGTTCACTTACCAATTTTGCAGCCTTGTGTAAGTTTCTGGCACGGCTATAGTAGCCAAGGCCTTGCCAGTGCTTTAAAACGGCATCTTCACTAGCTTTCGCTATATCATGAACGGTTGGGAAATCATTCCAAAAGCGCTCAAAATAGGGCAATCCTTGAGCAACACGAGTTTGTTGCAACATGATTTCGGAAAGCCAAACCAAATAAGGGTCCTTTGTTTGACGCCATGGCAAAGTGCGTTTGTGCAGCGCATACCAACCTAACAATTTAGTACTGAAACGTTTCATGCAATCAAAAATACATGCAAAGAATGAGTTTTAGGTGTTTAAAATCACATAAACGTTGAATTAAATTTTTATATTTGCTAACCTAAAATTTACAACCACACAAGAACTTAAGGATGACAAAAGCCGAAATTGTAACAAATATTTCAGAAAAACTGGGAGTTGAAAAAAGCGATACACAAGAGATTGTGAATCACTTTATGAAAGAAGTAAAAAGTGCATTAGAGTCTGGTGAAAACGTTTATTTACGTGGATTTGGAAGTTTTGTGGTTAAAACACGCAAAGCCAAAAAAGGACGTAATATTTCACAAAATGTAACTATTGACATTCCAGCACACAATATACCCTCATTTAAACCTGCAAAGGTTTTCTTAGAGAAAGTAAAAAATAAAGTAGTCGTGAAATAACGACTGCACATAATTAATTATTTAGATTATAACATATGCCAAGTGGTAAAAAGAGAAAAAGACACAAGGTAGCTACGCACAAGCGTAAAAAAAGAAGTCGTGCTAATCGACATAAGAAAAAGTAAACTTCTTAAAACTCTGAACATTTATGTTCTTTGACATGGAATACTATCACAGCAGTTCACTTTGATATAAGTCCCCCGGAAAACATTGTTCAATTGATTCACATGTACTGTGAATCTAAAAATCATTATTGTGAGTAAAGAACTAATTATTCGTTCGCGATCCTCTGCAGTTGATTTTGCCTTACTCAAATACGGAAAGATCGTTGAGTTTCACAAAGAAATTGAAGATAATAAGTTTCACGTAGGAGATATTTTTTTAGCAAAAGTTAAAAAAACTCTATCTGGTTTAAATGCAGGCTTTGTAGATGTAGGATATGAAAAAGATGCCTTTCTACATTATCACGACCTTGGTCCGAAAGTAGCAACGCTGCTAAAATTTATCAAGCTTGCTAGTTCTGGAAAAATTAAAGACTTTTCCCTTAAGAACTACCCATTGGAGCCTGAAATTAATAAAGATGGTGTCATTACAGATGCCGTTCAGGCCAATCAATCTCTACTTGTGCAAATTATCAAAGAACCTATTTCTACTAAAGGACCCCGTATCAGTTCGGAGCTGTCGCTGGCAGGTAGGTTTTTGGTTTTGGTTCCTTTTTCAAGTCGTGTGTCTATGTCACAAAAAATATCGACTAGAGAAGAAAAGAACCGCTTAAAAAAACTCGTAATGAGTATTAAGCCAAAAGGTTTTGGTGTCATTATCCGAACCGTGGCTGAAGGCAAGAAAGTAGCTGAACTCGACAAAGATCTTGGAGATCTTTATGAACGTTGGGTTCAAATGTGTAAGAAAATTCAAAAAGTAGATTATCCCTCTAAAGTATTGAGTGAGCTCAACCGAGCTTCCTCTATTTTGAGAGATATATTTGATGATGAGTTTACTGGAATACACGTTGATGACTCCGAACTATTAACAGAAGTAAAAGAATATTTGCAACAAATTGCTCCCGAAAGAGCAAGTATTGCAAAACTTTTCAAAAGTCAAGTGCCTATTTTTGAGCACTTTGGTATTGAACGTCAAATCAAAGCCTCGTTCGGTAGAACAGTTTCTATGAACAGAGGAGCTTATTTAATTGTCGAACATACCGAAGCCCTTCACGTTATTGATGTAAACAGTGGTAATCGATCCAATAAAGCTAAAAATCAAGAAGATACAGCCTTAGAAGTCAACATGATTGCTGCTACAGAAATCGCCCGACAGTTACGCTTGCGTGACATGGGAGGAATTATTGTCATTGATTTCATTGACATGATAAGACAAGAAAATAGAAAAAAGCTTTTCGAACATTTTTGTAAGGAAATGGAAAGCGACCGTGCCAAACACAAAATTTTGCCTCCAAGCAGAATTGGTCTGATACAAATGACTCGCCAGCGCGTCCGACCCGAAATGGATATCAAAACAGCTGAACCAAATCCAAATATTAATGGAGAGGTGGAAGCACCAATTATTTTGATGGACAAAATAAAAGCTGACCTTGAAAAGATTTTAGCGAATCCTAAACACAAAAAGAAAAAAGTAGTGTTACACTTACACCCCTTTATTGCAGCCTATGTTGCCAAAGGAATTAATTGTGAACGCATGAAGTGGTACTTTGAGTACAACAAGTGGATAAAAGTTATTCCACGCGACGCTTACACCTATTTACACTACCGTTTCTTTGATGGAAAAGGAAAAGTGATTCACGTTTAAAAACAAAAAGCGGCCTTAGTGCCGCTTTTTTTATTTTAGCCTACATGAAAATATATACAGTTGCCGAGGCACTAGACAAACTACGTAACTATTGCGCCTACCAAGAGCGCTGCCATAAGGATGTGAAAGATAAGCTACGCACTATGGGAATGATTCCCCAAGCAGCCGAACAAATTATTGGCACCTTGGTTTCTGAAAACTACTTAAATGAAACCCGCTTTGCACAACAATTCACCAGTGGCAAATTCTCCATTAAGTACTGGGGGAAAATGCGTATTAAAAGAGAACTTAAGATGAGAGGGGTGTCTGAATATGATATTAATAAAGCCATAAAAACCATTGAGGCTGACGCCTATCTTGAAAAATTACATGCCTTGAGCGATAAAAGATGGCAGCAGTTGGATGGGTATGAAACGCAAATAAAAAAACAAAAACTATTTCAATACCTTGCCTATCGTGGTTGGGAAACGGAACTAATCTACCAGCAAATCAATCGGCTTAGCAGCAAAGACTAAAGTGCGTAACGCAGTGAAACCATGCCGTGTGCGCCAGGCATCGGAACAAGATTCTCATAATAGTCGGCGTCAAACAGGTTACGTCCCTGCAACTGAATCGTAAGCTTATCCACAACATATTCCAACTGTGCGTTAAGCACTTTAAAATGACCGCCTAAAGACCTTGTAGCGTAGCGGTAGGAAAATGAAGTTGATACTTTAGACGATAGCTTGTTTAGAAACTGCAAATTAATGTTGTTTTTAAGCGAGTTGAGTGCATATCGTGAATTGACCGTTTTAGTATAATCGTCATGGATATAGCCATAAGAAACCGTAAAGGTTTGGCGTTGCTTACCAATGGTGTAATAATGGGAACTGTTAAGCTCACCACCTATGGTGGTGACATCGTGTATGTTTGAAGCCAACCACTGTAAAACTCCAACAGTTACCTCAACATAATCAATCAAATTCTCACTATTGCGTTGAAACAAAGCGGCCTCAAGCTCCCAAATAGGGGTATTGTACTTAAAGCTCAATTCATGACTTAGAGCTTTTTCTGGTTTTAAATCTGGGTTACCCAAGGCAGTTGGTCCATTGTAATACAAATCGGTATAGGTGGGAACACGATAAGTATAACCCGTGTTAAAGGTAAGTTTTGCCTTTTCATTGAATCGTAGTCCAAGGTCTAGCCCTGGATAGAAAAAGGTGTCTACGTCTGAAAAGTGACTTAGTGCAAAGCCCGGAGTCACGCTAAGACTATTCAATTTAAAACGATGCTCAAAAAAGAAATGTGCAATGGTACGGCTGTGCTCACCAAGGTTGTTGGATTGTATGGAAACACGTGATAATTCAGTACCAAACCCACTTAGATTGCCGTTGCTGTGTGTTAATTTGGTGTCAACAGAAAGCCCTATTTTATTGTTGATGTGCATGTTGCGGTATGCACTGGGGTTATTTCGAATTAAAATATATTCATCTTGTCCACGCTTCCAAAAAATTCTAGGGGTCCAAATAGTTTTTTCTGAAGCAAAAGAAGTCGTCAAAGCTACTAAACTGCTCTGTGTTTCTTCATATTGATCTTTATAGCTAGCATATCCGTAAAACCCATTGGCCCCAAACTTACGCTCATTGAACATGGTCATGAGCTTCAATTTCTTAGACGCACCAAAAGCACTGTGTGTAAAAAAATGGAGGTTATCCAAATCGGTATTGTGGCGATAGCCTTCGCTGCTCAACCTAGAAAAGTGGATAACGTGCTGTTGGTTTTCGCTGTAGTCTTGTGCCGTAGCACCTAAGTGTGTAGTATGAAAACTACCTTGGCGAGCAGTAAGTGTAGCGTCCTTTTTCCCCTCTTTTTTGGTGACAATATTAATGGCACCCGTTAGTGCGTTCTGTCCATAAATTCGAGCAGCGGGTCCTTTGACGATTTCAATTCTTTCGATTACTTCCAAAGGCAGCGCACTGTTCAGAGTGTGGTGACCTGTTTGCGGGTCATCAACACGAATGCCGTCAATTAGCAATAAAACTTGATCAAAAGTACCACCGCGTAAGTATACATCGGCTTGTGCACCTTCAATACCCTGTCGGCGGATGTCAATCCCTGCCTGAAAACGAAGCAAGTCCACAAGGTTAGAGACGGGTGTGTCGGCAATTTTTTCGGCGGTTATTACGGTAACAGATTTTGAATCGTCCGAAAAAGGCACATCTAGCCGTGGTGAAGAAACGACCACCTCGTCCAGTGGGGTTTGTGCTAAAGATGAAAATACTACAAGCATTGTTACTAGAGCACTAAAAAAGAACCTATTCATAGTTTGGTTTTAAAAAGTTAGTTAACGCGTAAAAACTTACGAATTAATCCACAAACAAAATGGCCTTGTTGTTATTCATTTCGAATGTGCCACCATTGGATAAAGTTACAATGGTATCGCTACCTTTTTTAGTAAAAAGAGGTTTGAATGCGTCTGCCACATCGATATTTCCTTCAATTTTAGCTTCACCTACGGAAAGGGAAGAAACAATAGCAGCGTGGTTGTTTAATACTTGGAAAGACCCTTGCACTCCAGGGACGGAAACTGCGTTTACCTCTCCTTGGAATAATGTTGCTTCAGGACTTACAATCTCTAAATACATAGTTATTATGCGTTTGCTTCTGCAAGCATTTTTTCACCCGCCTCAATGGCTTCCTCAATCGTACCCTTTAGGTTAAACGCAGCTTCTGGCAGGTGGTCTAACTCACCGTCCATAATCATGTTAAATCCTTTGATGGTATCTTTGATGTCTACCAATACCCCAGGGATACCCGTAAACTGCTCTGCTACGTGGAAAGGCTGTGATAAGAAACGTTGTACACGTCTTGCTCTTGATACAGCTAACTTATCTTCTTCAGAAAGTTCTTCCATACCTAGAATGGCAATAATATCTTGTAATTCTTTGTAACGCTGTAAAAGTTCCTTCACACGCTGGGCACAGTTATAGTGCTCATCTCCTAGAATTTCAGCAGTTAGAATTCGAGAAGTAGAGTCTAAGGGATCTACCGCTGGATAAATTCCAAGCTCTGCAATTTTACGTGACAATACGGTTGTTGCATCTAAGTGTGCAAAAGTTGTAGCCGGCGCGGGATCCGTAAGGTCATCAGCAGGTACGTATACCGCTTGTACAGATGTAATTGATCCTTTTTTGGTAGAAGTAATACGTTCTTGCATGGCACCCATTTCAGTTGCTAGAGTAGGCTGATATCCTACTGCAGAAGGCATACGTCCAAGTAGGGCAGATACCTCTGAACCTGCTTGTGTAAATCGGAAAATGTTATCGACAAAGAAAAGTACGTCTTTTCCTTGTTCAGAGCCTGCACCATCACGGAAATATTCTGCTACCGTAAGTCCAGAAAGTGCTACGCGAGCACGCGCTCCCGGAGGTTCGTTCATTTGCCCAAAGACAAAAGTTGCTTTTGATTCTTTCATGGCTTCTTTGTCAATTTTAGACAAGTCCCATCCACCTGCCTCCATGGATTCCATGAATTCGTGACCGTACTTGATAATACCAGACTCCAACATTTCACGGAGTAAATCGTTTCCTTCACGCGTACGCTCACCTACTCCAGCAAACACGGATAATCCACCGTGGCCTTTAGCAATATTGTTAATCAGTTCTTGGATAAGTACTGTTTTACCAACACCAGCTCCACCAAACAAACCGATTTTACCACCTTTTGCATAAGGCGCTAAAAGATCAATTACT
>DCBE01000006.1 GCA_002313325.1 Flavobacteriaceae bacterium UBA1115
GTTCTAAGCGAAATTTGTATTGTAATTACTCCTCCAAATCGCCCTGCCAAGCAAGGACGCCGCCGTCAAGATTATATACAGCACTAAAGCCCAGCTGACTCATAAGTTGGCAAGCCTGTCCACTTCTAGCGCCAGAGCGACAGTACACAAAATAGGACTTGGATTTGTCCAATGCTTCGATGGAAGCAAAAAAGTCTTCTCCTCCGCGGATATCAATGTTCAAAGCCCCCTCAATATGTCCAGACTCAAACTCCTCCGCTGTTCTAACATCAAGTATTACTGACGCTGAAGTTTGTTCTTGTAATTCAGCCCATGCATAGGGCGCTAATTCTTTCATTTGTGTTTGTTTTTTGGGCGAACATGCGCACGCGGTAACCATCAACAAAATAACAATTAACCTGTACATAATATATTTTTTCAAATATAATCCAATTATTTTTATACATTTGTATCTACAACATTTGTTGATACAATGATAAATAGAGATGTCGTAGTGAAAATAATGAAAGGCGGAAATTTATTTGCTGAGCATATCGGAAATACACTTCAACCTTTTGGGCTAAGCTTGCAACAGTTTAATTTATTACGCATTTTACGAGGTCGTAATGGGGCTGCGGCATCATTAGAGAGTATTACAGATGATATGATTCATCGCATGAGCAACACCTCAAGGATAGTCGACAAGCTATTGGAAAAAGAGCTTGTTGAGCGTGTCGTATGTGCAGAAAATCGCCGTAAAGTGAATATTTTTATAACCCAGAAAGGATTAAAGCTGCTAAAGAAAATTGATCGTGTTATTGATCAAACCGAAGAAACGCTAACAGCTTCTCTATCCAAACAAGAAATGGACAAATTGTTGCAACTACTCAATAAGATAAATTTATAACACTGAATACACAAAATGAATATGAGAACGATAACAGCCATTTTGGCAACTACTTTATTAAGCTTTGGGCTAAGTGCTCAAACAACGCCCATCACAAACGGAATCATCAACTGGAAAGGGTCAAAAATAACTACCGACTCACATACGGGCACCCTAGACATTAGCGAAGGAACGTTAACATTTGAAGCAGACGCACTGGTTGGCGGCAGCTTTACAGTTGACATGAACACCATGGTATGCACAGACCTTTCTGGAAAATCTGCCGCAAGATTAGTAGGTCACCTCAAATCAGATGATTTTTTTGGTGTGGCTGAACACACAACAGCCTCTTTAACCTTCACTTCAATTGAAGCTACAGGAACAGGCTATACAGTAACAGGAGATTTCACCATTCGTGGCATCACAAACGCGGAAACTTTTGAGCTCAAAATTGATGGAAATAAAGGCACTGCTAACTTGGAAATTGACCGCTCAAAATACAATGTGAAATATAGGTCTGGATCCTTTTTTGAAAACTTAGGAGACAAGCTTATAAATGACGAATTAAAGCTTCGTGTGAGCTTTACCTACTAGCCCTTGTTTTTTTATCGCTGAATTGCATATATTTGGGCTGATGAAAAAACGCATTTTTAATACGCTTTGGTGGAACTCCTAATTGGGGATGATAAGCGCATTATATATAATTGAAAGGCTTGTCATTACATGACAGGCCTTTTTTTATTTTTAACCAATGAAGTTTAAACTAAATACAGATACTTGCGAACTCTTGACCGATACAATGACGCCAGTCAATATGTATCTTAAAATTAGAGATGCATACCCTGAGGGTGTGCTTCTCGAAAGCTCCGACTATGGCGCCAACGACAACAGTGTGGCCTATATATGTTTTAAGCCCATTGCTGTTTTTAAGGTTCACAACCAACACATAACAGAACGCTTTCCAGACGGCAGCACTTCCCAAACAGACGTTACAGCGGATATTTCGGTAGTTGATAAGCTGGAAACATTTGCTGCCCGTTTCGAAACAGATGAGCAGAAAAATCGCTTTTTAAGCAATGGCTTGTTTGGCTATACATCTTATGAGGCAGTGCAGTATTTTGAAGACATTGAGCTAACCAAAAAAGGAGGTGACGACGATATACCAGAAATATATTATGCGCTTTACCAAAACATTATTACCATCAATGTTTTTAACAACCAAGCCAAACTTTTTGCGCATTGCTACGAAAGCGAAAGCAACCTAGACAAAGTCGTACAATTGCTCAAGGCTCCTGCTCGCGATTCGTATTCCTTTAGAAAAGAAGGGGAGGCATCGTCCAATATGGGTGATAAAGAATTTGTAGATTTAGTTAAAAAAGGCATAAAGCATTGCATGCGTGGCGACGTTTTTCAAATTGTACTCTCTCGCCGTTTTTCACAAGCTTACATTGGAGATGACTTCAGTTTATATCGCGTGCTACGCTCCATAAACCCCTCGCCCTATATTTTCTATTTTGACTTTGGCGATTTTAAAATTTTTGGCAGTTCACCTGAGGCACAATTGGTGGTGCAAGATGGTTTGGCCGAAATTCATCCCATCGCAGGTACTTTTATCCGTACCGGAAACGATACCCAAGACAAAGCCAGAGCAAAAGAATTGGCAAAAGACTTAAAAGAAAACGCCGAGCATATGATGTTGGTAGATTTGGCACGAAACGATTTGAGCCGTCATGGACACGAAGTAACCGTTGCAAAAGACCGAGAGGTGCAATTTTACTCCCACGTTATTCACTTGGTATCCAAAATAACAGGGCAAAAAAAGAACCATACCGCTACCATGCAAATCGTAGCAGACACCTTCCCTGCAGGAACATTAAGTGGCGCACCCAAACACCGCGCCATGCAGCTTATCGAGTCCTATGAAACCACATATCGTTCGTTCTATGGAGGTGCTATTGGGTTTTTAGATTTTAAAGGTAACTACAACCACGCCATCATCATCAGATCCTTTTTGAGCAAAAACAATGTACTGCACTACCATGCAGGAGCAGGAGTTGTTTCAAAATCAGATCCTGAAAGCGAATTGCAAGAAGTATACAATAAATTACGTGCGCTTAATAGCGCCATGGATAAAGCAGAAAAACAATTTCCATGAATATTTTAGTTATAGATAATTACGATTCATTCACCTTTAATTTAGTGCATTATTTAGAAGAGCTAGACTGTACCGTTGCCGTAAAGCGCAATGATAAGTTTGCCCTTGAGGAAGTGGCCAGTTACGACAAAATAGTCCTCTCCCCAGGGCCTGGAATTCCAGATGAGGCTGGATTACTCAAAGCCACTATCGAAGCGTATGCGAGTCGTATTCCCATGCTTGGCGTTTGCTTAGGCCATCAAGCTATAGCAGAAGTTTTTGGAGGTTCATTGACCAATCTCTCAACGGTATTCCACGGAGTGGCAAGCAAAATGACCATTATACAAGATGATGCTTTGTTTGCGGGGCTTCCCAATTCATTTGATGTAGGACGTTATCATTCTTGGGTAGTTAACAAACCCTTGCCCGAAGGATTTATCTTACTTGCTGAAGAAGAGAACGGACAAGTTATGGCGTTCAAGCACGAAACACACCCCATATATGGTGTGCAGTTTCACCCAGAATCAGTGCTAACACCTGACGGAAAACAACTGTTAAAAAATTGGGTTGCCTTATGAAAGAGATTTTAATAAGACTGACACAACACGAAAAGCTATCGCAGCAAGAATCCAAGGCAGCCTTGCTCTTTATTGGCAGCGGTGCCGCAGATCCATATCAAGTTACCACTTTTTTGAGTGTTTATATGATGCGTAGCATTGATGTTGCTGAGTTGGCGGGTTTTAGAGATGCCCTGCTCGAGCTCTGTGTAGCAATTGACCTTGCTGCTTATAACCCCATTGATTTGTGTGGTACGGGCGGAGACAGCAAAGATACCTTTAACATATCCACCCTTGCTTCATTTGTAACTGCTGGAGCTGGCGTACACGTAGCAAAACACGGCAACTATGGCGTATCTTCCTCATGTGGCTCAAGCAACGTAATGGAACATTTGGGCATTCGTTTTTCTAACGATGCTAACTTTCTGGAACGCTGTATAAACCAAGCAGGCATCTGTGTATTACATGCGCCCTTGTTTCATCCTGCCATGAAATACGTAGCACCCATTAGACGTGCACTCCAACTTAAAACCTTTTTTAATATGCTAGGGCCTTTGGTCAACCCATGCATGCCTAAACGTCAAATCGTTGGGGTATTTAATTTAGCTCTGATGCGACTTTATGGATACTTATTTCAAAATTCAGATAAGCAGTTTTGTGTGTTGCATGATCTTGGGGGTTATGATGAAATTTCCTTGACAGGCGCAACTAAAATCATTTCCAATGTGGGAGAATGCCTTATTCGCCCTATAGACTTTGGACTTAAACCCCTATCGGCAGAAACTATTGACGGCGGCAATACGGTTAAAGATGCAGCTGCTATTTTTACTGCAGTACTGCAAAACGAAGGCACGGCCGCACAAAAGCAAGTAGTCTGTGCCAACGCTGGTACTGCCATTGCAACAGCACTGAACATTTCGATAGCAGAGGGGTATGCCAAGGCACAGGAGTCTATTGAATCAAGAAAGGCATTAGGAGCCTTTATCAAACTATTAGCACTGAGCAAAGCATGAGTATTTTAGCACAAATCGTCGTAGATCAACGTAAGGAAGTTACCTTAAAAAAAGTGCTTGTTTCCCAAGCGCAGCTACAAGCCATGCCGCTGTATGAAAGGCAAACCATATCTTTTGCCGATGGAATTAAGAATACCCCTTTGGGAATTGTGGCCGAACACAAACGTCGTTCTCCATCTAAGCCAAAAATAAAATTACATTCTAGAGCAGCAGCGGTAGCAGCAGGATATGAGCAAGCAGGTGTGGCAGCCATGTCTGTACTTACCAATGGACAATATTTTAGTGGTTCATTAGAAGATTTACTACTGGCACGTGCAGCGTGCACACTACCGCTATTACGCAAAGAGTTTATTGTAGAGCCCTATCAAATCCACGAAGCCAAAGCTTATGGAGCTGATGCCATATTGCTAATTGCGGCTTGTCTTAGTGCCGAAGAAACCCATCAACTTGCGAAAGTGGCAAAAGCTATTGGGCTGGACGTGCTTTTGGAAGTGCACAATTTAGAAGAGTTAGAGCAAGCGTCGTTGACATATGTCGATGTGGTTGGGGTGAACAACCGCAACCTCAAGGACTTTTCGTTAGACTTAACTACCAGCCTTACACTGGCAGGACATATTCCAAGCGATAAAGTAAAAATTTCTGAAAGTGGGATTTCGTCTTACGATGCTATTGAAAAACTTATGCAAGCTGGCTTTGACGGCTTTTTGATGGGAGAACATTTTATGCTTCAAGACAACCCAGGTGAAGCCGCACAAAAATTCATTCAAAACGTTAAGTCATGAAGTGGAAAGTATGTGGCATGCGAGAAGCTAAAAATATTTTAGAGGTAGCTGCACTAAAGCCTGACTATATGGGATTTATTCTGTGGGATGGCTCAAAAAGACATTGCCCAAAACCTCCGCAAGTTCCTGAAGACGTTACCAAAGTAGGCGTGTTTATTGATGCAACTGTTACTGAAATTAAAGATGCTGTTGAGGCTTATAAATTCGGTGCCGTACAATTGCACGGCAATGAGTCTCCAAGACTATGTCGTGAACTACAAGGTAAAACCCAAGTCATAAAGGCATTTGGTGTGGGAGAAGGTTTTGACTTTGACACACTTTTAGCCTATCTGCCCTATTGTGATTTTTTCTTGTTTGACACCAAAGGTCCAATGCCTGGTGGAAATGGTACTTCTTTTGATTGGTCCATTTTAGAAAAGTATGCATTTGATTTGCCTTTTTTTATAAGTGGGGGCATAGGACTAGCAGAAATAGAGAAGATTGACGAACTTTGCAAAACAGACTTGCCTGTTTATGCGATTGATATCAACAGCAAATTTGAAATAGCTCCAGCACTTAAAGATGCTGAGCAATTGAAAAAATTTAAAGAAAAATTAGCGCTATGAGTACATATAATGCAAACGAAAAAGGATATTACGGGGATTTTGGCGGGTCCTATATTCCTGAGATGCTATACCCAAACGTTGAGGAACTGCGTCAGAACTACCTTGAAATTACAGCCAAGGACGAATTTAAAAAAGAATTTAATCAGCTGTTAAGAGATTATGTGGGCCGCCCTACCCCACTATATTATGCCGAGCGTTTATCCAGAAAATACAATACAAAAATATATTTAAAACGGGAGGATTTATGCCATACTGGTGCACATAAAATCAACAATACCATAGGGCAAATTCTGTTGGCCAAACGACTGAACAAAACCCGCATTATTGCAGAAACAGGCGCAGGACAGCACGGAGTTGCCACGGCCACCGTTTGCGCACTTATGGGCATAGAATGTATTGTTTATATGGGCGAGTTAGACATCAAACGTCAGTCACCTAACGTAGCTCGCATGAAAATGTTGGGCGCAGAGGTTAGACCAGCGCAATCTGGTAGCCGAACCCTTAAAGACGCTACTAACGAGGCCATCCGTGATTGGATCAACAACCCTGTTGATACGCACTACATCATTGGCTCTGTTGTAGGGCCACACCCTTACCCAGACATGGTAGCGCGTTTTCAGTCCGTTATTGGTGAAGAATGTAAAACACAATTGCGAGAAGTTGAAGGTCGAGATTATCCAGACCACGTGATTGCCTGTATTGGTGGAGGCAGTAATGCTGCCGGCATCTATTATCATTATTTAGATGACCCAAGGGTAAATATCATTGCAGTGGAAGCTGCTGGAAAAGGGATTGACTCTGGCGAAAGCGCCGCTACCTCCGCATTGGGAAAAGAAGGTATCATTCACGGAAGCAAAACCCTGCTAATGCAAACCCCTGATGGGCAAATTACCGAACCTTATTCCATTTCCGCTGGACTAGATTATCCGGGTGTTGGTCCCATGCACGCACATTTGTATCGCAGTCAACGTGCCGAGTTTGTTTCTATTCCAGACCAAGAAGCCATGGATTGGGGGCTAGGCCTTTCGCAAATGGAAGGCATCATACCAGCTATAGAAACGGCTCATGCTTTTGCTGTTTTAGATGAGCGCAAATTTAATCCTAAAGACATATTGTTGTTCAACTGCTCTGGGCGTGGTGACAAAGACCTTGAAACTTACATAGACTATTTTAAGTTATAGCTTTTAAAAAAAAATTGTAGTTTAGTGTTTGTATCTTCTCCGAGCTTATTCAAAAACGGAGTTCAATATATTTTTAGTTTATGAAGTTGAAAGGGTTGTTAAGTACACCATTCATGAAAGCGTTCAGGAAATTTATTAGTAAAGGTAACGTCATCGAGTTAGCTGTAGGTCTTATCATGGCCACTTACTTCGGTGCAATTGTAAAATCATTGGTTAACGATATTATCATGCCACCAGTGGGAAAACTAATCGGGGGCATTGACTTTGCCTCATTCAAATATGTAATCCAACCTGCTGTTGAAGCTGAAGGAACTGTAGAAATTGCCATCAGGTATGGCGTATTTATAAACACCATTATTACATTCATTATTGTAGCATTTGCTATTTTTTTAGTAGTACGGTTTTACAACAAAATTAAAGACAAGTTTGAAGAGGAAAAGGAAATGGCATCAGCTGACCCACCCGCGCCATCCAAAGAAGAGGTACTGCTGACGGAAATCAGAGACTTGCTCAAAAAAAATAGCGCATGACTTTTAGTTGCTTGGCCTTTTGTAAAAGAGTATTTTTGGGGTTTAAATAAAAGTTACCCTTTATTACATGAATCGTATTCAATCCGTACTTGAGCAAGACCACAAGTTACTCTCCATCTATTTTACTGCTGGTTTTCCAAAACTGGAGGACACTGTTAGTATCCTAAAACAACTGGAAGCTTCGGGGGTAGACATGATTGAATTGGGCTTGCCCTTTTCGGATCCTTTGGCCGATGGTCCTACCATCCAAGAAAGCTCTACACAAGCACTAAAAAACGGCATGACCACCGATAGGTTGTTTGATCAACTAAAAAACGTAAGAGCGCATGTTAGTGTACCGCTAATTGTAATGGGGTATTTTAATCCCATGATGCAATATGGCGTGGAACTCTTTTGTCAACGCTGTAAAGAGGTGGGCATTGATGGACTCATTGTTCCAGATCTTCCCGTGGATGTATATCATGAGCAATACCAAGATTTGTTTCAACAATATGGACTGCTAAATATGTTTTTGATAACTCCGCAAACCCCTGATGCGCGCATTCGCTTTATAGACGAGGTTTCAGAAGGTTTTGTGTATATGGTAAGTAGTGCCGCTACAACGGGTGCGCAAAGTAGTTTTGGCGATACGCAATCCGAATACTTTAAACGCATTGGCGCAATGGAACTGAATGCCAAACTCTTGGTTGGATTTGGAATCAGCAATGCGGAAACCTATCAAGCAGCTACAGCTCACAGCAAAGGAGCTATTATTGGTTCGGCATTTATAAAACACTTGGAGGCAAATGGCGCAGATAGTGTCAAAGATTTTATAAAAAAAATACGTTAGTTCCCTCATTTTTGTAAATTTATGTTAGAATTTTTCCCCAAATCAATTCTTCATCGCAGCCTATTAACTGCCTTTATTCTTTTTTTTTGAGCAGACTCTAAACAATTATTTGTTTAACTAAAACTCAAATAATGAAAATCGAAATTAAAAAAGACTGGCTTTTACACTTTACCAATGTGCCTTATTTATTGTGTACGATCAAGAAAAAATCCGATAAATTAAACTTACCATGAGCAAAGGAGATAAAAACCCGCCGCGTTAAGATTGTTAATAAAAATTATGGCCTTAGAGGGCCTAGAGCTTTAAAGAAAAGGAAACTCAGCGCACAAAAACAGGCGCAGTAGCATCTGTAGTTTTTGCTTCGCTGTAGGCATACCCATCGCCCTCAAAAGCCAATACATCTGAAATTGTAGCTGCATTTGCTTCTAACAAATATCGTGTCATTAAACCCCTTGCTTTTTTTGCGAAGAAGGAAATGATTTTGAACTTACCGTTTTTGAAATCCTTAAAAACTGGCCTAATTACAGGATTGTCGAGTGCTTTAAAATCTATAGCACTAGCATATTCTTTACTGGCTAAATTTAGCACCAATTCATCTGCAGTCAGCTCTTTTTTCATTCGAGCAGTTAGCCTAGCTATCCAAAAAGCATAAAGGGTATTATATCCATTAATGCCAAAAGAAGTACCCATTTCCAAACGATAGGGTTGCATCAAGTCCAATGGTTTTAAGAGACCATAAAGTCCCGACATAATACGAAGGCTGTTTTGTGCCACTCCAATAGCGGCTTCGTCTAATGTATACGCATCTAAACCTGTATAAACATCTCCACTAAATGCGAACACAGCTGGGCGTGCGTTATCGGTCGTAAAAGGAGTTGTAAAATCTTGGTTTCGTTCCCAGTTTAAGGCAGCTAATTTTTCAGAGATGCCCATAAGCGCTTGCAAGTCTGACGGCTTCTTTAGGCGTAGTGCAGCATTGAGTTCTTCAGCTTCAGTTAAGAACACTGGCTGGCTGAATTCAGCAGTTGGAAGCGAACTTGTGTAATCAAGTGACTTGGCGGGTGAAATAAGAATTTTCATCAATATTTTTTTTTAAAAATACGATACTAAAATCAAGTTTTCAACTTACACCTATAGAACAAACTGATAACACTATCAGGAATTACCCAAGTGCTGGTGTTGGGCATAGTTGCGCCATTTTTCAACAGCCCCGCTAAAATCATCAGGCAAAGGCGCTTCAAAAGACATTTTTTTCTTTGTTTTGGGATGCACAAACCCAAGTGTTTGGGCGTGTAGTGCTTGGCGTGGCAACTGCTTAAAGCTGTTGTCTACAAATTGCTTGTATTTGGTAAATGTGGTACCCTTTAAAATTTTATCACCACCATAGCGAGCATCGTTAAACAAGGTATGCCCTATGTGCTTCATATGTGCTCTAATCTGGTGCGTACGCCCTGTTTCCAAGACACACTTTATCAAAGTCACATATCCAAAACGCTCAACAACTTCATAATGGGTAATGGCAGCCTTGCCCTTATCTCCATCTGGAAAGACGTTCATCAGTAATCTATTTTTTGGGTCACGACCCAAATGGCCATCTACCGTTCCTTTTTCGTCCAGAACATCACCCCAAACAAGTGCCAAATACTGGCGCTCAGATGTTTTGTTGTGAAATTGCTGTGCCAAATTCGCCATGGCTTTATCTGATTTAGCTACGACCAAAAGTCCGGAAGTATCCTTATCAATACGGTGAACTAACCCTGGCCGATTATTGCTGTTTTTGGGGAGCTGGTCGAAATGATAAATAAGTCCATTTATAAGCGTTCCCGTATAATTTCCGTGCCCTGGATGCACCACAATGCCAGCAGCTTTATTAACCACCAAAAGGCTATCATCTTCAAATACAATATCAATTGGCATCTCTTCTGCCACAAGCAAATCCTCATGTGGGGGATATGTTAGAAAAACACGAACTACATCCCCAGCCTTTACGCGATAGTTAGACTTAACCACTTGGTCATTTACGTGAATATAGCCAGCTGTTGCTGCCTGTTGGATTTTGTTACGCGTGGCGTTTTCGATGCGATTCATTAAAAACTTGTCTACCCGCAAGGGTTCTTGACCAGCATCTGCACCAAAGGAGTAGTGTTCGTGAAATGCGTCAAAATTGTTTTCTTGCTCCATACCTACTCTACTGGTTTCATGCCGTTACCCAATACCAAATCCACCCTCGATGTCTTGGGAAGCTTATCGCCAGGCGCAATCGGCACTTCGTCATAACGCAATTGTAAAACCATGTCCTTTCCAATATTGTCCTGATATAAAATTTCACCTATTTCCAAACCCACTGCGCGAAGGGTTGACTCCGCAGATCGCCATGTGATTTGAATAACATCGGGTAGTGTTACCTCGTTGTAGTTAGCCGGATTAAGGGTCAAATATATTTTTCTATTTTTCTTAACTAATTCACCTGCAAGCGGAGTTTGCTCAATTACAGCAAAAGGGGCATATACCGGGTTGAATAGAGCTGAATCGATAACTTCATAATTAAGGTCTTGGTCTTGCAAAAGCTCTTGTACATTTGTAATAGTCATGGTATTTAGGTCAGGAACTTCAATAAACTTACCTTGGCGGGTATGCCAATTGAGTCCATAAAAAGTCATTAGCAACAGCGCTGTAACAGCGACAAGCACCAAAAGCAAGTTCCAAAAAAAGGTTCTGCTGAATAAAAAACGTAAGAAGTGAAGCATAATGAGTTTCAATGAAGTTCAAAAATAATGATATTTGCGGTATGAAAAAGCATATTGCTGTAGTAATGGGCGGAACCACATCCGAGCATGCTATTTCGATTAAGAGTGGACAGGTTGTTATCGACAATATCCCGCATGATATTTTTGATGTAAAATCCGTTGTTATCGCTGCTGAAAAGTGGACTGTTAACCACGAGGGCAACACACTCGTTCTAAATCAAACTGATTTTTCTTATCAATTTGAAGGAAAAAAATATGTTTTTGATGCCGTTTTTATTGCCGTTCACGGAGCACCAGGCGAAAATGGGATACTTCAAAAAATTTTGGACAGCGCAAAAGTGCCCTACACGGGCTGCTCTGCAGCGGTATCTGAACTTACTTATAACAAGCACAAAACCCTAGAGAAACTTCGACCACACGGCATCTCCATGGCAAAGAACACCATTATTGACTCCGATTCGGAATGGGACAGTAAAACGCTAGCTACAAGCATTGGACTACCCTGCTTTGTAAAGGCTAACAAGGCTGGCAGCAGCTTTGGTGTTGTCAAAGTCAATAAGCTAGAAGAAATGTCAGCAGCCATTCGTTGGGTAATGGACGAAGACGATGAAGTATTGATTGAAAGCTACTTATCGGGAATAGAAGTTTCCATAGGCGTAATTGAATATAAAGGAAACGTTCAGGTTTTGGCACCTACTGAAATTATTTCACATAGTGATTTCTTTGACTATGCCGCCAAATATGAAGGAAAGTCTGAGGAAATAACACCAGCCAGACTGAACGCTGTACAATTGCAAAACCTAAATACGGCGGCGCAAAAAGTTTTCCATGTATTGGGCGTAAAAGGCATGAGCAGAAGTGATTTTATTTTTGTAGGTGATACACCTTATTTTCTGGAACTCAACAGCATTCCTGGGCTAACCGCCCAAAGTTTACTGCCCATGCAAGCCCAACACGCAGGTATAGCATTAGGAGATTTGATTGAAGACATGATCAACAGCTGTTTAAAAAACAATACCTTTGAAGCATGAGACGTGCACTATTTCCTGGCTCCTTTGATCCTTTTACCATTGGACACCTTGACATCGTTGAACGCGGCGTCAATATTTTCGATGAAATCGTTATTGGAATTGGAAAAAACAGTGAGAAAAAATATATGTTTTCGATTGAAGAGCGCCTTGCCTTTATCAATACATGTTTTGAGCACGATACACGAATATCCGTTGCTGCTTACGATGGACTGACAATTGATTTTTGTCGTAAAATTGATGCGGAATTTATTTTACGTGGTGTACGCAACAATGGTGACTTTGAATTTGAAAAAGCCATCGCTAGAACCAACAGGCATTTGTCTAATATTGAAACCGCTTTTCTGTTAACCTCCGCTGAAACGTCATACGTAAGCAGTAGTATTGTACGTGAACTTATTCGCAACAATGGCGATTACAGCAACTTTATTCCTCCCCAAATAAAGCTTCCATAAGCTTCGATTTATCGAACAAATACTCAATGTTTGGATATGTTTTTTCGATTGCTTTGGCTGTTTTGACTTTGTTTTTCCAGGTTGCCTTGGTGATATCCTCCTTAACTTCAGGAACTAAAATACCCTTATAACTTGATTTCATTAAAAACCAATGGGACTCTTTGAGTTGATAACGGTTGTTGCGTTTAAATATATGATGGGTTAAACCAGCATGCTTGCCAACTTTAATTTTTTTTACCCCTGTTTCTTCTTTTACTTCACGCTTGGCAGCGTCCTTTAGGCTTTCACCCTCATCAACTTTTCCTTTGGGCAGGTCCCACCTTTTTTTGCGATAGATAAACAACAGTTTCCCATTTTCATGCTGCACTACTCCACCAGCAGCAATGGTAACGGGCAGCTTTTTTTTAAAACCGCTTAAAAGTTTTTTGGGATTTTGGTGAACTAGATAAAGTCGTTTGATACGCGTTGTGTTCACGATGCGTAATATTTTTTTGAAAGGCGTGGTCGTTAGGGGCAGGATTTTTACTCCATTTCCATTCGGAGCAGTTGAGGTGAGGATTATCTCCTTTTGATTGATAAAAACTTTATACATTTGCGCCATGCCTAAGGAACCCTGTACCGCTAAAAAAGTAGCCGAATACCTATTACAAATTAAAGCAATAAAGCTTGAACCCAAAAATCCATTTACTTGGGCCAGTGGTTGGCAATCGCCAATCTACTGTGATAATCGGATAACACTCTCTTTTCCAGACGTAAGAAGGTTTTTGAGTCAATCGATGGCAAACGAAATCAAAACAAAATATCCACAAACAAAAGCCATTGCGGGTGTAGCAACGGGTGCCATTGGCATAGGTATGTTGGTAGCAGAGGCGCTTGAATTGCCGTTTATGTATGTACGCCCCCAACCCAAAAAACATGGGCGACAAAATCAGATTGAAGGGCAATATGATGTTGGTGCGCCAACAGTTGTGGTTGAAGACCTAATCAGTACGGGTAAGAGCAGCCTCGAAGCAATTGGTGCCTTACGGAATGCAAACATCAATGTCCTTGGTATGTTAGCCCTCTTTAGCTATGAATTTGATGTTGCTGAAGCTAATATGAAAGATGGAGCGGTTGAACTGACGACCCTATCTGGGTATAATACATTGATAGAAACCGCAGTTGCAGCTGGATATATCGAGCCAGATCAAGAAGAAGTATTAAAACAATGGCGCAAAGCACCGGCGTTTTGGTCAGCTAAATAATCGTTAAAATGAAACTAGAAAGCAGCATTGCTACTGTAGCAAAACCCATTGAAGACGCTTTCGAACAACTCACACGAGCAAGTACCTACGAACTGCTTATGCCTGAGGAAGCGAGCTTCATAATAAAAGATGAAAAGCACTTTAGTTTCAAGCTAGGAAGCATGCCGGTAATTCCGTTAAAACTAGAACGACAAACACCTAATACGCAGATCGTAATGGCACCTGATGGCGGAAACATTCCTTTTGAGTTGCACGCCAACCTAGAAGCGGTTGACGGAGTGACAAAAATTCAATTGGTATTTGAGGGCAATATCAATCCGATGATGCAAATGATGGTTAAGAAACCACTCACGCAGTTTCTCGAAGCACTTATTGCTAATACTGGAAAGCTGTAAACACCAGCGTTTTTTCTTCGTAAGCGTAAGTGTCTCCATTTTCGTGAATAACCACCAATTTCCCGTCTGGTGATACCCCGGTAATTTTCCCTTGAAATAAGGCGCCGTTTTTGGTTCTAAAAGCGCACATCTCATTTATTTTATACAACGCACTTAGGTAGCGCTCGTGGTCTACTTGACTAGAACTAACAGCGGCTGTAATATTTTTTGCTAGTGATTCAAACAAAGGACCAATTTCATGATTTTGTTTTGTGATTGATTTAATAGAAGCGGCAAATGGTAATGAGGGGTCAAATTTTTCTTGATTTACATTAAGTCCGACGCCGACAATCACGCCTGTCATTTGCTTTCCACGCATGATGGGTTCAATCAAAACACCACCTATTTTTTTATTGGCTGACAAAATGTCGTTTGGCCACT
>DCBE01000032.1 GCA_002313325.1 Flavobacteriaceae bacterium UBA1115
GGTCACTCCAAATTTATCAATACGCTTACGCAATACTTCAAATGCAGAAACAATAGAAGCATCAATTTTTCTACGTATAATGGGCTTAACCTCGTCATTTGTCATGTTAAAGTTAATGTCATCGCTTAATGTACGGTTGCCAAAAATATCTGGGTTGGATAGGTATTCATCGCCCTTTAATTCTTCAAAAGCCAAGAAAAAACTCTCCACATAAGTATCATCAGATGATTTCTGCAGCACATCAGCTCTTGCAAGCGACTGATTGAACAATGGGTTTCGGCTATTTTCAGCCAAGCCTTTTAAGATGTCCTTAACGGAAATTTGTAGGATAACGTTTATACCCCCTTTAAGGTCTAAGCCTTTGTTTAGCTCTCGGTCTTTTGCTGTAGTATAGTTAAAAACGCCAAATACCTTTTGTTCTGAAATAGAGTCAAGGTAGTTGCGCTCGGCAATGTCTACGAGGGTGTAATAGTCTGCGTCATCTGTGTTGACGGAAGCTTGGGCATATGTCTTGGCGTCTGACTCAACTTTTGACGTAACAAAAGTGAATGATAGTTGGTAGAGGCTGACAAGGCCAAACAAAACGGTGAAAAGTTTGATAAGTCCGTTATTCTGCATGATAAAATTTTTGTGTCGTAATTGAGACGAGCAAATATAGCGTATCCGTAATGATTAACAAATTGCTAAAATTAGCTGAGTGATTTTACGAAATCATGCTATCTAAAGCTGCGTTCATATTGCGTACAGCAGCAGCACTTTTATCAAAAGTTGCTTGCTCTCCGGCTGTTAAATTTACATCTACAATGGACTCAAATCCTGAACGTCCAATAACACAAGGAACACCAATGCAAATATCTTCTTGGTTGTATTCTCCCTCTAAATAAACAGAACACGGGATTATGCGCTTTTGATCATTGAGGATACTATCTACCAAATAAGCTACTGAGGCACCTGGTGCATACCACGCAGATGTTCCCAATAGCTTGGTTAATGTTGCACCACCTACCATAGTGTCAGCAGCAACTTGCTTTAGTGCATCTGCTTCGAGAAAGTTTGAAACAGGTATGCCATTATATGAAGCTAAGCGCGTCAATGGAATCATGGTGGTGTCGCCGTGTCCGCCAATTACCATTCCGTGAATATCGTTGGCTGGCTTACCTAGGACTTGAGACAAATAGTTTTTAAACCTAGAGCTATCCAAAGCACCACCCATTCCAATGATGCGGTTTTTTGGTAAGCCTGTTTTCTTCATTGTCAAATAGGTCATGGTATCCATGGGGTTGGAAACCACTATAATTATGGCCTCTGGGGACTGCGCTAAGATACTTTCAGCAACAGACTGTACTATACCAGCGTTGATGCCTATTAACTCCTCTCGTGTCATGCCTGGTTTACGTGGAACACCAGAAGTAATTACAACTACATTGCTGTTTGCCGTTTTGGTATAATCGTTGGTCGTGCCTACAATTTTGGTGTTAAACCCAAGGGTGGTAGCGGTTTGCATCATGTCAAGGGCTTTACCCTCAGCGAGTCCTTCCTTAATATCGAGCAATACGACCTTACTCGCGATGCGTTGAATAGCAATAGCATCTGCACAAGTAGCGCCAACGTTTCCTGCGCCAACAATGGTAACTTTCATGTGTTTGTTATTTTGGTTCTGTAAAAGTAAGACTTGAGCGCAAATACTAAAAGCTTATGCATCGATATTCGCGTAAATCGCATTCTTTTCAATAAACTCACGTCTTGGCGGCACTTCATCGCCCATGAGCATGGAGAAAACACGATCCGCTTCGCCTCCGTTGTCAATGGTTACTTGACGTAGTGTTCTAAATTCTGGGTTCATGGTTGTGTCCCAAAGTTGTTCTGCATTCATTTCGCCCAAACCTTTGTAACGCTGTACTGAAGAACCTTGACCAAAGTCTTGCATCAAACGATCACGCTGATCGTCGTTCCACGCATATTGCTTCTTTTGTCCTTTTTTAACCAAGTAAAGGGGTGGTGTTGCAATATATATATGGCCGTTTTCAATGAGCTCACGCATATAGCGGAAAAAGAAAGTAAGGATAAGGGTTGAAATGTGACTACCATCGACGTCGGCATCACACATAATGACCACCTTGTGGTAGCGTAACTTATCTAAATTCAACGCCTTGGCATCTTCTTCTGTTCCTATGGTTACACCTAGGGCAGTATAAATATTTCGGATTTCTTCGTTTTCAAAAACCTTGTGTTGCATAGCTTTTTCAACATTTAATATTTTACCTCTAAGTGGCAGAATCGCTTGGAAATTACGGTCGCGTCCTTGCTTGGCAGTACCACCTGCCGAGTCACCCTCAACGAGGAATACCTCACAGAGCTTTGGATCTTGTTCAGAACAATCTGATAATTTACCAGGTAATCCACCTCCGCTCATCACAGTTTTGCGCTGTACCATTTCACGAGCCTTACGTGCAGCATGACGCGCTTGGGCTGCTAAAATCACCTTTTGGACTATGGATTTGGCATCGTTTGGATGCTCCTCCAAATAATTTTCCAGCATTTCCGAGACAGACTGCGAAACAGCTGCGCTTACCTCTCTGTTACCCAATTTGGTTTTGGTCTGCCCTTCAAATTGCGGCTCTGCTACCTTTACAGAAACAATGGCGGTTAACCCCTCACGGAAGTCATCTCCAGATATTTCAAATTTTAACTTGTCCAACATTCCTGATGCATCGGCATATTTCTTTAGGGTTGTCGTAAGACCGCGTCTAAAACCTGACAGGTGGGTACCCCCTTCATGGGTATTGATGTTGTTAACATAAGAATGAAGATTCTCGGTAAACGAAGTGTTGTATATCATGGCAACTTCGACAGGAATATCGTTTTTCTCTCCCTCCATAGAGATTACGCCTGTTGTAATTGGTTCTCGATTCGCGTCTAGGAAACGAATAAATTCCTTGAGCCCTTCTTCTGAATGGAATAGCTCTGAAACAACCTCGCCTTTTTCGTCTCTATGACGGTGATCGGTTAGCTGTATTTTTATTCCCTTATTCAAATAGGCAAGCTCCCGCATCCGACTAGCAAGTGTATCATAATTATATTCACGAGTTTGAGTAAATATTGTTGGGTCTGGCGAAAAGGTCACCAGTGTTCCCGTCTTATTCGTTTCCCCTACGTGTTTGACAGGATACTGTGCCTTACCTCTACTATATTCTTGCTCCCACACCTTTCCCTCGCGGTATACAGTAGCTTTAAGCATATCAGACAGTGCATTCACACAAGACACCCCTACACCGTGTAAACCTCCTGAAACTTTATA
>DCBE01000004.1 GCA_002313325.1 Flavobacteriaceae bacterium UBA1115
CCACTCAATTGTTGCAGGGGGTTTTGAACTAATATCATAAACGACACGATTGATTCCTGGGACACGGTTGATGATTTGGTTTGAAATTTCTTGTAAGAAAGCATATGGTAAATGTACCCAATCTGCAGTCATTCCGTCTGTTGAAGTTACGGCTCTTAAGGCAACGCACTTTTCATAGGTTCGTTCGTCTCCCATAACGCCCACAGACTGCACAGGCAGCAGCATCACACCAGCTTGCCAAACCTCGTCGTACAAGCCGTGGTCTCGAAGCCCTTTGATAAATAAAGCATCTGCTTCTTGTAACATACGCACGTTTTCGGCTGTAATATCTCCTAAAATACGTATGCCAAGGCCTGGCCCAGGGAATGGGTGGCGTCCAAGTATTTCTTTGGGCATTTTAAGTGTTGCGCCAACGCGACGTACCTCATCTTTAAATAACATTTTAAGAGGCTCTACTACTTTCAACTTCATAAAGTCCGGCAATCCCCCTACGTTGTGATGTGATTTGATGGTAGCAGAAGGGCCGTTTACAGATATCGATTCAATAACATCTGGATAAATAGTGCCTTGGGCAAGCCATTTGGCACCTTTGACCTTATGCGATTCATTTTCAAAGACATCTATAAATACCTTACCAATAATTTTTCGTTTGGTTTCTGGGTCGCGCTCCCCTGCTAAGGCATCTAAGAATTGCTCGGAAGCATCCACGACCTTAACGTTCAGCCCCAAACCTTTGTATTGTTCCAATACCTCGTTGTATTCGTTTTTGCGCAACAAACCATTGTTGACAAAAATACAATGGAGGTTAGGGCCTATGGCTTTGTGCAACAAAATAGCCGCCACAGAAGAATCCACACCACCACTGAGGCCCAATATCACCTTGTCGTGACCTAGTTCCTCGCTTAGAGCAGCCACTGTTGTTTCCACAAAAGCACTTGAAGTCCAGTCGGGATCAATACACGCAATGTCAACCAAAAAGTTTTGCAGCAGCTGCTTGCCATCTGTTGTGTGATACACCTCAGGGTGAAACTGTATCCCATAGGTCATGTCATTGTCCATGACATAAGCGGCATTGGCAACATCAGCAGTGGATGCCAATTGGGTTGCATGCTCAGGTAATTTTTTGATGGTATCGCTATGGCTCATCCACACTTGAGACTCGAGTGTAATGTCTTTGGTAAAGGGATGCGGTACTACTTGTGCCAATCTAGCTCGGCCATATTCGCGAGTATCTGAAGGGGCTACCGCTCCGCCATTGAAATGTGCTAAATATTGTGCTCCGTAGCAAATCCCAAGCAGAGGCACTTTAGTTCTGATTTGACTCAAATCGGGGTGTGGCGTATCGTCAGCCCAAACCGAATATGGCGAACCTGATAGGATGACTGCTTTAAATGTATTGATATCCTCAGGAATATCGTGAAAAGGATGGATTTCACAAAAGATGAAAAGTTCTCGAACTCTTCGGGCAATCAACTGCGTGTATTGCGAACCAAAATCGAGAATCAAAACTTTGTTCTGCATACGCAAAAATACAACTAAACTTCAATGAAGCAGAATCGCTTATCAATAGTTTTTAACAGGTTATGGATATCAAATTTGTATGACCGCCAAACCATTTGCCGCTGCAGATAAAGTGGCTTTTAATTCTTTTGTAAAATCAGTCAAGCCTGTTTCTGAAACAAAGGCAGAAAAATGTGCCGTGCGCTCTTGTAATCTATTGTTTGGGAATAAATCGTTTCGAATATCGATGGCACGCACCACCTCGTCTTGCAGTTTTTTACGCTGCGCTTTTAAGAGGCGATTTTCTAGTTTATCCAAGCCTTTGAGCTGCTTTTTTTCTTGTGCTTCAACTGCACCCAAAAAGGATTTGTCGGTTTGTGCAGCCAAGTCATAAAAGGCCTTGAAATTATCTTTCAATACTTCGCGCTGGGAAGAAAAATCTATGTCGATATCGCTAATTTGGCGTACCCGTTTGTTGATAAAAGTCGCTGTGGGCAAGAACAAGTCGGATATAGGGAGGTTTAGATTATTGCATTTTTTAACTTGCTTTTCGTACATTAACAAAACAGTAGTTCGGTGCTGTAAGAGCGGATATGGGATGTCAAATATTTCAAAAGTAGTTTTAAGCTGAAGCCAATAGGCCAACTCACCGCCACCGCCTATATAGGCAATATTGGGCAGCACACATTCTTGATACAGAGGGCGCATAAGTGCATTGGGAGAAAATCGTTCTGGATGCTTTTCAATTTCTTTACTCAAGCTTTGAAGTGTCCATTTTGTTGGATTTTCTGTGGTTCCATATCGATTTACACCTGTGGTGATACGTAAGCGCTTATCGTTAGAAAGATAGAATAGGTTAATTTCCCTAGGATTTACCTGAGGCATAAAGTCCTTCACCACCTTTTTTAAGGCAGTGTTAGTTTGCGTTACCTCTTTGTGAGTGAATTGTTCCCTTACCTCAGCTTTAAGCATAGGCACAAACAGTGATTTTAAGGCTGCATCGTCTCCGTCAACCACGATTATTCCGTCTGCACCAAAAAGCTGATGCACCAGTCTTCGCGTGGCTTTTGCCAACGTGCCTTCTTGCAAATAGCAATTTGCAAAAAGAACGAGTAATTCTTTTGCTTGGTCGGTACTGTTCCAATAGGGGATTAACTCGTCAAAAATAACATCAAGGCCAGTTGTCGGCATACGGCCCACAGCTCCGGCGGTGACTGCTTCCCATCTTACTTTTTGTTCGCCCAAAAAGAAGTGGTTAATCTCTTCAATATCGTGATCTTCAGATGCCATCCAAAAAATGGGGACATATTGGTGTTTGTCATCTGCTTGTTGCATGGCTGCTGCTCCATTAATGACATCCAAAATCTTATACCAAAAATACAAGGGCCCCGTAAAAAGATTCAACTGATGCCCTGTGGTCATTGTTACTGCGTTTGAGGCTGACAAGGCATCTATTTGTGCACGCGTTTTAGTATCAGGGGCTAAGTGCTCGTATTGCTTGTGCAGCACCTCAACCAATGTGTTTCGTATGGATTGGTCAAAGGAAATGGCCCGAGTTGATGCGACTTTAGTGGCTGCATTGGTTGAAACCAACCCTCTATGAAAGGATTTTAAGGGGGGATCGTTACGCAACAATTGCTGCATTAAAGGTGCATAAACACCCTTATGATATCCCAACGACTCGATTAGCTTCATATGACAAAAGTAGTTAATGTAAGAAACTATTGCGCAGGAACGGCCTTTAAGTCAAAGTCCAGTGCGGTTGTTATGGTTAGATTGATAAAATCGCCAACCTTGAGGTAGTGTTCACGGGCATCCACCCAGACTTCGTTGTCCACATCCGGAGAATCAAACTCGGTACGACCCACAAAGCGGTTTCCTTCTTTTCTATCAATAACACAACGCAGAGTTTTACCCACCATAGCTTGATTTTTTTCCCAAGAAATACGGGCTTGTATTTCCATCAACTCGTTGACACGTGCTTGTTTCACATCAGCAGGCACATCGTCTACCAAGCTATGGGCATGGGTATTTTCCTCATGGCTGTACTGAAAGCAGCCCAAACGCTCAAAACGCATTTCTTTTACCCACGACTTAAGCAATTCAAAGTCTGCTGCTGTTTCACCTGGATAACCCAAGATAAACGTAGTTCGAATGGCCATTTCTGGAACAGCTTTCCTAAAACGCTGGAGCAAAGCCGTTGTTTTTTCTTGTGTAGTACCACGGCGCATAGACTTCAAAAGGTGATCCGATATATGCTGCAATGGAATGTCAATGTATGAGCACACCTTGGGCTCGGTTGTGATTACGTCCAATACGTCTTCTGGAAATCCGGAAGGAAAGGCGTAGTGTAGGCGTATCCATTCGATACCTTCCACAGCTGTTAATGAACGCAACAAATCTGCCAAGCGTCGCTTTTTGTATAAGTCTAAGCCATAATAGGTGGAATCTTGGGCGATAATAATCAGTTCTTTCACGCCGTTTTTAGCAAGTCCTTGTGCTTCTTTAACCAAATCCTCAATAGGTTTTGAGCGATGTGTCCCACGCATCAACGGTATGGCACAGAACGAACAAGGCCGGTCACAGCCCTCTGATATTTTGAGATAGGCGTAATTTTTTGGTGTGGTAGTTAGGCGTTCGCCCAACAATTCGTGGCGATAATCTGCACCAAGCGCCTTAAGCAACAAAGGTAAATCGGTCGTGCCAAAATAATCGTCAATTTCTGGAATTTCAGCTTCTAAATCGCCTTTATAGCGCTCACTTAAACAACCCGTAACAAATAATTTATCGATTTGACCTATTTGTTTTTGCTCGGCAAAAGACAGTATGGTATTGACCGATTCTTCTTTGGCATTATCGATAAAACCACAAGTATTTACCACAACAATATTTCCTTGCTGTTCGTGTACGACGTCTTTGTTGCTGGCTTTGAGTTGCCCCATAAGCACCTCGGAGTCGTATATATTTTTAGAACATCCGAGGGTAACAATGTTAATTTTATTCTTTTTAGCTGTTTTTGTTCGCATTTTTATTAGTAACCTTTCGGAGATTTTCTATGATTAGAAATGGTTTCATAAGCCGCACCCAGCATCAACAGTTTGTTCTCGCTAAATGATGGTGCAATAAATGTAAGGTTAGCTGGCTCTCCTTCGTGTGTATAGCCCATAGGAACGGTTAAGCACGGATAAAACGCGATAGCAGCGTGGCCTGCGTAATAATTGTTTTTACTAAGTATGGCGTCAAGCTGGTATTTTTGTATTGGGGTTTCAAAAAATCCCGAAGCGGCTGCATTGAGTTTTGTAATGGTTTCTTCTAAACCTGTTGCTGTGATGCTATCGCTAACAACGCCATCTAGACGTTCTTGGGCGTATGGCATATACAGTACACTATCTTGCTTATTGTAATCGATAATTTTTGTCACATCGATAGTTGCAAATTCAGCGGTTGATGTGTTTTTAAAATACATTGGGATGTCGCGCTTCATATCTCCGTTAAGGATAGATGAAAATCCAGAAAGCGAAATTTTTTCAGGGCTGAATTCGATCACCTCTGCACCAGCAGCCCTCAAGTCTTCAACCGCGTTGCGGTAAAGTGAGTCTACAGCTAAAATATTGGTCATGGCGCCAAGTCTTGCTCCAGAAAGAGACGGTTCAACGTAACTGACTGTCAAAGACATGATGCGCGGAACTCGTTTGGTTATGGCGTCTTGTTCATCGGGGGCTGCAATGGCATCTAGCAGAATGGCATTATCGGCTATGTTTTTTGTCATGGGTCCTGAAGTGTCCAAGGTGCTTGATATAGGCACTATTCCTGTCCGGCTTACTAGGCCAATGGTGGGTTTTAGTCCAACAACCGCATTTTGGCTTGAAGGAGAAAGTATGGAACCCGATGTCTCGGAACCTAGGGCGGCTACGGCATAATTTGCCGCCACGGCCACAGCACTGCCTGAACTTGAACCGCCCGTTTCAAAAATTCTTCTGCCATAGGGATTTAATGTCTGCCCGCCAACAGCACTGTAACCAACAGGACAACCGGCGCAAAAATAATACGCCCATTCACTTAAATTTACTTTTCCTAAAATTAAAGCACCTTTGTCTTTCAGCTGCTTTACCACAAAAGCATCTTTATCGGGAACATGATTTTCTAAGATGGCAGCTCCGGCAGTGGTAGGCATGGCTGCAGTGTTAATATTGTCCTTCAATAAAATAGGCATCCCATGAATGGGGTGCATATCTTGGGGAGTTTGCCTGTCTTTTTGCTGAGCCTCTTTAATAATATTTGGGTTTAGTGCTAGGACAGCGTGCAAGGTGGTTTTAGGATTGGACTCCAAAAGACGAATGCGATATAAATAGAATTTGACCAAGAGCTCATAGGAAAGCGTTCCATTGGCTATGTATTGCTGAAGTGTTGGAATATTTTGCTCAATAATCAGCGGCTTTAAAGCTTCATAAGTGGTGTCAAAACCGCGTAATTCCTTTTCAAAGGGTGCCCACATGGCGTCTTTGTCCAAAAATTTAGATTGAATAAGCTTATAACGCATTCTAGGTATTTCATGACTCGCATTTTGGGCTAATTCTTTCGATTCGTCATAGGGTTGCCAATATTGACTTGAAGGTGTGTTGCACGACAATATGAGCAGTATAAACACAAAACTTAAAATTGTTTTCATAGTCTAGTTTTTTTGAAAAAGTGAGTCTAAAAACGGCTTGGTTTCAAATGGAATTAAATCATCTATACCCTCGCCAACGCCAATGTAGCGGATGGGGACTTCGAGTTCGTCAGAAATGCCAATTACGACACCCCCTTTTGCTGTACCGTCTAACTTAGTTAATATAAGCCCAGAAATAACTGTGGCTTCTGCAAATAGTTTGGCCTGCATAAAGGCATTTTGACCCGTACCGCCATCCAATACCAACAAAGTCTCAAGAGGTGCTTCTGGAATGATTTTTTTCACCACTCGTTCAATTTTAGCCAATTCCTGCATCAGATTGGTGTTGTTATGTAGCCGCCCTGCGGTGTCAATAAACAATACATCTACCTGTTCTTTCTTGGCGCGTTCAACGGCTGTAAATGCCACTGAAGCAGGATCGCTACCTTCTTGTAAACTTACAAAGAGCACTTGAGCCCTTTCGGACCAAAGACGCAATTGATCTATGGCTCCTGCACGAAAAGTATCGGCAGCTGCAAGCATGACTTTTTTGCCTTGTTGATTGTATTGATGAGCTAGCTTACCAACGGAAGTGGTCTTGCCCGCTCCGTTAACACCAACTACTAATATGACCTGCAAGTCATCCTGAGCGGTTGTTTGGGTAGGGCTGTTGTCGGTTACTAACTCAAAAATTTCTTCATACAGCAGCTGATCTAACTCTTCGGCTTTTATGTATTTCTCTTTGGCCACGCGTTGCTCCAAACGATCTATGATTTTCTCAGTGGTGGCTACGCCAACATCTGAAGTAATAAGTATTTCTTCGAGTTCTTCCAAAAAATCGGCATCTACCCTGCTTTTTCCAAGCACCACTTTTTTCAGGCGTTCTGTCCAAGCCTTTTTGGTTGCCGACAGGCCAGATTTAAGTTTACTAGATGATTTTGAAAAAAGCCTCATGGATTAAAGGTACGTTTTGAAGATAAAAAAAGCCACATTAATGTGGCTTTTTGAGTGGTTAAATGGTTGGTTTTACTTTTTAGATAACCAGTCATTCACCATTTCAGGTGCTACAATGGTTTCTACATAGGAATATGCGCCTGTTTTTTCGCTACGCACCATTTTGATGGCTTTCGTAAGACGCTTTGATTTTGTTTGTAAAGTTGCTACCGTTTTCTTAGCCATAATTACTTGATTTCTTTGTGAACCGTCATACGCTTTAGAATCGGATTGAATTTTTTTATTTCAATGCGATCTGGCGTGTTTTTTTTATTTTTTGTAGTAATGTAACGTGAAGTACCGGAAAGGCCTGAGTCTTTGTGCTCGGTACATTCCAAAATAACTTGAATACGGTTACCTTTTTTAGCCATAACATGGTTATTTGATCAGACCTTGTGCGCGTGCTTCTTTAAAAACAGCAGGCAAGCCCTTTTTGTTAATAGTTTTTAATGCCGATGTTGAAAGTTTTAGGGTAATCCACTTATCTTCCTCAACAATATAGAAACGCTTCTTGATCAGGTTAGCACCAAACTTACGCTTGGTTTTGTTCATGGCTTTCGAGACGTTGTTGCCAACCATCGTTTTTTTACCAGTTAATTCACATACTTTCGACATGATATCTTTTTTAACAGGGTGCAAACTTAGGAAAATATGGTGTGTAAAAAAAATTTTTTAACTAAAGTTCAGATGCTAATTTGTTGTGCAACAACTCAAGTGCTTTATTTAGGGTTTTGCGCAAGTTGCGTTCGCGGTGTTTTCCAAAAATAAACGTCTCTACATATTCGATATTTGGAGCTATGATGGCAATAACCACCGTGCCAATTTCCACATCTGACTCACCTTGTGTGGGGCCAAAATTTCCAGTGGTGGCAATGGCAACATCTGCATCCGTTTGGCGAACAACGCCCTTTGCCATGCTCAAAGCCACGGGTTCACTGACAACAGTATGCTGTTCAATGTCTTGTTGCCGTACACCCAACAACTGCTGTTTCACATTCGTAGCATAACTCACTACAGAACCTTTAAAGAAAATAGATGCGCCAGGATGCTGTGTAAACAAAGCGGCTAACGCGCCACCCGTACAGCTTTCGGCCGTGGCCAATGTCCAACCTTTCTGGGTCAAGGCTGTTCCAATTTGCATTTCAATGGGTTGCTCGGATTCAAAACCTTTGATATTGTCCCCTATAAGCGGATATAAGTCTTCAAATAACACATCTATTTCTTCACGGAGCACGGCCTCATCTGATCCACGTGCAGACAAACGCAAGCGCACCCGCCCAAGGTTAGGCAAATAGGCCAACTCAATGTGCTGGGGTAAGGCAGCTTCCCAATCCATTATTTTTTCTGCAATGATGCTTTCACCAAGCCCATAAGTCATCATGGTCTTGTGCACACGGGCAGGTAAGGGAAAAGTTGCTTTTATTAATGGAATCAATTTCTCCTGTACCAAATGTTTCATTTCAAAAGGAACCCCCGGAAGGGATACAAATACGGTCCTTTCTTTCTGCATCCACATGCCCATGGCCGTTCCATGTGCATTAAAGAGTTGTGTGCAGCTAGAAGGAAGCATGGCCTGGCCCTTGTTTAAATCATTAACTGGTGCTTTTACATATTTTCGGAACAACTCATCAATATGTTCCATCACATCTGGACAAAAGGTCAAGGTGTCGTCAAAATAAGCGCACAACACATGTTTGGTAATATCGTCTTTTGTGGGACCTAGTCCACCTGTCATGACCACCAAATCAACTTGGTTTTGAGCCCTAGCAAACGCATCTAAAATGGCTTCTTTATTATCAGATATGGTATGTATTTGGCGTACTTCAATACCAATATTGTTAAGCTTCTTTCCAAGATAAGTGGCATTGGTATCCACTACTTGGCCAATTAAAATCTCATCTCCGATGGTAATGATATCTGCCCGCATCTATTTAACGATTAAGGAAAAGGCTTTTTGACCGTTTAGATGACCTTCCAGACGATCATTCTTAACAAGCTGACTAACACCAGCTGGCGTACCCGTAAAGATAATATCGCCTATTTTAAGCGTGAAATATTTAGAAACATACGCAATAATTTCGTCTATAGACCACAACATCAGGCTGGTGTCTGCTGCTTGAACCACTTCACCGTTTTTTTGAAGGGAAAAGGTAAGTTTACCCAAATCACCCAAAGTAGACTTGTCAAACCATTTGCCTACAAATGCCGATCCATCAAAAGCCTTTGCTTTTTCCCAAGGCAGCCCTTCTAATTTAAGTTGCTGTTGAATATCGCGAGCGGTAAAATCTATTCCCAAGCCTATTTGGTCGTAGTATTTGTATGCAAACTTGGACTGAATGTGCTTTCCAACACGGTTAATACGGAGCAAGACCTCAACCTCGTGGTGTAATTCATTTGAAAATTCAGGGATGAAAAAAGGAAGATTGGGTTGCGCTATAGCGGTATCGGGCTTGATGAAAATTACAGGTTCATCCGATCGAACATTGTCTAGTTCGTCAATGTGAGCTGCATAATTTCTGCCAATACAAATAATTTTCATGCGTTGTTCATGGTTTCTAAACGAATGGCCGTGATCACCTTTTTGGTGTAGCGTGGGAAATCTGCATTCGATAACCAACTGAAATAGCTAGGCTCACGTTCCAATACTTCAACCACTTTTTTCCCTTTGTGCTTTCCGAAGTTAAAAGCAGCGTCTCCGTCTGCATCCACGATTACAAAGCCTGCAAAATCAACGTTTTTTCTTCGTGTAGAGAAGGCACTTAGTTTGGAAACATCGTTTTCGAGTTCGTCGTATTTTTCAATTTGAGATTTCAACACTTCATACGTTGCATTGGTATCGGCCTCAGCACTGTGCGCATTTTCTAAATCTTTTCCGCAGTAGAATTTATAAGCAGCCGACAAGTTTCGCTTTTCCATTTTATGAAAAATGGTTTGCACATCTACCGTTAAATGCTTTTTAAAATCCACATCAATTTCAGCACGTAACATCTCTTCCGCCAGCAGTGGAATATCAAAGCGATCGGAATTAAATCCTGCCAAATCGGACCCTTTAATCATGCTGTAAATATCTTTACTCAACTGCTTGAATGTGGGCTCGTTGGCTACTTTTTCATCTGTGATTCCGTGAACGGCTGTAGTTTGTGGTGGAATAGGCATTTCTGGATTTACCAACCATGTTTTGGATTCATTATTGCCATTTGGAAAAACCTTTAAGATGGATATTTCCACTACCCTGTCTTTGGCTACATTGACTCCTGTTGTCTCTAAATCAAAAAAACACAAAGGGCGTGTTAGCGAAAGTTTCATATTAAATTATTTGAGTTGCGTCCCAATTTTCAATGCGCTGCTTTAGGCGCAAGAGAAAAATGCCGCCCAAAGCACCATTAATGATGCGGTGGTCATAGCTGTGCGACACTATCATTTGCTGGCGTATTGCAATAACATCGCCATTTTCTGTTTCCAATACAGCGGCAACCTTGCGAATGGCACCCAATGCCAAAATAGCAAGTTGTGGCTGATTGATGATGGGCGTTCCTGTAAGGCTGCCAAACATACCTACATTGGTTACCGTATATGTGCCACCATTCACATCGTCTGGGTTTAGCGCATTGTTTCGTGCGTTTGAAGCCAGCTCGTGTACTTTCTTAGCCAGTCCAATAAGACTTAGTGTGTCGGCCTGTTTGATAACAGGAACAATTAAATTACCATCGGGTAAAGCTGTTGCCATACCGAGGTTTATGTCTTTTTTCTTGATAATGTTTGTGCCGTCTAGAGTAGCGTTTAACAAAGGAAATTCAGGAAGTACTTGTGCAACCAGATGCAAGAATATGGGAGTAAAGGTTAGTTTAACTCCATGCTGCTTGACAAATTGATTTTTTACTTTTTCACGCCAATTCCAAAGCTTGGTCACGTCTATTTCAATAAACGATTGCACATGAGCCGAGGTTTTAAGGCTGTACATCATGTGGTCAGAAATCATTTGCTCCATGCGTGTCATGGACAAAACCTCGTCTGTAGTGCTTTTTGTGAAAGATACAGGAGGTGTGGCAGCTGCAGTTTTAGAGTTTGGTGAAGCAGCAACTCTGGGCTGAGCACTTGAAGCAACAGGGGCTTTTCTGTTTTTTAAAAACGCTAAAATATCGCTTTTAGTTACACGGCCATCTTTCCCACTACCCGGAATGGTGGCTAATTCTTGTGCTGAAATATTTTCTTCTTTGGCAATATTTTTTATTAGTGGCGAGTAAAATCGCTTTTGTCCTTCAACAACGGGATTAGCAGGCTTCATCAAGTCTTGCGCTTGATCCATGTATTGCTTAGGAGTGTCCGCCACTTTTTCAGGCGCTTTGGGGGTCGGAGCTGCTGGGGCAGGAACTGCCATTGGCGCAACTGTTGGAGTCACGTCTTGTGCAACCGCTTCCTCTGTTTCTATAACGGCTAAGGGCACATCAACACCAACAACAGCATTTACAGGATGCAGAATTTCTTTTATGGTGCCTGCGTATTCACTAGCAACTTCAGAATCAACTTTATCGGTTGCCACCTCTACTACAGCTTCATCAGCAGAAACAGTGTCGCCTACTTTCTTTAACCACTCTGTGATGGTAGCTTCAGAAACACTTTCACCCATAGCGGGTAAAACAAGCTGATAAATAGGCATTTTAATTTTTTTTCAAAAGTACGAATTAATCGTGGCTTTCGCTATGACATAACAAGCACCTCACCCTTGGCATTACTGGATATGCTTCCCACGGCGTGACTTTTGTCGGAACATAAGAATTTATATGTAAATCCTTTGCCATACTTTGCCATAAAATCAATGCAAGATTTGAATGAAATGGTTTCAGGGTCAAAAATAATTTCGGTATAACGGTTTCTGTGTTCCGAAACGCCATCTATACCAGACGTGTGCATAAACAAAACGTTTTTGTTTACTCCTATTTTTAAATCCAATTCTTCAGATATCAGCCAATAACGGTAGGGAAGTTGTTTTCTCGTTTTTAACTGCGCCCCACGCATGCGTTTTAAAAAGCTAAAGAGGTTGGTGGCTGCCTTAATCCAAACTTTAACCAAGTTTGTAACGTGAAAATGCTTGTTGTAAAAATAATTCATGGCCTCACGGAACATAATCTGGTAGGCAAAATCTTTTGGTGTGCTTTCACCCTTAAAGTGAATAGTCGTAATGTCGGCATTGTAGTAATTTTGTTGCCCCGTCTGCAATGACCTATAGCTCAAATCAATATCGTCGGAATACATAAAGCAAGCTTCGTCAAAGCCGTTGAGCTCATGATAATGCTCGGTACGCATAAACATAAAAGCGCCGACCAATATATCTGTAGGGCCTGATGTGTCCTTTGAAAGGCGTAGGTTATAGTATTTACCAAATAATTTGGGGGCTATCTTATAGAGTCCAGCAACTTTAGAAAAAGCCACCGTTGGCGTTGGGACACCTCGTTTTGATTCCTTTAAAAAAGTGCCCGAACCATCAATAAGCTTAGGTCCCATGATGGCTACCTGCTTGTTAGTTTCCATAAAGGATATCGCACCGCTAAAGGTATCCTCCGCTACTATCGTATCGGGATTAAGAATACATAAAAATTCCCCTTTGGCCTGAGCTGCTCCAATATTGTTTCCAATTGGGAACCCAACATTTTCGCTATTAATAATTTGTTTTACTTGCGGAAATTGCTGTGAAATCCATTCAACACTCCCGTCTTCTGAAGCATTATCGACCAAGATGACCTCTGCATCCAAATCTTTTGTTGCAGCCAAAACGCTCTGAAGACATACATCAATGAAGTATTTAACATTGTAATTTAGGATAACAACGGATAACTGCATGTTTAGCTTTTCATAGAAATTTCAAAGGGAATTCGCTGACTGATACTTCTTCCAAGTGTCAGTTCGTCGGCATATTCAAGTTCGTCACCAACACCAATACCACGAGAAATAGCAGAGAAGCGTAAAACAAATGCGCTTAACTTTTTAAAAATATAATAGTTTGTCGTGTCGCCTTCCATTGTACTGCTCAGTGCAAATATGATTTCATCAATATTTTCTTGTTCCACTCGGGTTATCAAAGCTCCTATCGTGAGTTGTTGTGGGCCTACACCTTCCATGGGCGCAATTTTACCACCAAGCACATGGTATAAACCTTTGAATTGACCAGTAGATTCTATGGCCATAACATCTCTGATATCCTCCACCACACAGATAATTTTACGCTCGCGCATTGGGCTTGCGCAAATATTACATTGCTCCGCATCCGAAATATTATGGCAGGTTTTACAATAACGTATTTGTTCGCGTAAAGTTGCGATGGCACCGGAAATACGGACGCTAAAATCATTGGGTTGACGTAACAAATGAAGCACAATTCGAAGTGCAGACCGTCTACCTATCCCAGGAAGTTGTGCAATTTCATCTACTGCTTTCTGAACTAAATAAGACGGAATTTCCATGATCCAAAAATACACTATTTAAACAATAGTCACATACGTTATATTTGACAAAAAAAGAGATGACCGCGCAAGTGCTGATATTTTGTCTTTTACTATATTTTGCTATGCTCTACGGCATCTCGTATTTGACAGGCAACAGCAACAACAACACTGCTTTTTTTGCTGCCGACAAAAAGGCACCTTGGTATCTGGTAGCGTTTGGAATGATCGGAGCGACGCTTTCCGGCGTTACCTTTATTTCGGTTCCAGGGTGGGTGGCCAGCACCCAACTGGGCTATGTGCAAATGGTATTGGGCTATGCATTGGGCTATTTATGCATTGGCACTGTTTTGTTACCGCTTTATTACAAATGGAATGTGATCAGTATTTACACCTATTTACAACATCGATTTGGTGAAAAAAGCTATAAAACGGGAGCTGCATTTTTTGTTTTATCAAGATTAACCGGCACGAGCTTTCGGCTCTTTTTATTGCTAAAAGTTTTGCATGGGCTTGCTTTAGACGAACAAAATGTTCCCTTTTGGGCAAGTGCCGCTACAGCCCTATTGGGTATATGGCTCTACACCAAAAAGTCGGGTATCAAAACCATTATTTATACGGATACAGCTCAAACGCTTTGCATGCTAATTGCCTTGGGAATTACTGCCTATGCATTGTTTTTTGAGCTACAGCTAAACACCCAGTCGTTATGGACGTGGTGGAAGTCGCAACCCAATACACAATTGTTTTTCTGGGAAGACTGGAGCAGCGGTCAGCATTTTGTGAAGCAGTTTTTTGCCGGTGCGCTCATTGCGTTTGCCATGACAGGAATAGATCAAGAGATGATGCAAAAGAATTTGAGTTGTCGTTCATTGAAAGATGCACAAAAAAACATGTTTTGGTTTACCATCGCTTTGGTTGTGGTTACCGCAATGTTCTTGGTTCTAGGGGTATTGTTAAGTGCCTATGCCCAATCTAAAGGAATAGCAGCAGCGGGGGACGATCTTTTTCCCACGATAGCTACGCAGTCAGGTCTTGGAGCAGTGGTCTCATATGCGTTTGTTTTTGGGCTAATTGCAGCGGCTTTTAGCAGTGCCGACAGCTCGATGACATCGCTTGCGACAAGTGCAAGCATTGATTTATGGGGAATCGAGTCTGGGGAAAAAGGAATTAAACAGCGAAAAAATATCCACTTTACAATGGCCGTGATCTTATGGCTGTGTATTGTACTGTTCTATTATTTCATTCGAGAAGAAAGTGTAATTGCCCAATTACTGCTTTTTGCTGGATACACCTATGGACCGTTATTGGGCATGTTTCTTTTAGGCATCTTTTCAAAAAAACAAATAAGGGATGGGTTGGCACCATATATATGTGTTGTTGCGCCTGTTTCGTCCTATGGCATTACCGCACTTTGCAAGGCTACATTTGACTTTGATTTTGGATTTTTTGTGCTGGCCCTAAATGGGGCTATTTCAGTGCTATTGTTATGGATTTCAGGAGTTGGACTACCATTGTATCAACGCACTTCCCCAAGTGAATCCACTTCCAAAAGCGGCAAGTAGAACTGTATCATCTTGCTTTATTTTACCCTCAGCCCATGCTTCTGACATGGCTATTGGAATGGACGCGGCGGTGGTGTTGCCGTAGCGCATGATGTTGTTGTAGACTTGATTGTCATGTAAGCCAAACTTCTTTTGCACAAATTGTGCAATGCGCAAATTTGCTTGATGTGGGATAAACAAATCTATATCTGCTGTGTCTTTCCCATTTTTCTGCAATGCCTCTTGAATTACTTGACTAAAACGAACCACTGCATTTTTAAATACCAGTTGCCCATTCATATAAGGGTGATAGCGCATATCATCTTCGTCATAATCCGCTACAATTTCAGGGATCCATCGTTTGGTACTTGGGCCGATGATGGCCAATTCCTCTGCATATTTTCCTTCTGAATACAAATGGGTTGATTGAATTCCTTTGGTGGTGTCTTCTTCACGCGTAAGTACTGCAGCACCTGCCCCATCCCCAAAAATAACAGAAACGGTGCGCCCTCGTGTAGTAAAATCCATACCGCCAGAATGGTATTCGGAGCCAACGAGCAATACGTTCTTATACATCCCAGTTTTGATAAACTGATCAGCGACAGAAAGTCCGTATACAAATCCCGAACACTGATTTCGAATATCTAGTGCTGGACAGGTACCCATACCCATGAGGTCTTGCAAAAGTACGCCAGAACCGGGAAAGTATAAATCAGGGCTGAGTGTGGCAAAAACCACAAGATCAATGTTATCTTTAGAAACGCCCGCTCTTTTAAGTGCCATTTCAGCAGCCTTAACGCCCATAGTAGTAGTGCCTTCTCCAGAATCTTTTTTAATGAGTCGACGTTCTTTTATTCCTGTGCGCTCGGTTATCCAAGCGTCGTCTGTGTCCATAAATTTGGACAAATCGTCATTGGTAACAATGTTTTCTGGAACGTAATGTCCAAGGCCAACTATACGCGATTGATACATTTTTGATTAAATTTGGTGGCAATTAACGAAATAATGATGGTAAAAAAAAGGAAGGTGCAACAACCACGATGCACCTTCAAACAACTTAACCAAAATTAAACAAACCAATAACAAGTGGTGTAGTAGTCAATTGAGACTTTTCATAGCAATAATCCCCAAAGATATTTTGAGTATTGACTACTAAACAAATATAAAAACGTTTAATAAAATAACAAAATTATTAAACAAAATATTTTTCTATGTCATCATGTCAGTTAGTTTAGTTTGGTATCTTATTTGGTCTGTTAAAAAAAAAACATCACATGAGTACTGGCAAAATTAACGTCGCAGTAGAAAACATCTTTCCTCTAATTAAGAAATTTCTGTATAGTGATCACGAAATTTTCTTGCGCGAGCTTATTTCGAACGCTACAGATGCAACCCTCAAGCTTAAACACCTGACTAATATTGGTGAATCCAAAACAGATTTCGGAAAACCAATTATTGAAGTAAAGATTGATAAAGGCAAAAGAACACTTCACGTGATCGACCAGGGTTTAGGTATGACAGCTGAGGAAGTTGGCAAATACATCAATGAGGTTGCCTTTTCTGGAGCTGAGGAGTTTATAAATCAATATAAAGACAGCGCAAAAGACAGTGGAATCATTGGCCACTTTGGCCTTGGTTTTTATTCGGCCTTTATGGTCGCAGAAAAGGTTGAAATCATCACCAAGTCACATACAGACGCCCCAGCAGCCCATTGGAGTTGTGATGGATCGCCAGAATATACCTTAGTAGAACACGATAAAACAGCACGTGGTACTGAGATCGTATTGCATATTGACAATGACTCTGACGAATTTTTGGAAGAATCGCGTATTACAGCCCTATTGACCAAATACAACAAGTTTATGCCCATTCCAATTAAGTTTGGAACCAAGGAAGAAACCTACGATGAAGGGGAAGGCGATGATAAAAAAGAAATTAAAGAAACGGTTGACAATATAATAAACAACCCAGATCCTGCTTGGACCAAAAAACCAAGTGATTTAAAAGATGAAGATTATTTTTCTTTTTACAGGGAATTATATCCCATGCAGTTTGAAGAACCTTTATTTCACATTCACCTCAATGTGGACTACCCGTTTAACCTTACGGGTATCTTGTATTTTCCAAAGCTGAACAACGATTTGAATATTCAAAAAGACCGTATTCAGCTATATCAAAATCAGGTGTTTGTGACAGACAATGTAGAAGGTATTGTTCCTGAATTTTTAACCATGCTTCGTGGAGTGATTGACTCTCCAGACATTCCGCTAAACGTTTCTAGGAGCTATTTGCAAGCAGATGGTGCTGTAAAGAAAATCAGCAACTACATTACTAAGAAAGTGGCTGATAAACTACAGTCCATATTTAAGAATGACAGAGAGAATCTAGAAAAAAAATGGAACGATATTAAGGTTGTGATTGAATACGGGATGCTTTCAGAGGACAAGTTTTTTGATAAGGCAAAAGGCTTCAATCTCTTCCCAACTACCACAGGCACGTATTTGACGCTCGACGAATTAAAAGAGCAAACTAAAGATACACAGACTGACAAGGATGGCAAGCTAGTTCAACTCTATGCTGCTAATGTAGACGAGCAACACGCATACATTGAATCAGCAAAAGCCAAGGGCTATACGGTGCTATTGCTAGACTCACCTATCGTAGGGCATCTATTGCAAAAACTAGAGCAAGAAGATGACAAACTCGGATTTGTTCGTGTGGACAGCGACCACATAGATAAGCTTATTGTAAAAAACGAGCCGCAATTATCAAAGCTTTCTGATGAGCAAAAAAAAGCATTAAAGCCAATGATTGAAAACGTGGTGCCTAAAGAGCAGTACACGGTTCAACTGGAGGCTATGGACAGTGAAGCTGCTCCCTTTATAATCACCCAACCTGAGTTTATGCGTCGCATGAAAGAGATGCAACAAACGGGCGGCGGTGGCGGTATGTTTGCCGGCGGGTTCCCCGACATGTACCAGCTTGTGGTTAATGTAAACCACCCATTAGTAAGTCAGATATTGGAAACCAAAACCAAAAAGAAGAAAGAACGCCTGATTAAGCAATCCTTAGATTTGGCGCGCTTATCCCAATCCCTACTTAAAGGTGAGGAACTCACGGCGTTTATTCAGCGTAGTTTTGAGATGATAAAATAATATCTTCAGGTACTTCAATAAACGTAGGGCACTGAGCAAAGTAAATGGGCGCTAAATTAAAATCCATCACTTTTATAAGCTGAGGGATTTTTTTTATTTTCACCAAAAATAACCCTAAATGCTCTTTTCCCTGCGTACACACATTTCGTTCTGGAGTGACCCGGCCTACCGCAGTTTGCTCTTTGCTACTAATTTCTTTCTTGCCATAGGAATAGTTGCTTGTCGTTTCCTTGAAGATTGGTCGTGGTTGTATTCCCTCTATTTTTCTGTCATCACCCTCACCAGCATAAGTTATGGCGATTTTTCTCCAAAAACTTCATTGGGAAAGCTTTTTACCATGGGCTACATCATCATTAGCGTTTCGCTAATTTTGGAGTTTGTCAAAACGCAATTTTGGCATTTTAGAAAAACTATTAAAAAATGGAACCATAAACGTAAAAATAATGCTTGAACTATTTGATGCTTTTGTGCCTGAACTTCCAGACGCTACCATAAAATATTATCCCCATTTTCTTAGTCCACAAGAAGCTGACAGGCTTTTTGAACTGTTGAAAAACGAAACGCCTTGGCGCAATGATCCGATAACCGTATTTGGAAAGACTTACCCACAGCCCCGACTGACATCGCTGCACGGTCATACCACTGACCCATATGGCTACTCTGGCATTGTAATGCAACCCAACCCCATGAGCAAATCGCTGTTGGATATCGAGCAAAAGCTAGAAGCCTACACGGATGAAACATTCACTACGGTGTTGTTAAATCTATATCGAGATGGCCAAGACAGCAACGGCTGGCATGCAGATAATGAAAAAGAATTAGGTGTAAATCCGGTAATTGCCTCAGTCAGTCTTGGTGCCTCTAGATTTTTTCATCTAAAGCACAACACAGAAACATCTCAAAAATTAAAACTAGAACTAACGCATGGAAGTTTGTTATTGATGGAGGGCACCACACAACATTTCTGGAAACATCAAATTGCAAAAACAACGAAAGCAGTAGCGCAACGCATTAATTTAACCTTTAGAAAGGTACTTAAAGTGCATTGAGTTTGGCAATAAGCCCGCTGCCTTTAGCTTCCAAATCAGCAACGATAGCACGGTAGTGCATACGCTTATTATCAATTCCTTTATCATATATACGGGCACTAAAAGAGTCAAAGGCAGTAATGGCTTCATCAATTATGGCAGCAGTCTTTGATTTATCTTCATCTGGATTGGCTTTTTCCCAATCTATTGCCATTTCAATGATTTCTCCAAGCACATAATTGATATTTTTTTTAAGATCGCGGATATTTGCCATTGCATATAGGTTTTAGTTAGGTCCAGAAAATCGCACAAAGTTTCTTGGTGTTTCATAGAGGGTTACAGACAAATCGTGTGCAGCTGTAATATGCGGTCGCAACTTATCCCAAATCACTACGGCCATATTTTCAGCTGTGGGGATGAGAGTTGCGAACTCAGGTACTTGTTCGTTTAGGTTTTTATGATCAAAGGCGTCTTCAACATGCGTTTTGATTAAGTCTTTTAACACTTTCATGTCCATCACATAGCCTGTTTCTGAATCAATCTGACCTGCTACAGAAACAATAAGTTCGTAATTGTGTCCATGATAATACGGGTTGCTGCACTTGTCAAAAACGGCTTCGTTTTTGACATCACTCCAATCTTTTCGGTACAAACGGTGGGCGGCATTAAAATGCGCCTTACGGCATACGGTTACTTTATTCATCGCAATTTTATTTTTTCAAAGAATTTCTCAAAGATAATGATAAACCAAGCAGTATAGTTTTCGGGGTTGCTTTTAATATCATCGCGGACAGCCTCCACATCCATCCATTTCCAGCTGGCTACCTCTTCTGGGTTAATATTAGGCGTGTCGTTAAAGTTTCCAATCATAATGTGATCTAGCTCGTGTTCGGTGAGGCCGTTATCAAAGGGCGCCTTGTAAATAAACGAGGTTACTTCACGCAGCTCAGTAACAAATCCCATTTCTTCATGCAAACGGCGCTTGCCCGCCGCAATATTGGTTTCTCCATCACGCTGGTGACTACAACAGGTATTAG
>DCBE01000010.1 GCA_002313325.1 Flavobacteriaceae bacterium UBA1115
GCCATAAGGTTTGATGACCATACAGCCTCTTACGGCGGAAGTTTCTGCTAAATCCGCTCTTAAGACCAGTTCGTTATACCATTTTGAATAGTCCTCGGCTCGTTTTGTTAGATGTTTACCCATAAGTTTGGCACAACTTTTGATTTTTTGTGTTATAGTGCAAAACTACTTAAATTTGAGTGTTAATTTAAACTTTGTGTCATGCGTACTTTTTTACAACCCAGCTTAACCAGAAATTCTGTTCTTTTTTCAATAGTACTATTGGCGTTATTGCTTACGGGATGTAGCGGTTATCAAACCGTTTCTTACTACGGCGATGGCATCTATGACGATGAAGTTGTTCAGCAGCCCGGACAAGTTGCTGCCCCTGTGAATAACAACGCCCAACAAAATAACGGGTCTTATTACAAAAATTATTTTGCCGACAAAGCTTCTCAAGGTGTTCAAAACGACTATATGTTCACAGATATTGAACAATATCAAGATGCGACCCCACAGCAAAGCAGCGCCGGTAACTACCAAGCACATGGCTCATGGGGAGATCAAGTAGATAGAATCAACATTAACGTAATTTACAACAGACCGTTTGGTTGGAACATGGGCTGGGGCTGGTACAATGCGCCATACTCGTTTGGGCGAGCCTCATTTTGGGGCTATAATTATCACCCGTGGTACTTTACATTTAACCACCATCCTTTTCATAATCCCTATCGCTGGGGTAGTATAAATCCATATTGGAACCGTTGGAATAGCTGGGGATATAATGATCCCTTTTTCGGAGTTGGTGTGGATCGAGGATACGCTACTCCCGTTAATTATAGCAGGCTGAATGGCAGCAGGGGGTTTTCCAGAACATACCTCAACAACAGCAGAAGTAGCTCTAGCAATCGTTCAGGAGTTTCCAATAACAACAACCAACGTCGCGCAAACGCACGGGGTACAACAACAAGAAGTGTTTCGGGCAACAACACCACACAGCGTTATAACGACTCGAGCAGCAACACAAACTCAAGTCAAAACAGCCGAACGACAAGAAGGTATAGTAACGAAAGAACTATATCATCAAACAATTCTAGTTACAGAAGCTCTTCCTCTAACACAAGCTTTAGGAGTTCAGCGCCTAGTAGCTCAACAAGAACAACATCAAGCAGCTCCACAAGAAGTTCCTCTGGTTCATCAAGAAGAAGATAAACCAGTCTTGAGTTCAGTAGTATTACAGAAATTAAAATAAAGAAATGAAAAAGATGAAGTTATTTGCATTGATTTTTAGCGCCTTACTTATAAGTGGCATGGTCCAATCCCAAAATGTTGGTGAGGTTGCTAGGTATGCCTCAGAGCAACTAAACGGCTCTTCACGCTACCAAGCCATGGGAGGTGCCTTTGGGGCACTTGGTGGAGATTTGTCATCTATTTCAAATAACCCTGCAGGATCTAGTGTATTTGCTTTTAATGAAGCGGGCGCTACCATTGGCGTGCAGTCGCTTTCAACAGACTCCAACTATCTTGGGGGATTTAGTAATGCTGAAAAATCATCTTTTGATATCAGCCAAGCGGGATTTGTTCTTGTACTTGCCAATTCTTCTAGTAAATGGGACAAGATCGCATTTGGTTTTAATACGCAAACCGTCAATAACTTTGATAAAAACCTTTTTTCAAAAGGCACGAATTTCAACAGGGGTCTCGAAGACTATTTTTTACAAAACGCTAGTGGTATTTCTTTTAATACATTTGATTTTAATAACAATCCTGATGACGAATATTCCTTTTTGGGGAGTAGGTTTGGATATGCCACACAGCAGGCTTATATGGGGCTTTACACCTATGCGATAACATATGATGATGTAAACGATATTTACATAGCAGATGGTCTTGCTAATGAAGGCATCGATCAGACGCACGAATATAACACATCAGGCAAACACCAACTCTACACACTAAATTTTAGTGGCCGTTATATGAAACAACTTTCATTAGGGTTTAATTTAAACATTTATGCTATTGATTATGCAGCCTACAAAACAACATCTGACAATTATTTAGACGAAGCGAGCAGTTTATCGCAAGTGTTCTTCCAACAAGACCTCAATACGTTTGGTACAGGAGTATCGTTTCAGTTTGGCGCCATCTTTAAAGCAACAGATATGCTACGGTTTGGGGCAAACTACACCAGTCCTATCTATTATGAACTTGAGGACGAATACAGTGAAGGCTTAGTAACAAATTACATAGATTCAACGGGTGCATCACAACGTGCGGCCATTTATCCAAACATTGTTAACTTAAATGGTCCTTACAAAATTAAAACTGCTGGTAAAATTCAAGGAAGTGCTGCACTTGTTTTGGGCAAACAAGGACTCTTAAGTGTGGATTATGGGAAGAAAACTTATGGTGCCTCAAGCGTTACGCTGCCCTATGCCGCTGATAGCAATGCCCTAAATAATGAAATAAACGATGTTCTAGAGGATGCTACTTATTTACGCATTGGCGGTGAGGGTCGTATTGGCGACTTAAGCCTTCGTGCGGGTTTCTGGCAGGAAGGTAGCCCCTACAAAAACAAGGAGATCATTGATGATTTCAATGGTTATTCGCTTGGTTTAGGAGTTCGTTTTGGGAGTGGTTCACTTGATTTAGCTTATACAAAAAGTACACAGAAATACACACATCAACTTTATTATACTGGCCTGACAGACAGTGCTAGCATTAACGAAAATATGGGTCAGTTAGTACTTACCTATAACATTCGCTTTTAAAAGGGTCTAATTTTTTCAAAATTATTACCTTTGTATACTTATAAAATATGCTATGAGATTTAACCAATTTTTAAAAGAAACCTTAGATCATCGTGATGACGATCATTTCAGCGCAAATATGAATACACCTTTGCGTGAAAATGCATTTGATATTTCTGATAATGAGAAAATAAAACTAATAGAGAAAGATGTTACCAATATACTTGATACATTAGGAATGGATCTTACAGATGACAGTTTAAAAGGAACTCCTAAACGTGTTGCAAAAATGTTCGTAAATGAAATATTTTCAGGACTAAATCCTAAAAACATGCCTAATCCATCAACATTTGAAAACAAGTATAAATACAACGAAATGCTTGTAGAGAAAAATATTACTCTCTATTCTTCTTGTGAACATCATTTATTACCAATTGTCGGAAGAGCCCATGTGGCATATATTTCCAATGGAACTGTAATTGGACTATCTAAAATGAATAGAATTGTTGATTATTATGCCAAAAGACCTCAAGTGCAAGAAAGACTTACAATTCAAGTTGTAAAAGCATTACAGGATGCACTAAATACAGACGATGTTGCTTGCGTCATTGATGCCAAACATTTATGTGTAAATATGCGTGGCATAAGAGATATCGAAAGCAGCACTGTCACAGCTGAATTTGGTGGCACCTTTAAAAAACCAGACGTAAAGAAAGAATTTTTGGGTTATCTTAATCTCGATGCCACATTCTAAAATATGGGAGAAACAACCTCATCTCTACATATTTTCAATTCCTTGAGTGGAAAGAAAGAGCAATTCGTACCTATTGAAGACAAACATGTGGGCATGTATGTTTGTGGGCCGACTATTTATAGTAATGTACACTTAGGTAATTGTAGAACATTTATTTCCTTTGATTTAATATTTCGTTATTTAAAGCATATTGGATATAATGTAAGATATGTTAGAAACATAACAGATGTTGGTCATCTAGAATTTGATGAGGATGATGGAGAAGATAGAATATCCAAAAAAGCAAGGTTAGAAAGTATTGAACCAATGGAAGTTGTTCAACGTTATACAACGGACTTTCATAAAATCTTAGATGCCTTTAATACATTGCCACCTAGTATTGAACCTACAGCTACTGGGCATATAGTTGAACAAATAGAACATGTAAAAAAAATTATTGATCGTGGTTTTGCTTATGAAATCAATGGTTCAATCTACTTTGATGTGATTAAATTTAATAATTCTACCCATCGATACGGGGTGTTGAGTGGACGTAAACTAGAAGATATGACTCATAACACCCGTTCACTTTCGGGTCAAAGCGAAAAAAAATCACCTCAAGATTTTGCCCTTTGGAAAAAAGCTGAACCAAAACACATAATGCGTTGGACCTCCCCTTGGGGTGATGGTTTTCCAGGTTGGCATTTAGAATGCACAACTATGAGTTGTAAATATCTTGGTGAGCAATTTGATATTCATGGTGGTGGAATTGACTTAAAGTTTCCACACCATGAATGTGAAATTGCGCAAGCAAAAGCTTTGTATGACAAAAGCCCTGTCAAAACTTGGATACACACTAACATGTTGACTCTTAACGGTAATAAAATGGCCAAGTCAACTGGAAATAATATTTTACCTAATGAGCTTTTTAATGGGTCAAATGCATTGCTATCGAAACCTTTCTCGCCTGATGTGACCAAGTTTTTTATGCTGCAAGCGCACTATAGAAGCGTCTTGGATCTGGGAAGCGACGCCCTTGAAGCAGCTGAAAAAGGGTACAACCGCCTTATGTACGGTATTAAGCTACTATCGCAGCTACCACAAAGCAATAACAGTAGTGTAGATATAAATAAGTTTATTCAAGCATTTTACGATGCCATGAACGATGATTTTAACAGCCCGGTCTTGATTGCTGAACTATTCGAAACGGTTAAGCTTATCCACCGTGTTAATGAGAGAGAAGAAAAGCTTACAGTAGCAGATATCGAAAAATTACAAAAAACTATTGGAGCCTTTGTTTATGATGTTTTAGGACTTACTTTAGAGGCCTCAACAAAAGAAGACAATGTCTTTCTAGACAAAGCATTAGATGTACTCATAGAAATGCGAAATCAGGCTAGAGCTTCTAAAGATTTTACAACATCAGATCGCATTCGTGATGCTCTATTGGAAAAAGGAATTCAACTCAAGGATGGTAAAGACGGTACTAGCTATACACTGATATCATGAAAAAAGTATTCATTTTTCCATTTGTGCTTCTTATCCGTATATATCAATTCTTACTTTCCCCGATAATGCCTGCCAGCTGCAGGTTTAACCCTACTTGTTCACAGTATAGTTTGGAGGCTTTAAGGAAACATGGACTCTATAAAGGAACGTTATTGGCTGTCAAACGAATAAGTAAATGCCACCCTTGGGGCGGAAAAGGTCACGATCCCGTTTCCGACTAGGATAATATTTACAGTATCTTTAACCAAAATAAAATCTCATGTTACCGCTCAAATTTTTGTGGGCACCTGATCCAGTAGCCATCAGCCTTGGCAGTATAAGCATTTACTATTACAGTCTTATGTTTGTTATTGCGTTTGCAGGTGGATTGTACCTCATGAAGTACATGTATAAAAAAGAAGGCGTTTCGGTCACACATCTAGACCCTTTATTGCTTTATATGGTTGTGGGAACGCTGTTAGGCGCACGTTTGGGAGAGGTATTTTTCTATAATTGGGATTATTTCCAAAACAACTTATTGGAAATCATTTTACCTTTCAAAATATCTGAAGAAGGTTGGAAGTTTGTTGGCTTTAGAGGCCTAGCTAGTCATGGCGCAGTTATTGGCATAACAACAGCCCTTTATTTATATATGCGGAAATTCAAATACGCCTCGCTACTGTGGCTGTTAGACCGTATTGCCATTAACGTTGCTTTAGGGGGTATATTTATTCGAATCGGGAACTTCTTTAATTCCGAGATTGTCGGAAAGTATACGGGCAGTAATTTTGGTGTTGTTTTTGAGAACAATGGCGAAATACTTCCCCGACACCCTGTTCAGCTGTATGAATCCTTGGGCTATTTTATCGTATTTATCATACTCTTTTTGTTTTATAAAAACACCCTAAAAAGCAAACAAGAAGGATTTTTGTTAGGCCTGTTCTTTGCCCTACTCTTTGGCGTACGCTTTTTAGCTGAATTCTTAAAGGAAAGTCAGGGCGGTTTCGGTGAACAACTAGGCTATTTATCCACTGGACAATGGCTCAGCATACCGCTAATCTTTTTGGGAATAGGCTTGATTGTGTTTTCTGCTAGAAAAAAAGAGTAATTACATTTACTTTTTTTTGCGTGTGGTATCAAACATTACAGGTGTAGCAATAAACAGCGAGGAATATGTTCCTACCAGTACACCAACAATAAGTGCAAACATAAATCCGCGAATTGCCTCTCCGCCAAAAATAAAGATGGCCAACAACACCACTAGCGTTGTTAATGAGGTATTAATGGTTCTACTCAATGTGCTGTTTAGTGCGCTATTTACGGTTTTGTGACCCTCCCACGAAGTGTGCAGTCGCGTAAACTCACGAATACGGTCAAACACCACCACAGTATCATTAAGCGAATATCCAATTACTGTGAGCACTGCAGCGATAAACGCCTGATTAATCTCCATGCTAAATGGCATAAAGGTGTAGGTAATTGAGAATACTCCCAATACTAGCAGTACATCGTGGAAAACCGCTGCTACTGCTCCCAAAGAATATTGCCACTTACGGAAGCGTAGTAAGATATACAAAAACACCACTATCAATGACCCAAATACAGCCAAAAACGAGTTTTTCTTAATATCATCAGCAATGGTTGGTCCAACCTTAATAGAGGACATAATACCTACCTGTTTGTTTTCAGCACCATTAACAAAATCGTCATAGGTGAGATTCTCTGCCAAAAAAGATGAAAGACCGCTAAATAATGCTTGTTGAATTTCATCATCAACATCTGTTCCTTCCACATCTACCTTGTAGTTGGTCGTAATTTTTAACTGGTTGTCCTCACCAAAAGTTTTGGCTTCGGCACTACCGAGTAGGCTTACCAACTGTGACTGCACATCTGTTGGATTAACCGCTTGTTCGAAACGAACTGTATAAGAACGTCCACCTACAAAATCAACCCCTTGGTTGAGTCCTTGTGTGAATAAGGAAGCAATACCAGCAGAGATAAGCAAACCTGAAACAACATAAGCAAAGCCACGTTTTTTAAGGAATGTAATATCTAGGTTTCGGAATAAGTTTTTGGTTGCACCCGTTGCAAATGCTAAAGCCTTTTCATTGGCCAAACGTCCATCAACAAGTAATCTTGTGACAAAAATAGCTGTTGATAAGGAGGTTGCAATACCTATAAGAAGTGTTGTTGCAAATCCCTTAATTGGGCCTGTTCCAAACACAAACAAGATAAATGCAGTAAGACCAGTAGTAATGTTGGCATCTAAAATAGATGACAAGGCGTTTCTAAATCCATCCGATACTGCTTGTTTTTGTCCTTTACCTTTAGCCAACTCCTCGCGAATACGCTCAAAAATAAGCACGTTCGCATCAACCGACATACCAATTGTAAGTACAATACCTGCAATACCAGGAAGTGTAAGTACAGCGCCTAATCCAGCGAGAATACCTAAGATAAGAATAATGTTTAAACTCAAAGCAATGTCTGCGTAAAGACCAGCACGACCGTAATAGAAAATCATCCACGCAAGTACGAGCAACAGCGCAATTACGAATGAGTTAACACCACTTTCAATGGCCTCTTGTCCAAGTGATGGGCCCACGATTTCAGATTGAATAATCTCAGCAGCAGCTGGTAGCTTACCAGCTCTAAGTACGTTGGCTAAGTCTATGGCTTCATTAAGAGAAAATTGTCCGGATATCTCAGAGCGACCACCTGAAATAGCACCCTTAGAAACTCCTGGTGCGGAATAGACTATATCGTCCAAGACAATTGCAATATTGCTCTTTTCTTGGTAAGCTTTACCAGTCATTTCTTCCCAGATACGTGCGCCCTTGCCATTCATTTGCATGGAAACTGCAGCAGCGCCCAATTGATCATAGGTTTGTGCAGCATCTACAATAACGCTTCCACTCAATGGTGGTTCATTGGATCGGTTTGCCTTAATGACGTATAGGTCAACTAAATTTGTTGTTTCGTCAGGGATTCCCCACAAAAACTTGGTGTAACGCAAATCTGTAGGCAGCAATGCGCGTAGGTCTGAACGGTTTAGATAAGAATCAACTATTGGTTGGTCTTTAACGTCAACTTGAATCAATACAGGACCACCAGCATAACCGGCACCTTTTACGTAGTCATAAATGGGATTAACGACGGTTGTAATGGAATCTCGTGCAGCAGCTACGTCAGACAGTAAATCATCAATTTCTGAAACTTCTGTTTCGGATTCTTCTTTTTCAGCCTCCAATACAGTTTTAAGCAATTCGTTTGCTTGCCCTAGAAAAGTACCAAACAACTGGTTTGAAGCAGTTTCCCAAAATTCAAGTTGGGCGGTACTTTGCAAGAGATTTTTAACACGTTCAACATCTCTAGCGCCTGGTAATTCCACCAAAATACGTCCTGAGGAACCTAAACGTTGGATATTCGGCTGGGTCACTCCAAATTTATCAATACG